>JAMOBH010000046.1:0-23603 GCA_039908085.1 Magnetococcus sp. YQC-5
AAGAACGGAACCAAGAAAAATGCAAAGTGAACTGGCAGTTTACATCCGAAAATGCTCGGATAAAATTGACTCGGCTCTACCCATCAATTCAGCTCGGTTGAGCCACTAGGTATCCACTTCCACTATTAAGCAAAAACTGGGCAAAACTTGGGCAACGCATTGATATTGAGCGAACATTTTGCATTTTTCCCGGCGCATGGAATGTGCATGATTTTCAAATAGTTCATCAATTTCACTTCAGCAAAGTGGATACTTGGTTTTTTTTATTTGGATGGGATGATTGCATCTGTATCAATGAGCATTCCAGGCAATGCTGCAAGACTCTCTGCCAAACGATGTCGCTCCTCAGTATTCAACTCCAGTAACGGGGCATTCAACCAGGAAACCAGGGTCAACTCCAAAAAACGCGCCTGCTCACCCAACCCAACTTGACCAAATGTACCCCCAGAACCGGCTATGGTATGCAACTGCTGCCGCAATGCCATCAATACCTCCCGATCCCCCTCCGTACCCTCCAACCGACTGGCCAACTCCCCCAACCCAACAAGCTCCACAGCCATTCGTTCCCGATAAGAGTGGTACAGCTTTTGAATCTTCTCTTGATGTCTTGCACGCTTTTCCGGATCCATACCCATTCACTCCTCCTGAAAATCCATAACTTTCCAATATCACTGTTTGAACAGCATGGCATACAACCAACCGCCCTTTTGCCGCTTGTTCAAAGCTTTCAACTCCTGGGCTGCTCTGGCATGGCTGATCCGCTCGTCCACAAGATCCTGATAAATCTGATTGGCAATCTTGCGCCGTTTCACCGCATCCCCGGCATCCAGAAAGGTTTCAATGAATTCAACCACCTGTTCCAACCAACCCACGGAACGTACCGCTCCCAGCCGCTCTCGCACTTTGATCAGACTCTGTTCAAGCTGAGAGGCAATCAGATTAAGATCCGCCTGTCGTCGCTCCTTTTGCATATGAGGACGAATCTGCACCTGAGCCAAAGTGGCACGGGCAAAGGTTTCACATAACAAACCATAATCCTGAAATGAAACCAGTGCTTCCAACCCACGCAAAGAAACCTCTTCATCAACACTTTGCACCAGAGAACAGGCATCATGACACTGATCCCACGCCTGCCAACGATAAACAAAATCCAAACCGGTTCCTTTGATGTTCTGCAACCCCATGATGCGATTGAAAAAACCCGGTGGCGTGGTCGTGGCAATCAAGGCCACTACCTGATCACCACTGGCATGAAAATCCTCAACCACCACCAGTTTCGACTTGAACCATGCCGTTGCCTGCTGGCGAAATCGTTGATCCAATGACTCACGCTCCGATACCGGCGTGGTCGCCACTCTCTCCACCAAATCCCGCCACTGCGTCAATTCCTGCTGCCAGCTCCGCAAATGACTCAACATCACAGCCGCATGCTCTCCTGCTCCCTGTTGCTCCAAACGCACCTGCGCCCTTTCAGGATCACGCCACAAGTCATCCAATGCCTCCAATCCCATTCCACTCACCATGGCCTGCCAACGAGCAGCTACCAGAGAATCGTCCATGGGCAATCTCAACCGTCTGGCCATGCCAATCATGACAGAACGTGCCTCCTGAAGCGGATCATCGCTCCGCTCTGGCCACAAGGTGATCCCCTGAATGGTCAGCTCCCAGGCGGTTTCAATATAACCCACCAAACCATTCAAATTGGAACCAATCAGAAAAAAACGATCCGCCTCAATATCATCAGTCAGAATACCCGCAAATACCCGCGACCGGGCTACCCGATCCGCCCGATTGTTGACAACCGTGGTAATCCATACCCCTGGCTCGGCTTGATAATCCTGCTTGTCAAAACCCAACCGATTCCAGTTGCTCAACGTGCCAAACCGTTCGTTGGCCGACATCCCGTTGACAAATTGCAAACGACGACCATAAACCTCAGCTACCGGATAGGTTTTCAACACCCCAAGATCTGGAACCACCCGATCTGCCATCTCCTTGAGTGCAAAATCTCGTTCCACCCCCAGTTCCTCTGCCAAAGCCAATACCAACGCAATATTGTCAGGATGCTCCTGGTAGGAAAACCGCTCCAGCACATCTGGAGCCAGCATCCCTGACTCCAACCAGGTCACAGAAGTCACTTCAGTGGCCAGCCCACTGGCACCCTGACGCAAAATCGGCAACATCTGTTGTTCCGAAGTCAGCAATCGTCCCTGGTGCGGAATAAAACACGTCATCACCCCTGGTATATTGATCCCGGCTGGTCCCTGAATATCTTCATGATCTGGAAATGTATTCGTGATGGTCGAAAAATCATCTCGCATCCAGTGGCGTTGCAGTTGCTGCACATAGTCAGGAGTCAAAGCCATGCACTCCCAAAGCATCACTTCGGTCTTCAACTGTTGCGCCAGATTGGAAACATTAAACTGCTCCCAGATGGTCGCCTTGTCGTAGGGTCGAAACAAAAACATCTCCCGCAATGATCGAAACGGATGACCATGGAGAAACATCGCCTCGCATCCGGTCGTCTTGCTCACCACACTGTGACCCAAGGCATTGATCAACGCCGCCTTGAGCCGCTCAACACCTGATTTGCCCCGTGTCCCCCACCCACCAATCACCAAAGGCAGGCGGGCACGAATCCTCTGCATTTTCTGACTGAGATAAATATGGCGCACGAAAAAAAACAACGTGGCGCACACAGTGAAAATCACCAGTTCAAACAGAGTGTTTTCGTACACCGAAAAAAAATAGTCCCGCAGTCGCAACAACTGATCAGTCATCTCCCCGCTGGAAAATCCCAGAGCCATGACTGAAAAAAAACGACGTACCTGGGGATCCTCATCAGGCTTCGGATTGTGCCAATCGCCATGACTCTGCCAGTGCAATCGAAACCCAAGTGTCCTGAGTGCCAGACCATATGCATCCGGTCCTTGCTGCTCCTGCTCGCGCCAGTTGCGCATCCGGGCAAAATGGGCATAGTCCCTGGTGAGTCGCCACCACGCCAACCACCGTTTCCAGAAAAAACGGGGAGGCATGATCTCTGTCACCCCTTCGCTGCTGGTGATCCAAACCGAACGCCCCAACAAACCAAAACCATGCTCCAGCGACGAAAGCACTTCATCCGGCAATGGCAAATAGGGACGCCACCCCTCCTCACTGGCCATATGCAACGGCTCCCCAGGCACCTTGGTTTGTGCCAGTTCAGCAAGAATCGAAGAAGGTGCCCGCCACTGACCCCTGAACAATCGGCCTATGGTATGGGAAAAAGCTTGCCGCTTGTCCGGCGAAGGGTGCGTCAATTCATAAAACAGTCGCCAGAAACGAAATCCAAAACAATGTCCGCGTCGCAACCTCAGCCGTCCAGTCAACCAACCCCGTTCAAGCTCCAAACCAAAATCCCGTTGCGCCAAAACCGAAAGCACCCGCGCCAACAACTCCGGGGACAAGTGAGACAGTTCCCGTGGCACTCTGCGGCTAACATGGCCATCCGGTGGGATGGTGGCAATCAACGGGGCCAGAACAGTAAAGGCCTGACACGCTCCAGGATCAAGCAGCACCCAGATGCGTTCCCTGGCCATGGCCGCCCATCGCCGTACCGGCAACGCTTCGGCCTGTTGGTGCAGTTGACGCAACGCCATGGACAACGGTTCCAGCAGGGGCGTTGACTGTGGAAAAGACAACCCTTTTTCCACCAATGCCACGCTGCACTCCAGAGCCACTCGCAAAACAAAAGGATGACGTTCCTGGGTGAGCGTGGTGATCATCTGAGTCATGACAAAATTCGCCAACTCTGCCCGATGCATCAGTTCTGGCATGATCAGCACAGCCGCTGCCCGACACTGGGGAACCGGATCTGCCCCAAGCATCCGAGGCAACCAGTGTTCCACGCTGGCAGCTTCGGCATCTTTGAGTACCTGGGGCAAGGTTTGGCGCACGGTCGGGCTGGGATCCTGAAGCAGACGCTCCATCCATGCAGACCACTCCGGCAAGTACGTTTTGTTGCGGGCCATGATCAGGACAGCACGACGACGAACAAAAAGATCATCCCCAGGCTGAGGCGCGCTCAGGCGACGGGAGAGAGTAATGGCCAAGGCTTGCGGGGCCAAAGTCGCCAGCAGTTCCAGGGCCTCGCACTGAATCCAGATATCCAGATGGGCATCCTGGGCAGCCCGCATGATGTATTGTACCGTGGCATCGCTCACCCCATGTTGATGGATGGCATTGGGCAATGCCCGCAACGCTCTGGCCAAAGCGCGAAACGCCTCCAGACGCACCCGACCATCGCCATCATGCGCCAGCAGAGGCCGTACCGCAGTTTCCAGGTTGAACCGACGCCACAGCAGAGCCAAATCCACGTCTGAAGGCTGGGTGGTCAACAACCGGGCAATCAGATCCGCCATCCGGCGCAGATAAAAAACAATGCGTCGCTCTCTGTTGGCCAACCGTCGCGTGTAACGGTCAATCAGGGCATCCAATCCAAACCAGCGACTGAAGGCTGCAGCATCTCGGCGCAAATCAACAGAGGAGCTTCCAAGACTCTGTGCATAATCCAGAATGATCTGTTCACGGCTTTGGTCATCCTTGGCCAAGCGGAAGGCTCTTAAAAATTCTCCCTGGCGCACCCGCATGGCGTCGATCAACTTCTGTTCAACAACCAATAAATGAACCAATCCATGATAAACCCGTTCCGGCAGCGTGGCCTGTCTGTCGATTTCGCCTCCCCATTCCAGAAAGGCGATTACGGTCTCCTGAACCCAGCGTTTCTCCACCTTGCGCCAGACATGCGGGATGCCCTCTTCCAACAGGTGGTGGATGGTCTCAGTCTGATTCACGGTTTTTCCACTGTATTGAACTGGGAAACATCCTGCTTGAACAATCCCTGGCTGCCCCGTCGTATGCGCTGATCACGAAACGCTATTTCGCCAGAACGAAAATCCCGATAGCCCCGGCCACCACTTTCATGCCAAATCAACTCCAACAGTGCCCGCACCTTGCCATCCCCCAAATCATTCCCACCGGAAAAACGCCATTCCAGCCGTTGGCCACCAGGTCGCCAATGCTCAAAACCAATTGACAGATCCAACTCCTGTCGGGTATGGCTTTGAGAACGATCCTGATCCGCACGATAATGACTGCCCGCATACCCCCCTTCCAACAACAGCGGTCCAACCAGTTGGCTCCAACCTGCCTTCCAATGCAATCGATCCGGGTCAGGCAGATTGTAATCCTCGTTGGAGGTCAGCCCGGCTTCAGCCCGCAGTTCGGTGTCCAGCCAGGGTTGATAACGCACAACATCCGTCAACTCCATCCCAAATCGGTGGTCGTGACGATAACTGGAAAAAATATCCTGATCCACCTGACCTTGCAACTGGACAGGCAGGCTGTCAACACCCTGATGATTCCAAAAAAACATCCCCTTCCATTCATGTCCCAGCTTGGAGTCCATAGGACGCCACTGGGAGACTCCAGTGCGGAAACGAGAGGACCAGTTCAACCCCAATGAATCCAGATCTTGTGCAAACAGTCGCTCCTCGGCAAAAAGATGGAGCGGTGGATAGAGTGATCGATTGTCGATGCGACCAAACAGGCCATGACTGGAGTTGCCCTGTTCCCGAATCCGTTCCAGCAAACCTGCCTGCCACCAATTCCGGGCCGATTCATCAAAAAAACGCCAAGTGGCACTGCCCTCCACAAACCGTTCGGCTGTCCCGGATACCTTGGCTTCACTGTTGTGCCGCTGCTGCCAGCCCAGCGCGAAACTCCAGGTGCCATCCTCCTGCCCCCCAAGAGAGAGACCGTCGGTCAACCGCAATTTTGTTGGTAATACCTCTGAGGGCCACACCACCGGGGATTCAGGCACAGGAATGGGTTTGGTTTCCAACCATCGGGGTTGGGATGGGCTGGGCTGAGGTGCCACCTGTTTGACAAACACCCTATAGTGTGCTTCCGACTGCCCTGGAGCAGGTTTCAATTGCAACGATTGACGCCCCTCGCTCTGTTGATAACGGGTGATGGTTTGACCGGAACGCCATTCGTCGATGCGCAACCAGACAGGACCAGGCAGATGAAGTGTGACAGGCTCCTGGGGAGTTGCCACCAGATAGGAACGCTCTTGAGGAATCACCAAAGGTTGGCCAGCCTCAAGAACCAGCAGGCGCAACAGTTGATTGATCACCCCGCGTTCCATCCAGACCCGCACCTGATGACGACCAACTGGCAAAGTGAGCTTATGGTTGCGCTGCCGCTGTTCCGGGTTGAAAGTCAGAATGCGGGGTTTCTCTTCATCCACGGCCACAGCAATCTGAAGTGGTGTCGATGGTTGCAGTGCCACCTCCTCCAGACTCATAACCAATGTGATCGGAAGTGGCTTCTGAGAGTTGAACTCCAGGGTCATCACTTGACCGTTTCCAAGCAATCGTTCACCAACACGTAAAGGAGAGACCTGTTGACGACGCAACCGCATGGCAGGGGATTCCGGGATCCAGTCGGTCAAGGTGATTTGTCGCACCCCAGCTCCACCAGAGACTGCGTTCCACGGCAACCACTGGGTATTGCGTTCCACACGACCAGCCAAGGCCAACAGGGTTGGCTGCTCCGGGTGGTCGTGGGCCAGGGCCAGGATCATGGGCAGCATCCGTTCCAACCACGCCGGTCGTTGTTCTGCGATCCAGACCAACCAGGTCATCCGCTCCACAGGATCGGTTTGATTCTTCTGGTTCAAAGCCTGCAACAGACCCTCCAGGTCACCACTGGCCGCCAGACGGCCCAGGTTGGAACGATTTTGTTCACTCCCCAAGGCCGACAGCAATTGCTTCGCCCGCTCCAAAGCAGGTACTGACAAGGGCGTGGGGGTGATGGAGGTTCGTACCTGCTCGACAGAAATATAGCGCGGTATCCCCTGGTTGGGAACCAGTGCCACGCAGGAAAGGCAAGGCCGCAACCAGTCCATAAAACTGGTATAAAGATCCATGGCACGGACCGATTGACGCGGTTCCAGGGCCGCAGCCAGGGTTGCCAGAGAGAGTTCAGGCAGCGGAGCCAGATCAGGATCCGGGGTTGCACCCAACACCCGTATCCAGAGCGGAGCCAGTGGGGAAACAATGGTCAGTTCATGCAGACCAGGTCCAAACGCCTGCTCCCACACCACTTTGCGCCCCAGGAAGGCGTCAGAATCCAACAGCTTCACCCCGGTTGTTGGCAGATTATGGATCACCGGAAGGGTCCAAAGCTGCTGTTGATCACGAATTTCAATCCAGCCTTCCAGTGGAACCGGATTGATGATCGTCTGGTGTTGATGACGCATCTCCAGGCGTATCCTCACAGGTCCAACCAACCTTACCCGCACCGGATGGGTTGATTCCGCACTGAAGCCGCGAGCATGGCGATCCTGTGCCACGGAATAATGCAACCCGGCCTGAGCATAATCCACAATCCAATCTGATCGATCTCGCCAAAAACGCTCTCCTGGACGTTCGGCCTGCCAGTTCGCCCACTTTTGCACCCAATGCAAATCCTGTTGCCACGAATCCCCCGCGTTCGGGTCAGAACCAGGGCCGCTTTGCACAAGAGCCACACCCTGACGCCAGGAGCGACCCAACGCATCATCAGGGACAGAAGGCTTTTCATCCAAAGGGATCCCCTGATCAAGCTGCCGACGCAGAGACAAGGCACTCAACCATGGAAACGAAGTTGTACCAGTCGGCTGGATGGCTGCCATCTCTTCGGCAAGCCCGATCCAACCCGTGGCCAACGCTGCCCGCATCATGGCGTCAACAGGACGCTGTTTTGCAGGAAGCAGCAATCCGGCCAACAGAGCCTGCTCATGATCCCCACTGTCTGCCAACAGCGGAATCAGGCCGCGCAGATCATCAGCCCCACCATGCAGGGCAAACAGAGTGGCATAAAGGGTACGCAGGCTTTCATCATCCTGCTGCTGTTGGTAAAAACGGATCAACCGATCCCGAACCCTCTGGCGCAACCAGCCTGCTTCGGGAAGCAACAGCAGGGCTTTCAATTTCTGTTCGGCCATAAAGGATTCACCCAACCGAAACAAAGTGTCCGCCTCGGCCAGCCATCCTTCCAGCCCCTCGGCCATGCTGGATGCCTTGGCAAAGGCCGTGTGGCGCAACTCCAGGGCATTGAGCCAATCCCCGGCCTTTTCCAATCGGGTCGCCTGCTCCAGTATCTGCCGATGGCGCAGAGGATCAGCCTGTTGTGACTGAACCTTGGCAGGCAGCGTGACGCTGGCAGGCAGCGTGACGCTGGCAGACCATTGATTCTGTTCTGCCCGTATCCAACGTAACAGCGGATGCCAAAGAGTACGCACAGTCTCGCGTTCACTATTGTTATCAGGGGTATCCAACGTTGCCAGCAATCCATGGGCAACTGATTTCAGCTCCATCCCCTGTCTGGCGAGCCGGTCGGTCAAGGACGTATAATCGGTTGGGGTCAATGCAAAAGGTTTGGCATCCTGAAACTGCACCGCCACCCACAGAGGTGTTGGGCCATGCTGCTTTTGCCAAAGACGCAACTCTTTGGCTCCTGGAGGCACAGGGATGGTGGCCATTCCAACCTTCATCAAGGGAGCAGGCAGAAATCCCGGTGGCACAGCCCCCCGCAAGGTCGGCTGGCTGGTTTTGGTCTGTTCGGCATGGAGATAAAGGGCTGCTTCGATGGGCGAAGGAACCATCTCCTCGGCAGGACGCGCCGCGAACAATTGCAGCACAACCGGCGGAGTTTGGTCAATCTGGGCCAAAAGGGTGGCACCCATCCCCGCCTCATGATCCAAAAGAATACGCATCTGACTCTGGACAGGCCGCTCTGGCAGACGATAGAGCTGTACAACAGGTGAGGCCGATGCCCTGTCGGCCAGGGGCAGCCTGGTAAACAGACCCTGGCCCAATCGTTCCAGAAACGCCCCCTTGAGCAGGGTTGGCAATACGGTCATCACGCCCAGTTCATCCGCTGCCAACAGTCGTTGTGGCAGGAAATAACCCTGACGTTGCGCTCCAGACCTGCCAACAGGCAGAAGATCACGATAATGCAGATGGAGACCTGCCTTTTCATTGGCCTTGGATTTCAACGCCGGATAGTCGGGTCGATTGCCCACCAGTTGCCTAAGCAAAGAGGTTCCCACCAATCCGCTGTTCCGATGGCTGTTGTCTTGGGCCAGATGAAGCGCGGTTTGCCACTGTTTGACCAGCTCATCCCTGTTCTGCTCACGGACTTTCAGAGCAGAAGGCACCGGCTCATTGAATCCTGGCAGCAGATAATCCGGTACATCCTGACGCAACAAACGCAACCAGAGCGGGACATCACTTGCCACTGCCAGCTCGTGGTTGCCAGATGGGATTTCAACAAAGGCGCGCTCCAACCGACTCGACACCTGCTCTTGACCATCGATAAACAGCGGCGTGCGATCTTCCGCTGTGCTGGTCATGGGCAGATCAATCAGGGGTTGATCATCCAGCCGCAGGTTGATTCTCCAGGAGAGACCTGGTTCCCGATCCATGCTCCTCATGTTCTGGCGCGCTTCGATGGCCAGACGGAACGGTCCTTGCACGTTCAGGCGCGACCAGGATTTCGGTTCCAGGGGCCAGAACCGCTCACCACCCGCATCCACCCCTCGACGTACCACCACGGCAGCCCCAGGCAACACCAATTCATCCCGATAGGGAGCGATCTCCCCCAGAGGTTCCTGCCGGGAAACGAAGAGTGCCAAGTCCAGTGGACCTTGACTGGTTGTTGGTCGGACAATGCGGGCCAGCAATGGAATATCGCTCTCCGGCACAGCGATCAGACCTGGATTGGCACCAACAGCCACCTGCCAGGGCCGGGTCACAAAAAGACCACTTCCCTGGGACAAAGACAACTCCAGATCAGCAGGTCGCATCCCGGTCGGATCGATCCCATGGCTGTTCAGTCGCACGGCCCGCACCATGGAATGGCTCTCCAGTCGCACTTCCGTGGCCGCACCAGGGGGTAAATGAATCCTGTGCAGCCCAACATGAGCATCATAGGCAGGAGCGGCTCCACCCAGCCACACGCGATCAGTTTCCACATTGTCCCAGTAAAGAGGCAAAGGGTATTGTTCAAGCAGCCGACTTTGAACCCCATCTGGTTGCGCCAGAGCCAATCGCGTCAAACCACTGAGAAGCAGCAGAGTCCAAACCAATATGCCACGCCTGCCCATCGGGTCATCGCTCCTTTTTCGCCAGACACTGATAAAACGCAGCCCGCAAGGCTCTCTCCACAGCCAAACGATCCCGCAATGAGCGACTCATTTCCAGATGGAGAAACCCCTGCATTCCCAAAGCGCGCATCCGTTTGCCAATACTGTTGGTCTCCCCGCCCAGTTCATTGATCTCTCGTGGATACAGTTTGGTTCCAACCACGCCGTTGCGACGCATGCAGGCCACCATCTGTTCATACCGGAAGCCTGGGGCAGAATGACCCGCACTGACAATCAGATCTGCCTGCATGCCAGCGGTCGAACGTCGCTTCTCCTGGGAAAAACCGTGCAATTGCACCACAAGGCCTTGCGGCATGCGTCGGGTAAAGGCTTCGGTCAGGGCAATGAACAGGCTCTGCTCCAGATGGGCCAAATCCGCATTGATCGAACCGCTGCCAAACGAGGAAACCCTGCGAGGTACGGTATTCCACGCCACAGCGCGGGCATTCCCTTCCAGGGCCAGCCGTATCCCCAGCTCGCCGGTCCGTTCGTCGGTCTCCCCATGGGGAATCTGGATCAACACCTCATCCGCAGGTTCAGGACGAAAAAGAAAAAATCCCCGCCCCTCGTTCCGGGCTGGACTCTCCCTCAACAGATGCAAACCATGCCAATCGACCCACTCAAAACCAAGTTTCTGCCACTCCTGGGCCATGGTCGCGCCCTTCTCTCCGGCCAGTACCCGTTCAAACAGCGATTTGGCCATCAGCAGTTCCTTAGTATCTGGCACTTGAAAGCGTCGGTTCTGCCTGGCGGCCTGCCACGACTCGGACAAAGCCGGAAATTCACTTTCCAACCTGGGAGCAGCCAGTGCCGTAGTGGTTCCAAACAGGCTGAGTGCCAACAGCAGCGACTCTTTCCACCTGAAGCTATTCGGTTTGGGTAAAGGTACGAACACGTCTCTCCGATTCATTTTTGTTAACTTTTGTCAACAAATGCATACTGAAGATGACTCTTCAGTAAGGGGGAATCTCCCAACGCACGAAGGAAAATCCCTCGTGCTCCATTTATGTCTCTGTCCATGGTCGAGCCACACGAGCAAGTTATTGTCTTCTTGCTTCTGATATTATGGGTTCGACCACAGGCAGAACATGTTTTGCTTGTATACGCTTCATTTTGTTCTACAATTTGAGTGCTGAATATTTCTGCCGTGTTATCCAAGATTTGTCGAAACCGGAAATGTGCCCATGTCAGCATTGCTCTTGCGGTTTTACTGCGAAGTTTCGACACCATCTGGCTGGTCTCAAATGGTGGAATCACGACAACATCAAAGGACTTGCAAAGCCAAGTCGCGGCCTTATGGTGGATCTCGGATACCAAATCCTTGATCCGCCAACGCATGCGCTCTGCGGCTTTCAGCATCCTACCTTTTTGCTCGCCTTTTGCCTTTGATATTTTGCTCATCAACCGGTCTAAATAGTGACAAAGACGAACAATATTTCCGAAATCTTTTTCACCAATTTTTCCAGTTTCAGTCTCACTGTAGAACGTCAAAAACGAACGTACACCTGGGTCCAACGCAACGATCCCAGCCCTTTGGTTCTCAGGAACCAAGATCTCGCGCTCTTGCGGGACAGTCAAAAAATACCGCCCTGACTGCCGCAGCAAGCGACAATCGTGTTCAACATTTTCAATCGGTTCTGAGGAATGTAAATCACCGGTAAGAGTCCGATAGACAGATCCTTTACGTACTGCTGTTTGAGGTACGAAAATTGTCTGATCGGGGTCTTTCCTGGATCTGAAGTCTACATATTGTGGCTTTCCGGTCTGCTTGAATTTGATCTTGGCTGCTTTTACAGCCAAACACGCATCACGGATTGCGGTGCCCTTGATCTGAAACGGAATCTCCTGCGCCCACTCAGGAAGATCTTTCAAAAGCCACAGCTTGATTTCCATCCAGTTTGCTTTTGTTCCGGGTTGCTTCAGGTACTCCACTGTTTTGTTGAACACAAATCTGGCTGCACCAAACCAACGTCGAAACAATGATCTTTGTTCAGCGTTCGGGTAAATCCTGATCTTTTTTGAGCGTGTTGCGGTAGTTCCTGAGTCCGTGAAGACGACAGGAGAAGACGTGGAGGATGGTGAGCAAATCCCTGGTAAGTTCTTGCTCAGGAGACTGCTTGATGTCGTCGAGAACCAAGAGTTTTCCACCGTGATTTTCGATAATCCATCGGATAAGTTCGTGCCCAAAGCGGCTAAGACGATCTTTGTGGGCAACCACAACTTGTTGTACATCGCCTTTAATAACGGATTCCAGTACGGCCCGAAGTCCTTTTCGTTTAAAGTTGAGACCAGAACCGATGTCACTAATAATTTCGTGCTTTGGGTATTTTGATCGCATGAACTCGATTTGGCGCGTGAGGTCTTCCTTTTGCTTGTTGCTGGAGACACGGCAATAGCAGATTTTTCGTCCTGACCGGACTTCACCAACGAAGGAATCAACGTCGTAGAGACGTTGTCCTGAAGGTGTTTTGACGTGCTTGATGTCTCCAGCATTTGCCCATTTCCTAAGCGTGTTTGGATGAACTCCGAGTATTTCTGCTGCTTTTCTGCTTGGCTCTAGCTTCATCATTCTCTCCCTGTGTACGTTTATGCTCTTCAGGTAAAGAATGTTAACAAATCAGTTACTATGAGTCAACCTCCTCTCCTCCATGAACATGCGGCGTTGCTCCACCACGCCTGGAATCACCTGGGCCAGAATCACATAACCGGAAACTCCGGCTTCAGCCTGAACATGAATCCGGTAACGACCAGGGGGAGTGCCATCACCAAAGTGAATAAAAAACGGCTGTCCGCCATCCACCCGTTCCCCCGCACTGCCAAGCACCAGCGTCGTACCAGGGTTGTCGGAACGCAAATCCAGACGCAGATGGTCGAAACTCCATTGTTGAAAAGGTTCGGTTCTGCTTTTGGGCAATCCTTCAATGCGCACCGACAATTGGCTGCGACTGGCCTCGCCAAGCCGATAGAAGCGGCCCCACAAGGTTTCTGGAATCGTGACGGTTCGCTGCAAGGTGAAACTCAAGCCATTCTCTCCGATACGATTGGCCAAACGCAGCAAGTGCAGTTCCTTGTCAGTGGCCAGCGCGAATGGATCTGCTCCATGCACAGTCAGTTCCTTGTCAGCGGCCAACGTGGACCCAGCTGCTCCATTCACAGTCAGTTCCTTGTCAGTGGCCAGCGTGGACGAAGCTGCTCCATGCACAGTCAGTCCCTTGTCAGTGGCCAGCGCGGACGGAGCTGCTCCTGCTCCATGCACAGTCAGTCCCTTGTCAGTGGCCAGCGCGGACGGAGTTGCTCCTGCTCCATGCACAGTCAGTCCCTTGTCAGTGGCCAACGCAGACGGAGCTGCTCCATTAATATAGTAATATCCAGATTCCGGGGCCTGCAAGGTGATACGATGTACGCCCTTGCCAATGGTCGGCAGTTCCACAAAACCCGTTGTGCCAGCCAGAGTTGCGGCGAAAAAGGGTGTGCCATCCACGCTCAGACTCAAGGGAAAGGGCGTGGCGACCCTCCGTTTCCAGACCAGCATGGAGCTGGCCACGCCATCGTCAAATCGAAGCCGGATACTCTTTTTTGGCACCAAGGGTTGAAACAGGATGGGCAGGGTCTCAAAACGGATCGGCTGATCCGCTGTTCTGGGTGTGAGCAACCGCCGCCCCAACCAGGCTCCCTCTGGACGCAACTCGGTCCAGAGGTAACGGCCAGCAGCAAGATCCAGATCCACCTCAGGCGGACGACTCTGGAGTGTCACCAGCAGGGTCTCCTGACGCTGGATCATCTGGTCAAATCCTTCTGGACGTACCGGAAACCAGGCGCGGTGATGATTTATCTCTTTATTATCATAATCAAAACGCTCCTCAGGCATGCGCCGCACCCAGGGCCATTCGGCTGGACGGGTGGATCCTGCCACCAGCAGCTCAACCGATGACACCCCTGAAGAAAAGACTTTGAAGCTGACCACGTTTGACGGCAACAGAAAATGCAAAACCAAAGGATCGCTGACCCGACGTTGATCAGGCAGTCGATCATAGAGCGACCATGAAAGCACCGGAATCTGACACCCTTTTTCAACCACCTGCCCATCCTTGTCCAGCAGATGATAGACCACGGCAGGAGGCTGAAGTGACTCATCGAGCCTGGTCGCCTCGGCCACCATCCGCACATCGAGACGAAACGGCGTTGGCTGTGTGTTTACATGATTAATAGCATACTGTACAGGCCGTTCCGCCAACAAACGATACCCACGCACCTTGGCTGGTTGCGGGGTGATCTCCAACCCGGTTTCCGCATCCAGAAAAGCGCGAAAACTGGCGGGATGGTTGGATTCAATCTCCAGCATCCCCCCCTGAAGCTTCCCATGCCACACCCCTGGATCCCAAGGGATCACCTGACTGCCACGCTGGGAGGGATTGAGGCCGATCCAGCGCAAGGTGATACCTGGTGCTGGATTGTGTTTGGACAGATCAGAGGTTTGAACTTCTGGAAGGGGTGCCCATGTGAGGCGCACCCTTCCGCCTGCTTCCGGCAAGGGAATCACACCGATCTGTCCAGGTCCGCTGATCACCCCGGCAGGAAGAGCAGGCGGTTCGGTACGTTGAATGACATCATCCTGAACACTATAGATGGGACGGGTTCGGTAATCGGTTCCCTCCCAACCGGCAGGAGCCAGCGGTTTCCAGGGACGCCTGAGCAGGTTGCGTTTTTCCTCCTCGGTCAACAGGTCATGAAAAAAAAGGTTGCCCCTGGACAGCAATTCCTTTTGTCGATCATTCATTCTTTGCCAGACCACCCCCAACCGATGTTCCGACTCCTCTTCCGGCGTATAGAGTCGTACCACCACGTCGGTCAGATCAGCGTCCCTGGTGGCCAAACGGATGCGCAATTGATGCAATCCGGCCAGATCCCCCACATCCAATTGCGTCACCGCGCCATCCAAAGGCTCCAGATCGTGATCCAGATAAAAGGCCCCAGGATGGACTTCAGCCCCCACCTTGAACAATGACAATCCGGTGCGCAAATGATGTACCGAATGGCGCAACACCTGACCTGCATGATCCAACGCCTCCCACTCCAAGGCGTAACTCCAAATCTTCTCCAAGGTGGCATCCGTCGGGTTGGCTGCCGACAACAACGCAGAGCGATGGGCATTGGCATTGGAAACCATCCGCAGGTGTGCCACCTTGGGCGGCAGGTCAAAAAGAGTCCAACGGTTGGTGGAAAGTTCGTAGGTCAAGCTGGTCACAGCCAAAGGAACAAGCTCCTGTTTCCAGGATCGCCCGGTGCCCATCCCCTCCCCCAGCACCATCCGCCCCAAAACTTCCCCTCCCCAATGCCAATATGCGCCACCCAACAGGATCAGCAGCAACGTCAGCATTGAAGTCAAGGGCCTCATGAACCTCCTCCGATCAACCAGGCAGCCCGCGACTCCAAGAAATGCCGGACCGCTTCCCGAACCGATGGAAAGGCATCAAGCACAACCTCGCGCCCCGCCAAATCACCCTGACTGTTCCAGACGGCCAAGGGTCGTCCATCGGCATCTAAAAACAGCAGACAGGCCAGCAGGGTATTGGGATCCAGAATGCGTTCCCATCGCCAATGGGGCCAACGATGTCGAGCCTCTTGCAACAGCACACTATCCTGACTGGCAATGAAGCGGGTCAACAGGGTTTTCAATTCCGGTGGCAGCGGGACCATTGCATGAGTTGTGCGCAGAGACTCATCCAGTACAGTTGCCAGATTGGCGGTACGGGTGGCAACTCCCAAAGCGTCGAACAAGGCCTGTTGGGTCTCGTTTTCCGCCTGCTGGCGAAATCCGGCACGAGCCAGCGGAGAGAACCAGGCCACCACAAATTCTTTGTCAACCGTCTGTCGCAGCGCAAGAGTGCGGAAAGCACTCGCAGCCTCATAACCCGCTGTGGCTGGCGAACCATCCACCAACTGTGTCCGCAATCCCATCTCCTCCAGAGAGCGCAGCAAGGTTTTGCCCAACGGGGAAAGACGATCAGGTTGATGCATCCCCTGATCAAACGCCAGCAACAAATCAGCCTCTGGTGGCAGAACCCCCTCCCGGAAGGCCAAACCACGAGCTTGCACCACCAGGTAAGGCGTCGTACCGACTGTGCGCATCAGGGTTTGATGGACCAGATTGAACAGATTGACTTTGGCATCATAACGTAAAATATCCGCTGAATGATCGGCATTGGTGAGGGGAGAGGCTCCTCCCACCAGCAAAGCTTTGGCCTTGAGCTTGCCAAACAAGCTGACTGCCGCTTCCAGACTGTTGATTTCGAACTGGGGACGAGGCACTTCGACCGTATAGTTGTCAGAATTCCCAAGGCGGAAGAGATAGACCCCCCAATAGCGACGTTGCGGCCCATCCCGTTCCGAAAGAATCACATAATCCTGGCCTGTGTCCAGGTGATGATAACGAATCACCTCATACCCCATCACCTCAGCGGCAGAGGAAACCATCTGCAACCCTTCCAGACCAACGGTGGTCCAGGCATGATCCCGGTATTCCTCTTGCGCCAGTTGCAAGAGTGGAAACAACACCTCAGCCTCGAAATAGAGGAGATCCTCCACCTGGGGTGTTTTGTAAAGGTTGGTCCCGGAAGGCGCGATACGCTGCTCTTTTCCGGTCAAGAGCCACTCTTGCAGATAGCCTTCGATACTGACATGCTGAATCTGCAACTTGGGATCGCGTCCGGCAAAACGGGAGCGGGCCAACACCTTGCGCAGATCTTGATTGTTGAGCATCCATTCCGCAAAACCGCTTGTGGTGGTGTCTCGTTGCAGGTTGGCCATGGGAGTGTTTTCCCAGATGACCGGCATGGCATCCAGAAGCTGACGCACATGGGTGAGATCCAACCCTGGCGGCAGTTGGGATTTGACCCACAAGCCGCTCTCCGGGGCCTGGACCGTCACATCCTTGCTGCCTCGACGTTGACCACCAATCAAACGGGCACTCTCTTCGGTATAGGCGCGCAATTGCAGCACATCCCGCTGACCGATCACCCGATGGAAAACGTGAAACGGGGTACGTGGATTTGTCAAGACATCCGAGCTGCGATCCTTGTTGGCCTCACGCATGGAACCAGCGACAGCCAATGCCTTGGCCTCCAGGGTGGCAAAAATCCAGGCTCCTGCTTCCATGGAATTGGCCTCTTCAAGAGGAGCCGGAACTTCCACCGTCAAGCTGGAACGGGGTTCCAGATTCAACAGAAAGATTCCCCAGCCCCGACGGGGATTCTGCTCCCGCAGATAGAGATAACGCCCCTCCAGCAACTCCACCTGATAGTTCAGGCGTTCCAATCGCATGACAGCACTCTGCAATGATTCCTGTTTTTTGGTTTCCAGATAACGTGCCAGATCCTGAAAGGCCATGTTGAACTGTTCCAATTCCAGGGGCAGAGGTGGAACCACGCTGTCGTGAAAGCGGGTGCGATAGAGAGCCACCTTGTCAGCGCGAATGGCCTCGGCCAATGTCGTGAGTGTTTTGCCAGCACCAGGCAACTCCTCCTGGGTCATCCCCTTGGTAACGGGTTGATAGAGCCACAGGTTGGGTATAAAGGTCAGGGCAAAGCCAACCACGCTGGCCCCTGCCACTGCCAGCAACGAAGTCTGCAACGTGGCTCGCGTCAGTCGGGCAAAAATCCCCTTGTCGTGCATTTTGATGGCGATCAGGGTGGAAAGCAGATACCCAAAACCAAAATAGTCGGTGATTTTCACCTGGGGTGCCCAGTGCAACAAGGCATACCCAAGGGCGATTTTGTAGGCAAAACCGATATTGAAAAACAGCAGCAGCTTGCGTCCTCCCTCCATGGTGACATGTCGAAACAGAGGCAACTGCATGGCCCCATGCCCCAAGAGCAGAATAATCCCGGCCTCCACGAAGGAAGCCACGATTTTGCCTGGTTCATACCATTGCAGAGCCAAGAGCGACGGGATCAAAATACCGTTGAAATCCCAGCCATAATGGAGATTCATGCGGGAGGCGAGAAACGCCGTGGTGATCAGAATGATATAGGCCTTGGGGCTGGAGAGGATGGCCGTGGCCATATCTTCGTAGGTATACCCCAGATTGCCGATGCCAAAATTGGTCAACTCCATCAAGCCGAATCTGACCAGCAGATAGGTGACGCCAATCACCACGGCCTGTGGAATCCATCCGCGCCAGAAGCCTGTTTTCCAAAAATTGTTGGCAATCAGTGAGATGATGATCAAACCAAAGCTGTGCAGATTGTTGCGGTAATCAAAATTCAGCCCCCAGTGCTGGTTCATGGCTTCGCCCAGAATCGGCAACAGCCAGCCATCCCCAACCACCCTCACCAGGATGCTGCACAACACCAGGGCAAAGAAACGATCCCGACCAAACAACCGGCCCCACCAGCCGAAACGAAATGAAAGATATTCCGAATAGAACCATATGATGGCGTAAGTCAAAATACCTTCGACCAGCACCACCCCAGCCGCTGCAGGTTTGAGCAGCAACAAGGGCACCAGATAGCCTGGAACCACCAATCCAGAGAGGATCCACCCCAGACGCAAATTGAAAAACGCCGTGACCATCACCCCGATCCAAACCGTGGTGATCACCGAGCTGGAAAGCACACCTTCAGGGAAAATGGCGAGGGGAAAAAAATCACCCATCAGACGACGAGCAACTGCCGCATGGCTGTCAGCAGATCTGGAATGTTCACAGGCTTGGTCAACAACCTCACCCTGCCCAACGCCAACAATTCATCGGTCAATTGAGTATCCCTCACTGCCGACAACACCAGTACCGGCAAGTCAACCCGGATCTCCCGGCGCAACCAGCGCAGAAAGAGAAAGCCATCCATTTTGGGCATCATCAGGTCCATCACGATCAAGTCGGGATGGCCCTTCTGCAACAAGGCAATGGCCTCTTCGCCATCCGACGCGCCCAGGACATCCATCTCCTCCAACTCGAAGGAGATAAGCAACAGCTCCTGCAACGCCGAGTCATCTTCAACCAGCAGCACTTTTTTGCCTGCCAGCAGGTCTTGCATGGTCATGGATAGATCCTCAAAGTCAACGTGAAACGGGTGCCCATGCCCACTTCACTGGTGCCTGTCAACAGACCGTTCCAGGAACGTGCCAGACGAGCCGCCCGTTGTGGGCCTTGAAACGTCTCGTCCAATTCTGAGCTTGATGCTTCCATCAAACGTTGAAACCGTTCGGCAGGCACGCCATAACCTTCATTGCTGAAATCAAAATGTATGACACCTGAGTTCTCACCTGTGCGCGGCTCTTCTCGTGCCCGCACGGTGATGGTGGTATGATGACCGGCATCCTGTGCCAAATGGGTCAGAAGCACCATGAAAAGATCCTGCAACTCTCCGGGAGCAGCCAGCACCAGACTGGCCAACTCTGGCAGGTGTGCGGCGATCTGGATGCCCCGACCATGGATGATGGGCAATGCCATAAATGATGACAATACATTTTTAAGAATCTCAAGTCCCTGGACAGGATACTCTCCGGCAAAACCTAATGGCATGTGCTGTTCCAGCAGGTTTTGGGCCGAACCGACGGCCTGGATAATGGCATTGACCTTTTCATGAATGATCGTGGCCACCCGGTCGCGCCGGGCTGCCGGGATATTTTTGTGGCCCATGAGAGAGCATGCGGCCAGAATGGATTCCATGTCGTTGCGCAATTGATAATTGAGTTGCCCAGCCAGTTTTTCTTTCAAGGTGTGGAGTTGACGCATGCCGGAAATGTCTTGCAACTCCAGCAGTACCCCTTCCAATTGGAATGGCAGGACATCCCTTTCAAGATCACTGGGTGATTTTGTTTCAGCCCGCTGAATGGGGCGCACGAGCAGCAGAAAATCCCGTTCCTGCACCCCTGGCAGTCGGGCAGGCAGCGAAAAGGAACGATTATCCAAAACAACCGACCGCAACAAGCCGCGAACTTTTATTCCAGCCACGCTGCTCAAGGCGATGATCATATCGGCTGCTGCCATTTGAAAAGGGGCCATTCCGGCAAGTTGAGTCCATTCGCTCATGCGAGCGTTGATCTGGACCATGCGGCCAAAAGGGTCATAGAGAATGGCGGCGGTCTCCATGCTGGTGAAAATGGCATCCAACCGGTTGAGACGACTCTCCAAGAGTTGTACCGAATATTCCAGATTGCGCTGTGCTGAGGCGACATCCTCAAAACGGATCAATCGATTCCATGATGCCTGTTCCAATGCTTTGCGTTCCTCACGGACCAGGCGCAGATGCAACAAGCCGCTGATCTCCTTGGCATAGCTTTTGATGGCTTTCAGGAAATTTTCTTCTGAATCCATCTGATTGACATCCATGCCAAAAGCCCAGAACCCCAACACCTGTCCGTTGGTCACCAGCGGGACCAGATATTGCCGTTCAGAATCCTGGCCATCCTTGAGATATTTTTGCACCACCAGCGGGCCTTGTTCCAGTATGGCGGTGGTATAGGGGGTGCGCTCGTAGTCACGTCGCATCTCCTGGATATCCTCCAACGAACACCGAAGCGCGATGATTTCTCGCACCCGATGATCCTTGACCACCCGTTCCAGAAACAGGATGCGTGTCATGGCAAAAACCTGATCCACCATGTGGATGACGTAAGGCCACGGAGTGTCGGTTTCGAGAAAGCTGGTTGGAGCCACCCGTTCGCGTATTTCGCCAGATGCTTTCAGCAACAGCCTTTGCAAAGCCAAATGGCCTGCAGAGATTTTTCTGCGCACGAAGACAAAGAAGAGTACGATCATGGCAGCGATGGGTTCTGTGATGGGCACCGCCCATCCGAAGCCAAAAAGCACGGCCCATGCCATCATGAACCAACCGGTCTGGAACACCAGGAAAAAGGGAATGAAAGTGCGGAGTTCCAAGGGTTGACTCATCAACGTGAACAACAACAAGACAAACAGCACCACGGCAAGCCGTACTCCATTCTGCAATGGGTGTACGGATTGACCAGTGAGCAAGGTATTCAAGGCAAAGCCCTGGAATTGGAGCAGGGTGATATCCTCATACCCATTGCGGGTTGGAACCGTCATGGTGGCGAAGCGACTGTCCCAACCATATCCCACCAGGATGGTTCGACCAGTCACCAACTCTGGAATCAGGCCACCGGAAAGGAGATGTTCTCCAGAAATGCGGGGCAGAGTGCTGACCCCGGAGCCGAAATGCACGCCATAAATCGGCTCAGAGTCAGCACCAGGAGGCCAACCCGCAGCATAAGCCTCCAGAACGGGAAGAACGGCATCGCCCAAAACCAAGGTACGCTGTTGACTGCGTGCGACTCCCCAAAAACGGGGGGGTGGTGCCATGACGGCCCATTCGATCACGGTGGAAATGGTACTGGGCCAAGGCTCCAGAATCTGCTGTTCCGGGATCGTTGGATGGGCCTGGAGTGCCCTCCCCAGTACGACCTTGCCCTTGAAGGGTGCTGTGCGCGTGGCCATGAGTGGGGCAACCTGTGGCGGCAGAACAGTCAATACCACTTGCTTGGGTTGTAATTCCAAAATGCGATCCACCATGTCCAGCCATTGGACGGGCGATCTCTCTGCCCATTGCGGGTTCAGTTCAACAAGCGTCAAAAGTTTGACTGATTTTTCTTTTCCGAAAGAGAACCGAACCAGAACGTCATGTAAAAAAGCATCTGCATGCTGAAAGAAGCCGAACAAGCCGACTCCCCAGACCAGCACCCCGGCAAGCAGGGCAGCCATGATTCCATAATATTGAGCGTCATTTTGCTGCATTTTACGCATTGAAAGTGTCCGGTTGTCGCTCGTTGGTTCCTGGTGAAGCCGTGATTTGCAGGCTGTCCATGCTGCTCGGTTGAGCGACTGTTCTGTTGTGAAAGGGATGGATAGTGGCTCTCGCCCCAAACCCCACCAAGGGCTTCGCCCCTGGACCCCACCAAGGGCTTCGCCCCTGGACCCCACCAGGGGCTTTGCCCCTGGACCCCACCAGGGGGAATGATTCCCCCTGGACCCCCCAATAGTTATTCCATCTTCATCGGCAGAGTAAACCGGAAAGAGGCCCCTTCTCCCAACCTGCTTTCCACCCGGATTTCGCCTCCCGAAAGCAACACCAACTTGCGGGTGATGGCCAAACCCAATCCCGTCCCCCCGGCCTTGCGTGTGGAAGAGTTGTCCACCTGATGAAACCGCTCAAACACCTTTTCCAGTTCATCAGGGGGGATCCCCGGCCCAGAATCGATCACAACAAATTCCGCCATCTCCCCCTGAATGGACATTTCCACACGAATCTCCCCACTTTCGGTGAACTTGACGGCATTGCCAACCAGATTGAGCAAAATCTGCTTGAACCGCACCTCGTCAGCCCACACGGTCATGTTGGCCCCTCCATGAACCAACAGAGTCAATCCTTTTTCATCCGCCTTGACCCGCAAAGCGTCCATTACCCCGACCACCAAAGGTTGAACCTGAAGCACTTCTGGATTCAATGTCAGCTTGCCCGCCTCGATTTTGGAAATGTCCAACAGGTCATTGATCAGGGTCAACAGATGATCGCCATTGCGATGCATTTCACCGGCCATCTTGGCAATCATGGCCAACAAACCACTCAACATGTCAGCCTGTTCACCCGTTCCCAAGGATTGGATCAATTTCCGGGCAGGAGGCAACTTCAAATGAGGCTGACGCAACAACGGCAAATAACCGAGAATCACCGTCAAGGGGGTGCGCAATTCGTGACTCATGGTATTAAGAAACTCGGACTTGGCCCTGTTGGCCTCCTCTGCCGTTTCTTTAGCCTTGATCAAAGCCATTTCCGCCTCCTTGCGCAGGGTCACGTCCTCCTGCACTGCCACAAAACCGGAGATCGCCCCCTGCGCATCGCGGATGGAAACCATGGCCACAGCAGCCCAATAGGTAAAACCATCTTTTTTGCGGTTCAAGAGTTCGCCGCGCCAAACTTTGCCCTCCAGAATGGTGCGCCAAAGTTCCCGATACTCCTCAGGACTGCTGTGACCAGAGTTGAGCATACGAGGGGTGCGCCCCAAGACCTCTTCCCTGTCGTAACCTGTCACCTCGGTGAAACGGGGATTGACGTAAATGATCTCGCGAGCCAGATTGGTGATGATCACCACAGAAGGACTCTGCTCAACAGCCAGGGAGAGTTTACGAATTTCCTCCTCAGCCCGCTTGCGTTCGGTG
The DNA here is from genome assembly GCA_039908085.1 of Magnetococcus sp. YQC-5. Lineage (GTDB taxonomy): Bacteria > Pseudomonadota > Magnetococcia > Magnetococcales > Magnetaquicoccaceae > Magnetaquiglobus. Next base: position 23,406 of record JAMOBH010000046.1, read on the forward strand.
ATATCCTGCAAACAGCCGACAAACATCGGAACCCCATCCACCTCAGCGCGACCCACCTCCAACCAGATCGGAAAGGTTTCGCCGTTTTTGCGCAGCATGTGGAGACCGTGCGTCGGGAGCTGCCCTGGTACTCCCCCAGGCCCACTGGTCCCAGGGATTTGTATACCGCCATCCTCTACCTCGAACCCATGGACGAAC
>JAMOBH010000383.1:0-4969 GCA_039908085.1 Magnetococcus sp. YQC-5
CCCAGACCCCCTCTTTTTTTTAATAATTTTAAAAAAAAGAAATAATAAAAAAAATAATAAAAAAAATAATAAAAAAAAAGGGTGGGGGGTTTAGGGGGCGGTTCACCGCCCCCCAAGGTTTTGATTTTATTTCAAGGCATTCAAGTACCCTTCAAGCAAACCCGTCTTGGCTCGACACCCTTTGAGATCCAGATATCCGTTGCTCAAAGTTTCGCCTCTGAAGCCAAACAAGTAACGCAGAATCAACAGACCATCGCGTCCATCTGTCAAACCATTGCAATCCACATCCAACAACGTACTTGCGTTTTCCAGACGGTCATGAATGGCTGTTGCATCCAGACGCCCCCCTTCAGAAGGATCAATCAGCCCATCCAGCAAAGCATCTCCCTTGATTCCAGAAAGATGACGCATGATCACCATTCCGTCAGACAAGGGTGTGACCACGCCATTACTGTCTTGATCCAGATGGAATGCATCAGCTTGCATCACCACCGGCACGCCAAAAAACCCGGCAATCGGCTCAATCAGACTCAAGTTCAACTGGGTGGATTTCCCGACCGTTACACCAGACAACAGGTCAAACATCAGGCTGAATTGGGAATTTACGGGCACAGTGGAAGTGCCATAGACCATTCTCACCATTTTTCCAGTGAGGGGGTCATGATCCTCATCATTCACATCATTTAACAGTTTCACCTGCGGCACGATCCCATTTTCCAGAACCATGGGTTGCATGCCAACATACTGCAACTGATTGGCATCAAAATGGATTTGGATTCCTGTTCCAGGCCATGCCTTGCTCCCATCAGAGGCTGTATGCACCCAACTGACCAATACGCCCTGTCCAGGTATTTGCCGCAATTCCGCCCTGGTCGGTACAAAATGGTGTTTCACGACGGACACTTCACAGGCATCTCCACGCCCATTGGCATCGGTATCCAATTGATCCACATTGGCACTTTCCGGGCAGTTGTCCTGGTCATCTGGCCATCCATCCGCATCGCGATCTGGTTTGGCCACTTCTGTACGATCTTCCAACCGCAAGGTGATGCCCGCAACATCGCCCCCTGACAGATCCAGGAGATTGGACAACGCCTTGGAAACCACACTGGTTGCCGCAGATCCCAACTGTCCACCCCAGTACCCATTCCAATAATTGACCGATACCACTTGCAAGCGATATCCACCCTGCGGAACCAGTCCTCCCATTCTGAAACTCAGATTCCCTCCATTTCCCATCAACAGCAGACTCTTTTGCACCTTGTTGTCAGGTGAGATCGCCATCATCTTGATCATTTCTCCTGACTTGATTCCTTTCACAATGCCTTGCATGGCAGGACTTTTTGGTGCTTCTGTGGTCTGGCCGCACGACACGACATTGGCCACTTGCGCGGTAAACGGCAAATTGGTGATATTCTCAAAACGAATGTTTCGAATCACCCAGCCCTGCCCACCAACATATTGATCGGATCCGATCCGAAAACGTATCTGTACCTTGTGACCATTGTAGATGGAACCCAGATCCACCGTTTCGGTCACATCTGCCGGAAATCCAACGCTGGTGCCCACAAAACCCCGCCTGGAACCCAGTACCGGATTGTCTTTCAAGAGGGTTCCCGTATAGGCCACAGCCGTTCCCAGATCCTGCCAGGGGCCGTCATCCACACGGATTTCCACGACTCCCCCATCGTACAGACCATCCTTGTCCTCTTCAAATGAATAATGATGATCAAAACGAAAGCGGAAAGTGCCGTTGGTTCCAACATGCAAAACTGGAGAAATCATGCGTATATCCGCCTGATAGTCAAAATCGTTGCCCCAATACTCCCATGGACCATTCGCACCAAGGGATCTCATGGCCCAGGAGGCTGCATTCGTCCCATTCACGTTTTCAAAAACCCAATCGGTAGTCGGCTTGTCCAACAGATCTTGTTTGTAGGCGGGAACCAAATCATAATGAACCGGCCAGGTGAAGGTGTCGGCAGTATGATTGGTCACAACTCGGCCAAACGCGACATTCACCTTGAGGCTCTCCCCCATTTTGGCGGACTTCAAACTCACCTCGATCACGCTGGTGACTGTGGCACCGGCTGCGGTCGCAGGAAATGACATCATGCCGCCATTGGAGAATTGTACATCATTGGCTGATGTCAGCGTGGCGGTGAAGGGCAGGGATGTCTCACTCCCGTCATTGCGCAGAATCACGGTCAGGCTGGCTTTTTCGCCGATATCCAAGATGCTGTCTTGATCACACGACTCTCCTGGTTTGGGCACCAGAGTGGCCTTCACCAGACTCATCGGCTCCTCTGCCGTAAAGCTTTCTTTGATTCCTGTATGACTTTTAGAATAACGTGATGGAGAAACCGCACCCACTCCCAACCCGCGCCGTGCGAACGCCGCTTTCATGACTGCATAATCCACCAGATCATGCGCCTTGGCCACAGCCAACAAGGCATCCCTGGCCTCGGTAAAGGTGGGATCCATGGGCGTCATCTTGTAACTGGCCACCAGATAACGTTTCATCCGCAGTTGTGCCTCGGCGAAACTCAGTCGTGCCGTCTCTTGCAACAAGGCGGCATAGACTTCCCACAAGGCTGTTGCCCAAATCTCACCTGCATTATGCACTTCTGAGTTGCCATCGCTGTCCGCTTTCACTGGATGTGTGGTCGGCAAGGCCACTCCGTTTTGAATGTGCTTGAAAGTCAAAGCATTTTTTGCAAAGTCAATGGAATAGGGCACCCGGCGCGTGCCATAATAATAGGGCTGCTCTTCAGGCGCGTTGGAAAGGGCATAACTGGCAACCGGATAAATACCACGGTAGGCTTTGCCCCCGGAAATCGGACTCTCTTCAGGACGCACTTCCAACAACAGGGCATGAAAATCAGCCCATCCCTCGCCCATGCTTTGACCTTGATTGTTGCCCAAGCCATTGCCATTGCCAATCAACCGTTCGTTGATAAAATGTCCCCATTCATGGGCAACCACCGAGGTATCCATGGAGCCAACGCGATCATTGGCCTGGAAGCGTGACAAGGTGACATTCACATCCCCTTTGGCCAGCAAGCTGTCCAGAGTGGCTCCATCGTTCTGCAACAAAAACAAGGCCGGAATCGTGATATCCAGGGCATCGCCAATCATGGTGATCACGTTGACCTCTCCTTTTTGATCCACAATCAGCACCCCCAACGCGCCTGCGGCCTGGGCAATACGGACCTTGTCCGCAAAAAAACAGAAGCCACGGTCAATCAGCGCGATTTTGCCCTTCAACTGGGCAGCGTTGGTCGGAGTCTCACATCCATCCTTCACCGGGGCGACCCCATCCACCAGACGAACCAGTTGACCTGTCAAGGTGAACGTCTTGGGGCCAAAATTCGCCCGTCCCACTTTGGCGATTTTCATCTCACTTGGCTGATTCACCTGCACCCCAATGGCACTGGAACCACTCCACAAGGACATCTCCATTTCAGGGGAGCCACCATCTGCTGGTACTGTGATGCTGGCATTGTCTTGACTGGAAACATCATCCTGCAGGCTGGCGATCAATGGGTCGCCGCCAAAACCTCCACGACCGAAGTTGTTTTTCTGACCATTGCCTGCGGCCTCGTCAAACCCGACATCATAAAACCAGTCGTGAAGGTAATTGGTTGTATAAAACATCTGGACAATCGCAGCAAATCCCTGCGCATGGGTATCAAACGGCCCAAGTTGTGATGAATGGATATAATCAAAAGTATTGGCAGATGAGATGGGGACACGGGAATCCTTTAATTCAGATTGAAAGGAACTGATGCTGATGGTGGCTTTGGCATCAACATTGTTGCCACTGGTTGTGGTGGCCTGATCCGGCAGCCAGGGATCTTTGTTCTTCAGAGGTCCACTTTGCAGTGTGATCAGGTTTTGCGTGACCGGTTGGTTTGGCACAAAGGCCGGAGTGGAAGGCGCGCCTTGCAAATTGGGTATGCCATGGTTGCCCAATGGACTGTTCATGGGTGCGTGGTCCCCGTCCGGTTGGGCATACACCCGATAGGCCACGCTGGCATGTGATTTAAGGTTTTTGGCAAACAAAATTTCTCCATCCACAGCAGAAATGACGTGTGAATAGGTGTCCTTTTTGTTGGTATCAAAATCACCAGCCGTGAGTTCCATATAATAGGCTGGGATCACACCTCGATCACCAGAAAAAAATACTTTTTTCAGGCGCGCCGGGGAACGGGGCAAGTACGAGGCATTGGGAAATTCACCTCGATAATATTCATACCCATTCAAGCTGTGATCCAAATGCCATCCATCCGGGGTATCCGGCCCCCCCATGCGTTGCAAAGCCTTGCCCAGGGCAGCCTGCGGTGAAAGCTGAAATTGGGTTTGGAGTTCTTGCACCCGTTGCGCATAGACCCCACCCTGTTCCATGGCTTCGACATGGGGTGAAAGATGTCCTGAAACTGCTACCAGATTCTGTTCACGGTCAAACAACAAATTCATTTCATTTCTGAAAATTTCAATGTCACCCACGTATTGCTTGAATTTGGCAATGATCCCGCCTTCTCCTGTGTCATGCATCTGGCCTAACCGGGCACCAGAGAGCGTGGTGGGATTCAAATGATACTGCGGTGCCAATTGACGCAATTGCTCCAGAGCTACGGATTCAATGTCAGATGGGGGGGAGGAGGTGGTTGATTGGCTTTTGGTGACTGGCTGCGGAGTATTGAGCGCGGAGGCAAATTGAAACGCAGGTGGCAAGGAGAGAGGATCCGGTCTGGTCCATGCGGGGAGCGTCCCTGGCGTGTTCCCAAGAGATGGGGCGGCGGGTATGGGGTTGCTCAATGTTTTTACATCAGGCGGATCGTATTGCAACAACCAGAAAACAAGACATGCCAGGATCAACAGGAGTGATGAAACTATTTTGGCGGTTTTGTTCACAGTTTATGTCCTCCTGTCTTAAAAAAAAGACCTTGGGGGGGGGGGGGGGGGG
>JAMOBH010000047.1:0-23551 GCA_039908085.1 Magnetococcus sp. YQC-5
TCACCATTCCTTCACCCACCGGGGTCTGACGTTCGGGATCCCGGAAAAACCAGACACACCATACGGCCAACATCCACAACAGGATTTCAATGGGACGAAACAGGGCAAAAAAGGGGCGTACATTTTTCCATGTCTGTTAACGACCGGTGGGATGTTTTTTGGTTTTTACGCCATCATGGCCTCTTTGACTGGCCAATATGAGCAGGGGGCATTGGCCATTATCGTGGCTGGACTGTTCGATGGGCTGGATGGTCGAGTGGCACGCGCCATGAACGCCACCTCGGCTTTTGGCAAAGAATTGGACAGTCTGGCAGATTTTTTGTCATTTGGCATTGCTCCAGCGGTGTTGATTCATCAATGGGCCTTGACCCCCTTTTCCCGTGTGGGTTGGGCTGGAGCGTTTCTGTATGCCGTGTGCGGGGCGTTGCGGTTGGCCCGTTTCAACGTCCAGAAGTCCGCACCGGATGAAGAAGTGGCCAAACGGTATTTTCAAGGATTGCCTATTCCGGCTGCAGCAGGTGTTCTGTCGACCACGGTACTGTTTTATGTGGATTTGGGCATTGCATCACCTTCCAGTCAAACCACAGCGGGGATTTCTGATTTCTGGCGTTGGTTGCCGCTGATGTTGGTCTATGCACTGGGTATCCTGATGGTAAGCGGAATTCGTTTTCGCAGCTTCAAAGAGTTCACTTGGCATCGCAAACGCCCCTTTCTGGCCATGGTTGGGGTGGTGGTGTTCATAACTGTACTGACCATTCATATGGCCATCACCCTGTTCGTGGTCGGTTGGGCCTATTTGCTCTCTTCCATTTCCAGTCACCGTGAGTACCGGACTCTGTTGGCCCAGGGGCAGGAAGAGGAGGAGGATGAAATCAAAGATTTTACTGAATCATAAGTCATACGACACCAAAATCCTGGTTCACCCCTATTCCATGGAACAACATTTGCACAGTGTTCATAATGACAAAAAGATAGAAAAAAGAGACAAAAAGGAACGTATCCTGATTGTTGACGATTTGGCAATCAACATTAAAACTTTAATTAGTATATTAAAAAATGAATATGAAATAAGCGCGGCAGTCAACGGTCCAAGTGCCTTGGAAATCGTGGCATCGACACATGTGGATTTGATCCTGCTTGACGTTATGATGCCAGAGATGGATGGCTACGAGGTGTGCAGACGACTCAAGGCAGACAAAAAAACATGCAGTATTCCCGTCATATTCATTACCGCCAACGATGAGGTAGAAAATGAAATCCAGGCATTGGAACTTGGTGCGGTCGATTTTATCACCAAGCCGATTGTTCCGGCTTTGGTCCTGGCCAGGTTAAAAACGCATCTGGGCTTGATTCGAGCCATGGCGCAAGTGAGGAAAAAAACAGAAGACCTTGAAATTACCAATTCTGTTTTAAATGATACGATTGTTCAATTAAGCAACACCACAAGCCAGTTGGTTCACAACGAAAAAATGGCCTCGCTGGGACGTCTGGTCGCTGGTTTTGCCCACGAGATCAATACTCCAATCGGCATCTCCATCACCTTGATATCCAACATCCCAGAGATGACACGTCACTTGCAGCAGATGCTCGTCCATGATGAGGTGGATGAAGATGAACTGAATTCCGTCTTGGCACAACTGAATCGCAGTGCGGATCTGGGACTCTCCAGTCTCAACAAAGCCGCCAATCTGGTGAGCAGGTTCAAAAGAATGTCCGTTGATCAAACCTCTGAAGAGGCACGCACGTTCAACGTGAAGGAGGTACTGAAAGACATTACGTTAACAGTAGGCGCGCTGTTCAGCAAATCCAACATTAATATTGAACTCCTCTGTCCTGAAGATCTTGTGGTTTACTCCTATCCTGGATTGATTGGCCAAATTCTGACTAATTTCCTCATGAACAGCCACAAACACGGCTTTGACAACGGCTTGCTGGCAGGAGAGATCACCATTACGGTCCAATTCGATACACCCTCCCGGAAACTCCATCTCCGTTATGCTGACAATGGCCGAGGCATCCCGAAAAAAAACATCCCAGTTATTTTTGAACCTTTTTTCACTACGGCCAGGGATTCCGGAGGGACAGGACTCGGACTCACCATTTGTTACAATATTATTAATCAATTACAAGGAGAAATTGTTTGTCACAATGACGTGGAGTGTGGTGTGATATTTGATGTACATATTCCCATCCCGGTTCAAAGTACTGAACAGAAGCATCCATAATGGACGCAACGCCAACCTGCCCCCCTAATGATGCATATGGGAAAACAAGCCATGACTGTCAAACAACTCCATGACGGCACGTTGCAGGCTTGACACCCCCAGCCACACGATCAACAAGCCTGTGATTTGCACGATCCTGCGACGTGCCCGGCAATCCAACCAACTGGAAAGCAAGGCAAAACTCCACAATGCAGGCAGGGTTCCCAAACCAAAGGCAAACAGAATTCCCATCCCCCCCATCACAGAACCTGCCGCAAGTGCCTTGGCCTGAAAAGCCCAGTGCAAGTGACAGGGCAACAAAGCAGTCATCACCCCCATGCCAAGAGCGCGTTGGGAAGGATTGGCCGGTGTGAAAAAACGACTCCATCCAGAGAGCCATCCGGCAGGGATCACACTGCCTTCCGGCGATGAAAACAACCCCATGGTCCGCAGACCCACCAGAAGCATAAAAATGCCCACCACCAGATGGGGAACACCATTCAAATGCAAAGGCCGGGCATAAAACAAAACCATGGAGCCAATCCAGCCGGTCAAAGCACCCAGCACCACATATCCACCAACCCGTCCCACTGAATAGAGCAGAGGCAATGTGACACGATCTGAACGCCACCAGGATCCACCCACAGATGGAGCAAGACCCAAAGAACATGAGGCCGCCACCCCACCACACATCCCAATGCAATGGCCACTGCCCAGCAAGGCGGCCAGAAAGATCAACCACAACTCAATCAATGAAGATGACATGTTGCCTGCAATAAAACACCTTTCAGGTTACAATAAAAAAATAAGCATACGACTGTTTGGGCCTTCCATTTAAGCCGGGACGATTTGAAAATGTGGGAAAATGGATTCATAGTGGCTCTCGCCCCAAACCCCACCAGGGGGAATGATTCCCCCTGGCCCCCCCAACAGTTTGTCCCGCTTTAAATGGGAGACCACAGCGATGCTAACGGGATTCTCTTACAAGACGAATCCCCAGGCTGACATCCTTGAAACCAGGAGCGATGCTGCCACGCTCTGTGGAACGTGCCCCAACCAGCCCATCATCCCAGCCACCTCCACGTAAAACCCGCTTGACTCCCCCAATACTGCACTTGCCATAGTGCCTGGCTTGGTCATCGTACAGCCCATAATCGGAACAGACCCACTCCCACACATTGCCACTCATGTCAAAAATTCCAAGGCCATTCGGAGATTTCTGTCCAACGGGATGCGTTTTTTTTCCGGAATTGCCTTTATGCCACGCCACCGGATCCAAATCATCACCCCCACAATACTTTTCTGGCCTGCCTCCAGAGCGACAGGCAAACTCCCACTCTGCTTCTGTGGGCATACGATAGCTCCCCTGCCCCAATCCATTCAATTTTTTGATGAATTTCTGCACATCCTCCCAGGAGACCTGTTCAACCGGGCACAGATCTCCGCAGGAACTGAAATGGGAGGGATTCGCTCCCATGACTGATTTCCACTGGCCTTGAGTCACCTCATATTGGCCTATTTCAAAGCCCTCCACTGTCACAGTATGCTCTGACTTTTCCCAGGCTTCACAATCAGACTGCCAGGGACCGCACCCCATTTCAAACGATCCCCCAGGCACTGTCACAAACTCCCCCACTGGGACCACACCCTCGGCCCCCCCCGCTTTCTTTTGGGTGGCGGTTTTGGGTTGTGTCGTGAGATTCACAACGATTGTTTCCGCTTTGACTGGAACTGTGCCCTTGGGATCCGTCTTGGGAGTCGTAACTTTTGTTTCAACTGGCACGGGTGTTTGAATGGGTGCTGGATCTGTGACTTTGGGATCTGTCTTGAGAGTTTCCACCTTCCTCGGATCACTCGTATACCCCTCGGTTGCAACCACTCTGGCAGCCACGGACTGGGTGGAATCCGCACACAAACGCGCCAATATCACATATTCCCCCTGGGGATATTTTTCCAGGTAAGCGCGACATCCGGCCTGGGTATCCTTGGCCGATTGCCAAAAGACGGTCTCCCGGTCTGTCTGTGATGGCACAACCACATCATGTGGTACGGTTGTTTTTTCCACTGGTGGCTGGGTGAAAAAAAATGTCCCGACAGACTGATCATAAATGGCCGGCGTTTGAACATGGCCCACGGATTTGGCTTGATCAATGACACTCTGACGCACTTCTCCCACGAGATCCTGCACTTTCAGGCCAGGCTTTTTCATCGCTTTCAAAAATTCGCGGGTAAACAACCCGTTTGGATCGTTGTCCGTTGCCGTCAACCTGTCTATTGCCTGCTGATTGGCACCTGCCGAATAGACCACCATGATTCCAGAGGCATTGCTTGTTGGCATGGCCAATCCACGAGAACCACCGATACTCCTGGAACCAGTTGACTTGAAAGGATTGTCCCGGCAAGCATCCAGAATAACCAATGAAAACTTGGCCTTGGTTTCACTCAACTGATCTTGTACACGGGACATATCGATGCTATCATGGACCACATCATTTTCCTTGATGGCTTCGACATCGATGGGCAGGAGATAATTGGCTGCCTTGATTTGCACACCATGCCCTGCGTAAAACATCAAGCCAACTGAATCTGCTGAGAGTTTTGCCAGGAATTCATCGATGGCCTTGTTCATCTCCTTGCGATTGACATTCTCCCGATAGACCACATCAAAGCCATAAGATGCCAACTGCTGTTTCATGGCCATGGCGTCGGCGACTGCATTGTTCAATTTTTCCACATGGGTGTATTCGTTATTACCGATCACCAGAGCAACGCGTTTCTCAGCTGGATGAACGCGCTTCTCCACGCCCAAGACGGCAAACAAGGGAGAGGCAAGCACCAACAAAAATACGAGCCACGCCAATCTGGAATGTGTCATCAGTAGTTCATCCGGTCAGTATGGTTCTGCACTGACTGGCTCGTTAAACCAGCCCCAAAAAACAGGTGGAGCTTCTTTTGTGTTCATAAAAATGCGCACGCAAGAAGCCTGTTCAATTGCCGCCCTGCCCCACGTTGACAAAGGTAACACGACGATTCAAGGCGCGTCCATTAGGGGTCTCATTGCTGGCCACCGGGTATTCTTTGCCCCGTCCCACCACTTCAAAGCGATCCTGAGAGAGGCTGTATTGTTTGGCAAGTATCTGCTGCACTTTTTTGGCTCTCCGCATGGAAAGATCCCGATTGAACTCCACCGAGCCATCCGAATCGGTATGCCCTTCAATACGAATACGGGTTTTGGCGAGTCCTGGTGAAGCCAGTGCGAGTGCCACCTGCTCCAATTGGGGGATGGAACGGTTTTGCACCGTATCCGACCCAGTATCAAAATGGATGTTGAGATCCACTTGGGGGGGACGCACCACATCGCGAATACCCCGCTTGTCACGGGTCGCCATCACGGAGGCGGTCAAATTTTTTGTGATTTCAAGAGTACTCACCATGGCATCCGGATTGATCTTGCGTTGGACTTCCTCCAGTTTGGCCTGATAAGAGGCTCGATGTTGCTCAAAACCGGATGCTTGACCCTTTTTGGCCTTGGCATGGATCAGTTTTAAAAAATCCGCATAGGCGTTGGCCGCTTCGCGATATTGGCCCATGACCGCCAGCACATCTCCCAGGCCAGCATAAGCTGGAGGAAAATCGGATTGGACCTCAATGATTTTCCGGTAATATCCTTCTGCATCCTTCTGCCTGCCACGCTGTTCGGCCAGGACAGCCAGATTGTTCATGGCATGCACATGGGTCGGACAGAGGGTCAACACTTCCTGCAAGAGTTTTTCTTTGGCGTGTTCCTCTGCCAGAGAACGATTGTAAAGCGTGTCTGCCTGGTTACAATCCTCGGCAAAAGCCGCTGTGCAGATCAAACCGAGTCCTCCCAAAACACCAAAAAAGATTTTTTTCATAATCGCTTCCTCCGTAGTGTCAATAAGCAGTGCAAATGGCTGGATACCCTTGATCTAACAGACAAGAGAAATGGTACATCAAACAGAACCCTTTCGCATCCATTTTCAGCCTCCCACTAAAAGACGAGAGGTTGGTGGAATCTGGCAGGCCACTCCCCTGGTGTATACGTGACAGCCCCAATCAATTTCCTGTCCATTTTATATTAACAAACGCAAGATCATCCTGGGTGATACGAATATCAGGGGTATCCTGAGATTTCCCAGGGCGCGAGGTTCCCTCTCCCTCCACATCAATCCGATCTTCCGCGAGATGGAATTGTTGGACGAAAATCTGTTGAACTTTTTTGGCACGCCGCAAGGAAAGATTGCGGATGTAATCCACAGTCTTCTCTCTGTCAGCATGAGATACAATACGAATATGAGCCAAGGCCAATCTGGGAGCCTCAAAAGCCGTAACGACCTGCTGCAACTGTGTAAAGGAACGCTGTTCGAGTTCATCTGATCCAGGGAGAAACCGGATTGTGATATCCAGACTCTGTGACTTGGCTGGTGCGATGTTCTGTATTCCGCGAGTTTTTTTGGTTGCCACTGTCAGGCTCTTGATAATGTCCTGTGCGCTGACCAACGTATCTGGATTAATCTTGTTTTGGACAGCCTCCAATTTGGCCTGATACATGGGGCGGTATTGTGCAAGATTGTCTTCTGATGCGGCTTGGGTCTGTGAATCCACCATCTCCAAAAAAGCCGCATAATAATCTGCGGCCATGCGATAATCCTTTCTGGCGGTCGATACATCACCCATGCCAGCGTGGGCTGGGGCAAAAGTGGGTTCTATTTGCATGATTTTCCGATAATAATCTTCTGCCTCCTGCATGGCACCACGTTGTTCAGCCAAACCAGCCAGATTATTCAATGCCCGCACATGGTTTGGACACAGTGTCAGGATCTTGAGCAACTGTTTTTCCTCATCTTGGGGATGCTGTTGCGAACGTTTGAACAGGGTATCCGCCTGGTTGCACGAGTCAACCGCGCCTGCCGGGTAAGCCCAGCCCAACAAGATCACAAACACGGGCACTATTTTCTTCATGGTTGTCTTCTCTGCGCTGACCCATTTTCAGCTGCGGAAAGTACGTAAAGCACGGAAAACACGAATTTTAAATTTTGTCTTCCTGTATTGTCCGTGTTTGCCGTGGTTCACAAAAAATGTCCATTTTGACCGCACACAAGCATACCCATTGCAATAGCCCATTCAGGATGCAAAAACGTCATCCAAAGAATTGGCGAACAGGAGCTTTTTACTCCATTTTCCAATGAGTTCTCTATCCGCGCCAGTGACTTTTTCGGTCACTGACTCCGCAACTTGGCCAAATTTGCAGCCTAGCAATTCCAGCAGCAAACCAGCCTCACCTTCCTGACGGCCTTCCTTCCGTTCCCGTTCTTTTAAAAAACGTTCCATACTCGAAATGTAAGGCATTTTGTGGTTCTCCTCGAATTCAATAATTTCCGCATTCAACCGATCACCAAGCTCTTTCGGCAAATGCATCACCCAGTCGATAAAGAGAAACAAAGCATTGACCTGCTGACGACTGAAACCTCTGCGGTACAACCCAAAAATCATATGCCTTTTGACCACATAGCGATCTTCGGCCAGATGCCTGGTCTTCTTGGCATGTAAATGCGCCAATGTAACAATCGCAAATGGATTGGTGGACTGCTCCAACTCGTTTTCTGAATAGTCCAACAACTTCACCGCAGTAAACTAATAGCTTTGCTTGGTTCCCCACATTTCATAACTGAATTCCGATGGACACCACCCGATATTTTCGTCAGCCAGAATGGCCAAACCAACAACCGGATGCTGGTAAAGATCATATGCCCTGTACTGGTAGACATACATTCTCGACGCAAAGTTCGGTTTTCTGTCGCCCTGGATCTCGATATGGATCAAAACCCAAAACTCAATACCGTTGCGATGCCAGACCTTGACTAATTTGTCCATACGCCGATCACCGATATCAGCATCGCGTGAGATGCGAGCAAATTCGGTGTCCAGAAATTCAAATTTTCGACTCCAGTCGATATTTGCATAAGCTTCCGGCAGGAAAAACGCCAGAAAGTCAGGAAAACACGCCTCCAGGATGTCCTTCCACGGGACATCAAATGGATCATCCTGGGATTTCCCGTCACTTTTCGGCATTGAGGTTTCCTTGCTCATCACAAACAGGCACCATCCAAATTCAAGAAAACGTACCACATCATTGCGTAGCAATCAATACAGCAATCATTCACTTATTTTTTAGCAATTATGGCAGCAAAAGGCTCGGACTATGCAAACTCGACCTTCCTGGAAGCCATTCTACATCAAACAAAGTACTTTGGCATCCTTTTCCAATATACCCACACTATTGAACGAGTCACTATTCTCCCCCAAGGCTGTTACCGGATAGTGAGCAGACAGGCCATGACTGGACAGCAGGTCACCCGGCATCAAGGGCAAACCTCCCCGACCTTTCATGACAAAGCTGCTACTGTTACCTCGCCGTGCGGAGCATCGCTCACTCATCAGCGATGATGCATCGAAAAATGTGACAGGGAGAGCTGACAGGCTATCCACTGGGTTCACATTGGGTGTGTCTACCTCAACAGATCCTTGAACGCCAAAGGTTGAAGATGCATCAAGAATACTTGATTTATCTTTAATCATTGAATCGGCTACGATTTTCATTTTTCCGCCATCACCCCCTACAGCTTTGGCCATTACTTTACTATCCTTCAAGATCAGATTGATGGGATCAATGAAGATATTTCCTCCATTTCCGTCCCCCCCCTCAACCGAGGTGGAAATTTCTGATTTGGCCTGTAAATGGATCCTGTCTTTTACCTGAACCGTTATATCCCCTCCTCCCCCTTTCTTCGCCGAGGAGGTAATGGAACCCCCATTCATCATCAATTGATCGGTTGATTTCAGAGTAATAGATCCTGCCTGACCAGCGTTGACCTCCACTGAATTACTGTTGGACGCAATCTTGCTGCCTGAATTGATCTGAGTGCTCGTAGCCGTAATCCCTATGGTTCCCCCCTTCCCAGCACCATCCGTGGAACTTTCCACCATACTGCCTTTGCTCAATGATAAAGTCGTGAGACCCAAAGTCACATTACCACCTTGACTGGATCCCTTATGCACTGAGGCACTGATTTTGCTGTTGTCGCTGCCAGAAAGAGCAGAGGTCTGGATAAAAACGTTACCACCTGCACCTGACTCTGCTTCCGTGACAATTAAGCTGTTTTGATTCATCTCCAGTTTCTCCGAAGCAATGATTTTGATTTCACCGGCACTGCCAGCAAAAACATCGCCTGAACCACTACTGGAGCTGACTGAACCACCATTTTCCATATATAATTGTTTTGCCTGCACATCAATCATGCCACCCGCGCCTCTACCTGACGTGGATACGCTAATTGCACCATGCGCTGCCAGATTCAATCTGTTAACATCTAAGGTAATATAGCCACTGGATCCTGAATCCGACTGGGTTCCAATTGATTGTGCCATAATACTTGACGGTTTTGTTTTATCACCTCCAGAGATCAGAACATCACCATTCAAGGCTTTGATATCTATAAATCCAGCCCCACCTGGACCGGAAGTATTGACCTGAACAGTCCCACCATCCAACACAGAAACATTTGCTGCAACTTTCAAGGTGATAGATCCTCCTGATCCTGCATCGGACATGTGGCCAGCTGAAAGAGCCTGAATACTGGATGCAGCTGCACTACTGCGCCCAGAAATCGTCAAATTGCCCGATGTTGTAATATAGATGAATCCACCAGAACCTGTACTCTTGGCATTTGTACTGATCATCCCGCCATCTTTCACAAACAAATTGACAGATTCGAGACTTACATCACCGCCAAAACCAGAATTTTGAGACTGTGCCTGGATCATACTTTTTGAACCAGATACTGCATCTTCACCTGAAATGATTATATCTTTGGATGCCTTGATCTGTATAAATCCCCCACGACCCTCGCTTTCAGTCCCAGCATCGATCTTCGCTCCATCTTTGACAATAAGATTGGCAACATCAAGGGTGATGTTCCCGGCAGATCCAGCATTAGAGATATATCCAAGTGATGCCGCATTAATATAACTTATCCATCCATTCGATGCATCTGCTAAAGTCACATCTCCTGAAGTAGTAATATCAATAGATCCACCTGGTCCTTTACTATAAACGTCAGCAGAGATCCACCCTCCACGAAGCATCGTAAGATTGGCACTGTTCAATCGAATCGTGCCTCCAGTACCGTCACCAGTTGAAATGGCCTGAATGTTAGCAAAATTTGAAAGTTGTATATCACCAACAGTTGAAATGCTAATATTTCCACCATTGCCTGGACCAAAAGTATTAGCGAGGATACTCCCTCCATCCTTTAAAAAAAGATTGGCTGAATTTAATCTAATATCTCCGCCTGCTCCAGCCCCATCAATCCTGCTGATTGATGACACTGAAATTTTACTTGCGTCGTCTTCACTGTCAAGCCCTGCCAAAGATATATCACCTGAAGCTACGACATTAATGGTTCCACCGCGTCCTGTACCTTCAGTATCAGCAATGATCTTTCCTCCATCCTTCAAAGTTAGATTGGCACTATCAAGATAAATACTTCCTCCTTCTCCAGCATTCGTCATGCCTCCTAATGTCTTTGCCTGTATAGTGCTTGCTTTCGATTTGCTTGCTTCTCCTGAGAGTATCACATCTCCTGTCGCATAAATATAAGCAGACCCACCCCTACCTTTACCACTATTCGTAATATTAATTTGTCCACCGTACTTTAAGTTCAAGCTTGCAACATCAATAATAATACCTCCACCAGATCCAGAACCGGAAGATAATGCACTTATTGAACTATCTTCACCAAGAACAGTCACATCACTTGCAGTGACCGTAATATCCCCACCAATCCCATCAAATGTATTAACGCTGATCTGCCCCCCACTCGTCAAAGAGAGATTTTTCATGGCAAGTGAAACATTCCCTCCCGTGCCAGCCTCAGGCGTATTTCCCTTTGAATCTGACTTAATACTACCTTTCTCTGCAATCTTCACATCGCCCAATGCTTTGATATCAATTTTGCCACCTTTGCCGGTATCAATAGTAGTGCCCTCGATAATGCCACCATCCAGCAAAGAAAGATTTTTAACATTAAGGCTGATATTTCCTCCTGCTCCTGCATTAGCCATACGGCCTTCTGAGCTTGCCTTAATACTACTGGCATTTTGATTATCTTTCCCGGAGATGGTCACATCGCCCGATGTTTTAACAAAGATGTTTCCTCCTCCACCTAGGCTTCGGGCAGTTGTACTGATCACACCTCCCTCATTTAAAAACAAATTATCAGCTTTTAATTTTATATTCCCTCCAGAACCATAACCATAAGTTTCAGCCAGGACACCGTGCTGATCACTATTTCCTCCTGATACATTTAATCCTGAAATTATAATATTTTTAGATGCCTCAATATCGATCACCCCCCCAAATCCAGCACCTTTTGTTGAACCATCGATATATCCTCCATCTTTGACAATAAGATTAGCAACATTAAGCTTGATGTCTCCGGCATTTGCAGCAGTAGACATAAATCCATATGATTTTGCACCAATACCACTTCCCCATCCATCCCCAGATGTCCCTGCAACAGTCAGATCTCCAGTGGCAGTAATATTGATGCTTCCCCCATGTCCTGTATCAAAGACGTCAGAAGTGATTAACGCTCCATCATGTATTGTAATATTGGCAGCTTTCAGATTAATCTTTCCTCCAGCACCAGCATCGTAGGAACTGGCTTCAATACCACTGAAATCTTCTTTACGTTCTGCCAAAAACTTGATATCACCAACAGTTTCAATAGTAATGCTTCCCCCTTCTCCTGTACCTTTGGTACTGGCTTCAATCCAGCCACCGTCATTTAGCATAACATTTCCTGATGCATAAAGACTAAACGAGCCACCTTTGCCTGTACTGATATTCGTAATATTAATCCTTCCACTGTCAATCAACGTGAAATTGGCACCAGTAAGGATGATATCCCCACCAACCCCAGAACCAGAAGATGTTGCGCTTATGGAACTATCTCCAGAAATGGTCACATCACGTGCATCCATGGCAATATGTCCACCCTTTCCATCAACTGTATTGACGCTGACCTGGCCCCCATCCGTCAAAAAAAGATTTTTAATTCTAAAAGAAATATTACCTCCAGCACCAGCACCAACATCAGTAGTCTTTCCTATTGAGTCTGACTGAATACTACCTTCCCCTGAAATTTTCACATCACCCAGTGCTATAATATCAATTTTTCCAGCTTGGGCTGTACCTTCAGAATTGACCATGACTGTTCCACCATCCAACACAGAAAGATTTTGAACAGTAAGACTAATATTTCCTCCTGCTCCGGCATCAGACATTGTACCCTTTGATATTGACTGTACGCTACTTGAAATTTCAGCTTCATCTTTTGTTTTCCCAGAAAGAGTCATATTCTCCAATGTTTGTATAAAGATGCTCCCTCCTCGACCTGTGCTGTTGGTATTTGTAGTGATCAGCCCTCCCTCATTCAAAAACAAATTGGCAGCTTTAAGCTTGATAGTTCCTCCATTACCCACATCATGCGATTCTGCCTCGATACTTGCTTTTGTTATCATAACATCTTTAGATGCCGTGATATCGATCCTCCCCCCCAATCCGGAACTTTCTGTTGTACTGTTGATATAGCCTCCATCTCTGATAGTAAGATTGGCAACATCAAGTTTAATATTTCCAGCATTTCCACCTTTTCCACCATTATCAGGTGTATTTGTTTTTGCCTGAATATAACTTCCAGTTCCATCATTCCATGTCCCTGCGAGAGTAACATCTCCTGATGCTGTAATAGTGATATTTCCAGATGATCCTGTACCGCTGACGTCAGAAAAAATCCACGTTCCATCATCAATCGTAAGATTTACAACGTTCAGATCAATATCGCCTCCACCACCAGCACCATCTGAAGAATTATCAATACTGGATAACCCTATTTTATTGTTTGACGAGATCCTGATATCTCCATTAGTTTTAATCTTAATATCCCCCCCACGCCCTTCACCATCAGCATTAGCAACAACACTTCCTCCCTCCATTAATAACAAATTGGCAGCGGTCAGATCGATCTTTCCACCTGCTCCTGTACTTTCTTCACCACTTACTACTGAAATCGAACTTGAAACTTCTTGACTATCATACCCTGACACAGTTACATTGCCTGAGGCTGTGATGGTGATATTTCCACCTGCTCCAGAATCTTCAGTATCGGCAACGATCTTTGCTCCATTACTTAAAATTAATTCAGCAACATTCAGATCAATATATCCTCCTTCTCCTTCTCCTTTTGTTGTTGCCTGCATACTGCTTACGTTACCTTGACTATCTTCCCCAGAGAGTGTCGTCTTTCCTGATGCTTTCACTTGAATGTACCCACCAGCACCTGTACCGCTATTCGTGATATTAATCTGTCCTCCGTCCAGCAAGCTGAGATTGACAACATCAATAAAGACATATCCTCCGTATCCTGATCCTGACGATGTTGCTGTTATGGAACTATCGCCCCCCGACACACTCATATCCGTTGCCTTGATAGAAACAATACCGCCCTCTCCGTCAACTGTATTGCTGTTGATCTGACCTCCATCCTGCAAAACAATATTGTTTTTCACATCAAGGGTAACAAACCCTCCCATGCCTGCATCTAACTTCTTTTCTGCTGAAGTTGCGAAATGCTTGACACCTCCATAAGCATTAATTGCAACATCCTCCTCCATACCAGAACCAGTCGTATTGGCTAAAATACTCCCTTTGTTCTTTAAAAGCAGATTGGCAGCTGTCAGCTCGATATCTCCGCCTGTTCCCTCACTGCGTGCTGACACGGAAATCGCGCTTGCAGATTTTTGACTATCATACCCTGACAAAGTTACATCGCCTGAAGCGTTGATGGTAATGCTTCCACCATTTCCTGTACCTTCAGTATCGGCAATGATCTTTCCTCCCTCCTTCAAGGTTAAATTGGCAATATTCAAATTAATACTTCCTCCTGCTCCAGCACCTGGCATGCCTCCGGTTGTCTTTGCCAGTATACTGCTTGCGTTCCCTTTGCCGCTTTCCCCAGAAATCGTCATGTTTCCAGTTGCATTAACACTAACATATCCACCTTCACCCGTACTGCTATTGGTGATATTGATCTGTCCTCCATCCCTTAAGGAGAGATTGGCAACATCCATGAAGACATATCCTCCGTATCCAGTACCAGATGATAGGGCACTTATGGAACTATCGAGACCAGAAACAGTCAGATCACTTGCTTTGATATCAATCCATCCTCCAAATCCATCAACTGTATTGACGCTAATCCGACCTCCATCCTTCAAAACAAGACTCTGCTTCACATCAATATCAATAGACCCTCCTACTCCTGCATCTGACATCTTTCCTGTTGAGTCTGACATGATAATACTATAATTTTTGCTGTTTTTCCCTGAAACGTTCACGTCTCCCAACGCTTTAATGTCAATAGACCCACTCATTCCAGGACCGGATGTATTGGCTCCAATCCATCCTCCATCCTGCAAGATAAGATTGTTCGCTTTAATGGTGATGTATCCACCTTCTCCGGCATTCTGCATCTTTCCTGTTGTGGCTGCCGTAATGGCACTTGAGTTCCGACTGTTTTCCCCAAGAAGAGTCAAATCTCCCGATGCTGTGATGTTAATGGCTCCAGGCATACCAGTACCCTGATTCTCTATCCGAACAATGGCTCCGTCGGTTAAAGTCAGATGGCCACGCAACTGCATATCAATAACACCACCACCACCATTCCCTGTAGCGATAGCATTCAATTCGGAACCGACCATGCTCATGGAACCACCCAGCACTTGAATGCTCCCTGCCGCCTCTCCTGAAACATTCAAAACAGATCCAGCGTTCATGGTGATCACACCACCGACCTGCTTGGCATCCAATGGTAGTACTGCCTCCCTGGTCATGAGCACCTCACCAGGAGAGGCTACACTGGCACTATTGATCTGACCTTTTGGCGTCGTGAGAAACGTCTGATGCTCTTGAGTTCCCGACTTGTTGGAAGTGAATGT
Source organism: Magnetococcus sp. YQC-5 (assembly GCA_039908085.1). Taxonomy (GTDB): domain Bacteria; phylum Pseudomonadota; class Magnetococcia; order Magnetococcales; family Magnetaquicoccaceae; genus Magnetaquiglobus. Next base: position 15,285 of record JAMOBH010000047.1, read on the forward strand.
CAGATCTCCACCCACAACAGACAACGTTTTTCCAGTCGGAACCGTCATGCCTTTCCCTGATACAGGTTCTTTGGATGTCGGGTTGAGCGCACCTGCTCCAGAAAAAGTGATCGCTGCCGGTTTGGCTCCCAAAAACCCAAAGGCCGTAGGATTGACCGTCACAAACTGGCTGGTGGTATTTGGGTTGGTGTGAAATTTCCCCTCTTCGCCAAACTTGAGATAATCCGCTGTCGTCACATGAAACGATCCTGAGACATCCAATGAAGCATTGGGTCCAAACATCACCCCACTGGGATTCATCAAATACAAATTCGCCCCAGAAATACTTGATTTGATGGTCCCGTCAATGTTGGATTTGGTTCCACCTGTCACTCTTGAAATGATATTGTTGACATTGCTTCCCTGAAAGTCAGCCGTTTCACCCGCAGTGAGACCAAATTTGGCAAAACTATGAAACAAATTCGTGCCTGCGGTCTTGCCAAACTCTTGCTTGATGGCATACACACCGTTCGTCTTGGCAAGATCCCCATTAAAGGTTGGATTCATCGTGCCATCCCCGGCAATCCCCCCCGCCCATCCATCCGAACAAGTCAGGACAGCACAAGCAAACAAAGTACTCAGTCTCAACATACCCAGCTTGATTCGGGGATTCATGATCTTTTACTCCTGATAAAAATATTATTACCAACTTCTCGGCCTTCCACTTTAAACCGGGACCATTTGAAAAGGTTGGTGAAATTGATGATAGCACCTCTCGCCCCAAACCCCACCAGGGGGAATGATTCCCCCTGGTACCAATCGTCTGGATCTCTTTAAGTAATAATCAAAGTTATCGCAACAAATTTAAAGCCAATTACCTATCATGATAAAGGCCGCCCACAAACCTGGATGCTCGGTTGACTTGTTGTGAATCAATTTCTTTTGTGCGTTTTTCAAGGCAATGGCCTTGGATTGTCCGGTGTCGCGAATATTCTGATAGAAGGCCGTCACCAGACCCGCTGTGGCTTCGTCATCGACAAACCACAACGAAGCCAACGCACTACGCGCTCCGGCCTTGAGGGCCACACCAGCCAAACCCAGAGCTGCCCGGTCATCACCCACCGCAGTCTGGCACGCACTCAGAGTCAACAATTCCACAGGTTGATCCCGGAATTTGCTCTGGCCAATCATATCCTGAAGCCGGTCCAGGGAGAGCTTGCCATCCGAAGCCAGCAAAAACGTCTTTTTGGGATCACGGTCAAACTGACCATGCGAAGCGATATGGACAATGGAATAAGGCTCCGTTGCCAACGCACCCACAGCATCCTGCACCGTAAAAGCTTCATCCATGAGAACACGACCAGGAAACAGCTTCCGCACATGCTCCACTTCACCAGGGACATTGGGCAATGCCGGAAACCCCCCAGCCGCTTTCGACATGGCATTCACCAGCAAAGAAATCGATCCACCCTGCATCAGACTTTTCGGCTCTGTCAAACGCAAGCTGGGGGTAACGGCCAAGGCAAAATGTTCCACCAAAAATTCCTTGCCATCATGCAAAGCCGCAAACGGAATGGTACGCAAGGCACCATCCGGGACCACCACAATGGTATCAATACCCCCACTGCGCAATTCCGCCAGAATCGGTTCCATCAACCAGCGGTAAAGCCGCTGTGCATGCGGGAGATATCCCGTCCCTTGACCCGCCTCAAGCTGGCTGCGCAACTGTCTGACCTCTTCTTCCAACTCGCCAGACTTGACCGGAACCACAATCTGTTTCATCCCCGCAGGCAACGTGAGCAAAAGCTCCAGCCGGTCTGACAATGGAATCGGATAATAGACCGCCGTATTCTTCAACACCTGATCCAAGGCAGTTTGCTTGGAATTCAAGGCGGCAACACAATCATCATGAAACAGATTCTGCATTTCCGCTGTTTTCAGGGTTTCAATCACATTACGCGCCTCCACCAAAATCGCTTCCTTGCGTTTGGTATCCGACTCCTTGGCTGACTGCCGCAACAACAAATCTGCCAATTGGTAATATACCGGCCCGATCAAATCACGGAAGGAGTCAGGAGTATCCCTCAATCCCAGATGAAAATCATGCCTCACCAACCCCAAAGTCTTGACAGCATTCCGATACCACTCTTGGGCTGCTGCCAGTTGGTTTCGCGCCTTGGCCAAACGTCCCTGTTGCCACTCCCACAAATACAAAATTTCAGATGATCCTGTATTTTTGGCATGAAAAATCGCTTCGGATGTCAATTTTTCCGCATCTTTCCAACGATTTTCATATTCATACAGCTCCCCCTGATATCCCAAAGCATAGGAGAGCGTTTTCCAATCTTCCAGATGACGGGCCACCTTGGCAGCCTTTTGCAATACTTCCAGGACAACCAATGCCATGGGCGGCTGATGCGCGACATTTTGCTGAGTCAGACGCAACGCCATGTGGCCCAAAGTCACCAATGCAAACCCTTGCCAACGACTCTCCGGCTGGGCTGAGACCTGCTTGATGGCAGCATCCAAGCGGGTCGCTGTTTTGGCCAAATCACCTTGCCGCAATGCCAGATGGACACTATTGATGAGAATTTTGCTTTCCTGGAGTCCATCCCCTTGCTTGCGGGCCAGTGTGACAGCCTCCTCAAAGACCTCTTCGGCCAAAGGAAAAGAACGTTGCACCAACAAGGCATTGCCAAGATTGTTCAACAATGCCGCCAAAAACGGTGAATTGGCATGCTTCCTGGCCAAAGCAACCCCTTCCTGAAGTACCTTCACAGCCTCCCCCGGCTGGTCAGAGGCGAGCAATAAATCACCCTGAGCCATCAATACATAGGCTTTGTCGTCCACATTCCCGGTCTGGTCAACCAAGTCACGCGCCTGGTGCAGATAAGCCTCCGCATCCGTGAACAAACCCAATGCCTGGGCTGCCATGCCCATGGGAACCAACAATTGAACCACCTCTTGAGGTTTCTCGCCTTTGCGTGCGGCCTCGACTGCGGGCTTGCCTTCATCCAATACACGAATAAAGTGACCCGTTGCCAGGAGTGAGGCGATACGCCCCCCAACCGGTGCGACCTGGGAAGGTGCGACTGACGCGCTCCAGGCCGACCCCACCAGAACCAACAGCATTCCAATCGAAACCATCATACGACTGACAAATAAAAGATGCTTGTTCATGATCAATCCGTCGCAATGTTCAATCGAAAGTGATAGCCACGATCCTGCGCAGTTTGATTGGGAAAATCAGGAACATTGCGCAAACGATCCGCAACATAGATTTCCGCAATGGAATTTTTGCTGATGGACCACAGCAGACCCAAACCAACACTGGAAATGTCATCTGGAGGTGGACTTATGGTGACTCCTTTGTCTCTGGCACGGCCATAATCATAAAAGAGGGCAGCCGTCAAGCCACCATAGGAGGCCAATTCACTGACAAAGGGCACCGGCATACTCAAGGTGGTCGGAATCCGCCACTCCAACGAAATCATGCCTCCCTGATCACGAGAGATCAAATTTTCCCGATAACCCCGTACCGTATCCGCCCCACCCAAGGCAAATTTTTCCGTTGTCAACATCGGATTGTCCGTCAGTCGCACAGCACCCTTGACGATCAGCTGACTGTCCAGAATCTCAGGCACGCCCCTGACCCATTGGGCTTGTCCCAACCATGCCAAAAAACGGCCATTCGGCTCATCAGGCAACACTTTGGCCCCACAACATCCCACCCCTTTGGAAAATTCAGAATGCAGGGCCACCACTTGATTGGCCCCCCGGATGACCCACTCCTGGCCCAGATTGAAGGTGGTCACAATCGATCGGCCACTCTCTGTCCCTGTGGTAAAATCATAGGGTTCTCCCAACAGGTAAGTACGACTCGAACGATATTGCAAACCAAACGATGCAGCCAGCTCCTGTCCCGATTCTTTGATGAATGGGTGACGCAGGCCAATCCCATAGCTTTCTGTTTTGCTTATGATTCCAAGAGTATTGAACGGTTCTACAACCACCTCACTCGTCCCTTGACCAAAATTCATTTTCAGGGTCGTATCGGCGGCGTTCAGAGGTATTTCATAAGAAAGTGCATAATCCTCAACCCCATTTGTATTACCGTACCCCAGAGTGAGCCTGTCATCCAAGCCAAGCATGCTGCGCCACCCCACCTGCGTTTCACCCTTGGTCGCTCCAAGATTGGGAGAGCTATGATTATGATAACTCACACTGGCAAAAAAGGGCGAAGCCTCTTCCACCTCCACATCCAACGCCGCCTCTCCAGCCTTGAGTCCTGGCCGCAACTCGGATTTGACCGTGCGAATCATCTCCCGTTGACGCAACAGTTGCAGACGTTCCTCCAATTGGTTCAACTGCAAAGGGGGGGTCAATCCATTGGCAATCCGATCACTGATCACACTCGATCTGAGTGCCTGATTCCCATGTACCGTGATATCAGTCAGTCGCCCCTCCACCACATTCAATTCCAGAGTGCCATTGGTCACATCCTGATCTTTCATCACGACACCAGAGGTGACATAGCCCCTGCTGATGTACAGACGTGTCAATTCATCTCGCAATTCAAACAGTTCTCTCAAAGTGACCAGGCGGTTGACATAAGCGTCCGTCACCTTTTGAATCGTCGCATCCGGCATGACCTCCTGGGTATTGCCTGTCACAACAATTTTCTTGATCATGACCTGCTGCTGTTCTGCGAGGGACGTTCCCTCCTGACCCCTTTCTGGCAAGGGTGGCAGAACATATTCCTTGGGTGGCAAAAAAGGTCGAGTATCGACCTCAGGGGGTTTGTCCGCTGCTTTCCCTGGTGCTTTGCCGATGGGATCCACCATCATCAGCCCACGCTTGCTCCTTTTTTCCGTCTTCGCATCGCCGGCCTGTGCCACTGAATGCAGACCCAAAAAAGTGGCCACCATGACAAGCAGTATTTTGTGTGTTTCTTTATTTTTTTCGATATCCATGGCACACTTTTATTAAAAATAGTGATGAATACTGAACGTCAGCCTGTAAATACACTACATTCTTCACCAAACAAAATACTGAATGTCAGAATATTAATACACAACATTCTTAACCGAACCTGATACAATACGAACCTGCCACTGTCAAGGCATTTGTATTTTGATATCCTCTTCCCGCCCATCCCGTTCCACCTTCAACACGATCTCATGCCCATGGGCCGCACCCTTGACCTTCCTCACCAGGGCATGACGGGATGGAAGATCCTCACCATTCCATTGACGGATCCGATCCTTGGGGCGAATCCCTGCCTTGGAGGCCAGTGAATCCTCCACAACCGTCTGGACCCATACCCCATCCTGACGTTGGTCGTCCATGGTCACCCCAAGCTGCGCAGGAGGGGGGGAATCCGGGGTCTCAGGAGTGCCCCAGACATAATCAGCAGCCTCACGGTCAATCCAGGATTCCGCACCAACCCATGGCAGCAGCGTGACCAGATCCTCCACGCCCCGACGGCGCAACTGATAGGGAATGCCATGACCCATGATCACATGTCCTGATCCGACCAGACCCACCACCAGCCCCTCTGGATGGGCATCGCTCCAACTCTTGATGCGATCAGCCATGACCCCATCCCATACCCCCTGGGCCTCCACAAAATATTCAAACCGGCCACTGTGGGACATCATGGGATGTGACTGGAAAACCTCCTCCAGACGGAGACGATAGGCCAACGGGGCTGGACACATGGGAGGAAGCGTGTCGAGGATCTCCTGGTCCAGATTCGCCAGACCACGCTTGCGCACCGTGGTCACGGTCTCACGCCGAATGTTCATGGCCAACAACGGAATCCTTGCCTCCCGCGCATAACGCAAAATGGGCCAATAGAGTTCAGCGGCAAAACCCCACGTGAAATACCACTCAACGGCATCCAAAAAGGCCTCCTCGGTCAATTCACCGGCCACCCAGCGATCCAGCTGAGGCTGCAAATGTCGCGGAAACATCTCCATGGCCACCGCCATTTCCGGTTTTCGCTCATGCAACCGCTTGATCAGCGTCAACTGAACCTGATGATGGGCCGGATTGTCATGCGCCTCCCCCACCAGAACCACCCGATGCGCTGCCAAATCCTCCACAACCTGCTCCAAAGAGATCGGAGACTGGTCAGCCAAACGCAAAATCACCCCTTCATCAATCTGTATCGGTCCCATGAGACTCCATTGCATCAAGGCCAAACTTAATAATATCGGCAGAAAATTCATCTTTCACATCCAATCTGGAAATGCATGTCGCAACAAAGCGACCACCCTGGATTCCACTCTGGGATCCACAAACACCCGCGCCAAGCGACGCTGGCTCTCCCCCAGAAAATGAATCCGCGACGAAACCGCCTCCGCAGGGAGAACCTGACCACTGGCATCAATCACATACACCGGATCCGCACGACCGGCAGCATATTGCAGATGGGCATACGGTGCCCGTTCCAGACGATCCACCTGCACCAACAAACGCAAAGGCAAACTCCGTTCCCGGCTCCCATCTCCATCCCGAACCATGACACAGTCGTTTCCTCGCTCCTGAAAAAAGCGATCCACAGCCTCGGCAATGGCCAAATCATGAATAATCTCGGTGGTGCTGGTTTCTCCGTCTGCATTCCCGGTGGGCAACCGCCATCGTATGCGACGATACATCGGTACACGATCCCGGAACATCCGACACTTCCAGCGCAACTCGGCTTGTCCTGGGGTCTTTGGATCCAACTCGGCCCAGTGTCCAAGGGCGTAATCCAACACCATGTCATCCAGACGCAAAAAATCCTCCAGGGGCAGCTCCGACTCCTGGTGCATGGATTCCAAAAAACAGACCAATTCCGGTGGTGTGCCTGGAGGCGGTCCACCCTCCAGACTCCACATCCAATCCAACAGACGAAAAATATGGACCAGCAACGCCTCATAGGCCCGCACCGTCTTGTGGTCATAAACCTGGCGGTACATGTCATCCCGCGCTGCCACATAGCTCTCCAGCGCGGCTGGTCCTTTGGACAAATCCACGCACAAGCGCGCCACATGGTCAATCTGACGCACCTGCAAACTGTGCAACAGCCATTCCAGGTCGTATCGACCATACGAAACCCCGGTAAAATGGGCATCGCGCAATAAATAATCCATACGATCCGCGTCCAACTGGCTGGAGATCACCTGTCGGCCAAAACGGGGGAGTGTTTGGGCCTCTTCCAATCCCCAAACCGCTCCCAGGCCGCGCATAAAAGAGTCTTCATCCATTCCCAAACGGTGACAATGATGCCGTATGACCCCCCGGATCCCCTCCGACCCAAGCACAATCCCCCATCCCCGCGCCTCATGGCTGGCCAGACCTGGATGGAGTTGGTCAAAAACATGAGAATAAGGACCATGCCCAATATCATGAAACAATGCCGCCACCTTTACATGTAACATCTCTTCACGTTGCAATAATAAAGGTGTAGGAGCTTGGTGTGACAATCCCGCCAGAATACGCTTGGCCAGATGCATCACGCCCAGGGCATGCGAAAACCGGGAATGCTCGGCAGAAGGATAAACACGGGCTGCCGGTCCCAATTGTCGAATACGACGCAACCGTTGCATCTCCGGGAGGTCGATCAAATCCAGCAACAGGGCATCTCCCCAATCCGCAGGGTCACAGGCCGGTCCCTCCTGCTCCCGATGCAAAGAGATCATATTGTGAACTGCGTCGCGAAACACCTTGCGTGTCATGCCGGTGGCAAACCTTGCAACAACGCCCAGGCTGAACGGTATTTTTTTAAACGCACCCAGTCATCATCCCGACACTGATGATGTAATCGTCGGATATCCATGTTGTCTTCCAGGTCCAACAGTTTGATCTTGCGCGCCACCGGATGGCCCAGAATTTTTTGAATATAATCACCATAACTATCTTCATTACGATGCGTCAGGAGTTCCAATGGCTCCAGAACCGTCGGAGAAAATCCCATCTGTCGCAAATCCTCGAAAGTAACCTTGGTATCTTCCACCACGTCATGCAATACAGCCACAATCCGTTCTTCCTCCAGATCCAACCGCAGCATCAACCTCAGAGGATGCAATATGTACGGTGCGCCTGACTTGTCCACCTGCCCCTGATGGGCCTGCACAGCCAGGGCAATGGCATTCTCCAATGTAGCCATCTGCAAACACTCCTTGCGTGTCAGAATGAATTTTATTCTCTTTGCAAACCATATTAAAAAAAAGAGGAGGTTTGGGGGATTCATCCCCCAAGGTTTTGCTTTTGACTTTTGCCTTCGCGTTTGCAACCCTTCC
>JAMOBH010000384.1:0-4860 GCA_039908085.1 Magnetococcus sp. YQC-5
AAGAACGGAACCAAGAAAAATGCAAAGTGAACTGGCAGTTTACATCCGAAAATGCTCGGATAAAATTGACTCGGCTCTACCCATCAATTCAGCTCGGTTGAGCCACTAGAATATTCCCAGCGGTCTGCGAATACGCGAGTAAACCTGGGTGCTCTTTTAGGATTGGTGGAAGTCGGGTGGAAGAGACCCTCGGATGCCGAATCTCGGCAACTGGTTGAAGCTTGCCTGGAGCGTCTTCGATCAATCGACCGCGATGGTTTTATCTCGGCCTCGATGACGATTATGATATTGGCATTTGAAAACAAACTCCCTAACGACATGGAGGGACTACCTGATGCCCTTCTGGATCTGTTGGAGCGCAAGGACGATTTACCGATCAACCATGCCGCAGCTTGGGCGTTGAACGGGTTAAGCAGCTTGGGTCAAGGCGTCGTAAAGCCATTTTGGACTGCAAATGGCGACGACGCGCATCGGCTGGATCGGGCGTTGGATGCCATACCGGAAAGTGAGAAGCGCACACGTTTATGGTTGATAAAAGTTCTCTGTAACAGTAACGATTCCAAGGTATTACCGTTTCTGCTGGCTAGACTGAACAACTCAGAGATTGAGAGCCAATTGAACATCATCGAGGCTTTGGGAAAGTTGGGCGGTGAACAGGCAGTGGCTGCTCTCCTTCCACTGCTTGAAGATGACTCAGAGCGTCAGATCCGCTTGGCCGTCATTGAGGCTCTGGGAAAGTTGGGCGGTGAACAGGCAGTGGCTGCTCTACTCCCGTTGCTTAAGCAGAACGATCAAGGCATTCGTTTTGAAGTCGCCAGTGTGCTTATGAAGCTTGGTGATGGCAGTATGCTTTCGATAATCAAAGAGTTTCTGGATGATGATAATTTGGAAAGACGAGTGCATGCTGTCAAGCTGATTGCGCAAACCTATGACAAAATTGAACAGCGTTTATTGTCCATAGACATTGATGGGTTGGATCCTTGGATTGACCCCAGAGAACCGATCACGGAGGTGCGCATCGCAACAGTCGCGAAACAGATCGATAAAACCACTCAAGATGTGCGGTTGATTTATGAATCTCTTGCTGCGGATTTTCACCTTGAATTCGCATAAACAGGATTGGTTTTATTGTCTTTGCCGTGTCTCAACAGTATAAATTTTTTGGTGGCGGCTATGCCGCGCTATGAAGAAGCCCACGAATGGTACAGAAAGCGGAAATTATGGCAATCAAGACTCTCCAAGATTCTTAAATTTTGCAGCATTTGGTGTGTGGGGGGCGTAGGTTTGGATTCGATTGAGAAGTGTATCGAATGGCAAAGGAGATATATTGAGCCTTCAATTTTTGCATCTTCAAGCTTTTTTAACCATGATTAAAACTTTGTTAAAAGTGAGGATGGTATGTGCTCTAAAAATTCAAATTTCAAAGACAAAAAAAATCTTGAACCCCATAAAACTCAAGACTTTAAGTTTAAAACTTCAGGTGAATGCTTTGAAGATGCCAAATCCTATTATAAAACCGTAACAATATATTATGAAGAAGCGCATCAATGGTACAGAAAGCGTAAATTATCGCAGTCAAGATATTCAAAGTCTCTTAAGTTTTTCAGTGTTTGGCTTGGGGTTATCGGGGGGTTGGCACCATTTTTGATCAGTAGCACTCCACCTGAGGATGCATCTTGTTGCATTCCGTCATGGTTATCTTTTATGCGTCACCCTGAACATTTTGGATATGTGTTGTTGGCTTTGTCTGGAAGCATGATTTTGTTCGACAAAATGTTCGGCTTTTCCACCAACTGGATGCGTTGTATCGAAGCCATGCGCAGTCTCGAAGCAACTGCCGCAAAGTATGAACAACAATGGATTCTCAAACAGCTTGACGTGGCTTGCATGCAGAGTATCACCCCTCCACCCGATGAACCCGCTCTTTTTCATTTGTGTGAAGAATTGTTTACTGTAGCCACCGACTACAAACAGGCCATTCTTGAATGTTTGGGAAAAGAGACTCAGGCATGGCTGGCGGAATTCCGCTCCAATTTGGCGCGCATGGAAGAATCCAAACCGTCAAAATAAAAAAACATGGGCTTGCCCAATGGCTGGGGCGTGCTTATCTCTTGCTTGCCAATCCAAGAGATTCCGCCCTGACGCCAAAGGAACGACCATGCAACAAGACCGTTTGACCACCAAATCCCAGGAAGCTTTGCAACAGGCCGTGAGTCTGGCCGCCAGCAGGCGGCATCAACGCCTGGAACCCGAACATCTCCTGGCCGCACTCCTGGAGCAACAGGATGGGATGATTCGACCCCTCCTGGAAAAAATGGGTGTCTCTCCAGATCGTTTGGCCACCGAACTCTCCCGCCTGTTGGACCGCCTCCCCAGAGTGGAAGGCACCGGAGCAGATCAGGTGCTGTTGTCCCGTCGCACCCAGAGTCTCATGGCCGATGCCGAAACCATCGCCAAAGAACTGAAAGACTCCTATATCTCCACAGAACACTTTCTGTTGGCCATGGTCGCAGAACGGGAAGGCGACTCCGCCTCTCTGTGCAAACGCCACGGACTCACTCCAGACTCGATCAAACGGGTCTTGACCGAACTCTCTGGCGGACGACGTATCCACTCACAGGATCCCGAAGCCAGTTTCATGGCCCTGGAAAAATATGGCCGTGATCTCACGGCACTCGCACGTCAAGGGCATCTGGACCCGGTGATCGGACGCGATGACGAAATTCGTCGCACCATTCAAGTCCTTTCACGTCGCACCAAAAACAATCCGGTCTTGATCGGTGAGGCAGGGGTGGGCAAAACCGCCATTGTCGAAGGTTTGGCCTTGCGTGTGGTGCGGGGCGATGTCCCGGAATCCCTCAAACAGGTCCGTTTCGTTGCCCTGGACATGGGGGCGTTGATCGCCGGAGCCAAATATCGCGGCGAATTCGAAGAACGTCTCAAAGCCGTCCTGAATGAAGTCCGTGACGCTCATGGCAAAGTGGTGTTGTTTATCGATGAAATGCATACCCTGGTGGGTGCAGGGCGCACCGAAGGGGCCATGGACGCCTCAAACCTCTTGAAACCAGCCCTGGCCAGGGGGGATCTCCATTGTGTGGGGGCCACCACACTCGATGAATACCGCAAACATGTTGAAAAAGATTCCGCCCTGGCCCGTCGTTTCCAACCCGTCTTGATCGGTGAACCGGGCATCGAGGATGCCATTTCCATCCTGAGGGGCATCAAGGAGCGATACGAACTTCATCACGGGGTGCGTATCACCGATGGGGCTATCGTGGCTGCTGTCACCCTTTCGGAACGTTACATCACCGACCGGTTTTTGCCTGACAAGGCCATTGACTTGATCGACGAGGCCGCTGCCCGGATTCGCATGGAGATCACCTCCAAGCCACAAGCCATCGATGAATTGGATCGTCGCATCCTGCAACTGGAAATCGAACAAACCGCATTGGCCAAAGAAACCAATGCCACCTCCAGGGCGCGACTCAAACAGTTGCAACAGGATCTGGCGGCTGACAAGGAACGTTCCTCTGCCCTTACCCTCCGTTGGCAGCAGGAAAAATCCGCCATTGAAGCTGCCAGCAAACTCAAGGAAACCCTGGAAAAAACACGTCAGGAACTCGAAGAGGCTGAACAAAAAGGCGAATTGACACGGGCTGGGGAACTTAAATATGGCATTCTGCCTGAATTGACCCGTCGTCTGGAAGCCGCTGGTTCCGGAATGGGTCAGGAGCGTCTTCTGCGGGAGGAGGCCGGCGAAGAAGATGTGGCCGCAGTGGTTTCTCGTTGGACCGGCATCCCGGTATCCAGAATGTTGGAAGGTGAACGTACCAAACTGCTCGCCATGGAGTCCCGTCTGGCTGAACGGGTGGTCGGACAAACCGAAGCCTTGTCAGCCATTTCCAGGGCCGTCCGTCGCGGTCGGGCCGGGTTGGGGGATCCCAATCGTCCCATGGGTTCTTTTCTGTTTTTGGGACCAACCGGGGTGGGCAAGACCGAATTGACCAAGGTTTTGGCCGGGTTTCTGTTCGATGACGACAGGGCCATGACCCGTCTGGATATGTCGGAATATATGGAAAAACATTCGGTTTCCCGTCTGATTGGGGCACCTCCTGGTTACGTCGGATTCGAAGAGGGCGGACAATTGACCGAGGCAGTACGACGACGTCCTTATGGTGTGATCTTGTTGGACGAAATCGAAAAGGCGCATCCGGATGTCTTTAATGTTTTGTTGCAGGTCATGGATGATGGACGTTTGACCGATTCCCAAGGACGGGTGGTCAATTTCAAGAACTCGGTGATCATCATGACCTCGAATATCGGTTCGGCCTTCATTGCAGACTTGAACGAAAAATCTCATGATATCATGAAAGAACAAGTCATGCGCGCTGTGCGGGAGGCGTTTCGGCCTGAATTTCTCAATCGTCTGGATGAAATGATTCTCTTTCATCGTCTGGGTCTTGAACATATGGAAGCGGTTGTGGAGATTCAGCTTAAACATCTGTCAAAGCTTTTGGGTACTTATCAGGTTACTTTGAATTTGACTTTGGAAGCGCGTCGTTGGTTGGCTACCCATGGATTTGATCTTGAATATGGTGCCAGACCCCTCAAACGTCTGATCCAACGTTGGGTGCAGGATCCTTTGGCAGAAGCCATGCTCTCTGGAGAGTGCAAAAATGGCACGATTGCGACTTTGTATCTCAACGGCGACGTGTTGAAATTGGGTTTTTCCAATGAACAGGATGCCTTTCGGGCAAAAAGTCAAAATCAAAACCCTGGGGGATGAATCCCCCAGACCCCCTCTTTTTTTTTAATATTTAAATAATAAATAATAATAAAAAATAATAAAAAAAAAGGGTG
>JAMOBH010000048.1:0-23301 GCA_039908085.1 Magnetococcus sp. YQC-5
CAAGAAGCCGAGCAATTAATAAATTCTGGTCCATAGGGAACCTTGAACCACGATTTGGATTTCTCTGTCAAGGCTTTGTTTGCAGATGACCTACCTGGGCAGTTACAAAAATACAAAAGATACATACTCTGTTTCCATTCAAAAATCGATTGATCAATTATATATTTATCATTTCCACGACACCGGACCAACCGCCAAAGTCAAGCAACTCCATGCCAGCAGTGATACCTTGCGCCTGAAAGTCGATGCCGCCAATCTGGCAGCCTACTTGCATATGCTTAAAATCAAACATGAAAATGAATATCAACGTATTGTCTCCACGATTCGCCTGGTTGCTCCCTTCTTTGATGATTTCGTGATGCGGCCAGGGGAACCGGCTTACGTGGAACTGGAGTGGACACAACGCGGCCAGCCAGATACCCCGTTCAAGGCGCATGTGCTGTCAGACGGCACATTGCGTTTTATTTGTTTGACCACTTTGTTACTGCAACCTGTCGCACTCCTGCCAGATACCATTTTGATTGATGAACCGGAATTGGGATTGCATCCATACGCCATCTCCGTACTTGCAGACATTTTCAAGCAGGTTGCTGAAGAACGACAATTGATCGTCTCCACCCAGTCCGTGGAATTGATCAACGAGTTGGCCCCTGAAGATGTGATCGTGGTGGATCAAGAAGAGGGAGCTTCAACGTTTCGACGTTTTGAGCAGGAAGAACTCGCTGGTTGGTTGGAACACTATGCCATGGGTGAACTTTGGAAACGCAACGTGCTTGGCGGGAGGCCATGACATGGTCGAAGTGATTGTTTTCGTTGAAGGGCAAATCGAGCCAGATTCTGCAACAATTCGTCACTCCAGAATATATTAATGAAAGTTATAACACCAGACCTTCCAAGCGGCTGGAAAATCTTTTAAGACCAACCTACCAAAAAATACGACATGGTCCATTGGCAGCAGAACAGGTCACTCTGGCGGTGATGGAGAATCAGTGTGTTCATTTTCACGGTTGGATGGAAAAACTGCGTGGACTGGCCCCGCATCCGGGCGCAGCAAGTGATCGCTTGCAATTGACTTGATGCGTAGCAAATCGCCATCCAAGGCCGGATGGCCCTGCCACCACTGATCATCCGGGGATTGATGACCCACACCCAGACGAAGATTGATAAAATGATCTTCCGTCATCTGCCGGTAAATGACCTGGGCCTCTTTGGCCTGTCCGGCATTCCGGTTTTGGATTCCATTTATCACCTCCTCTGCTTCGCGAATTTTCATGCGTCCAATTTCCACCATACGCTCACCGGTAGCAAACCAGGTTCCGACAAAACGCGGGGAGTGACAATCACGACATACAACCGTCTTGTCATCCGGTTGTTGGTGATTGCCTCTATGCATATGACAATAAGCACACGTTGGTGAGCGCATGGAACCTTCACTCAAGAGTTGAGAAAAATCCATTTTTCCTGCTTCCAGAGTGGCGATGACCCCATGTTTGGAAACAAGATAGCTTTTTGTCTCCCTGGTGTGACACCCGGTGCAACTCTCATTGCGTCGGGAATGGGCAGCCATTTGACCATTATGTTCCTCGCCATGACAAGTATGACACTCCAGGTTGGCGCGTCGATGACTGCTATTTTCCCATGCCGTAACCAAAACAGCATCGCGTTCCCGATGACAAGAGAGGCAATCGGCTGCTTCGGCTGCTGGAGAATTTATAAAACTTCCCAGACAGAACAACACCATGCCCATGCTGGTATGGCGCATCCGTTTGATCCAACGGGGCAGCAAAAAGGCCACACACAACAACCCTAAAGCCCAGATTCCGGCACGAATGGCCTCGATACTGCCACTGGCAGCCTCCTTGCCGGCATATCCCAGCCAGGCATAGGCCAAACCTCCTGGGGCCATGCAGATCAGAGATGTCAATAAATAATGATCCAAACGGATGCGGGTCAAACCAAGGGCATAATTGAGCACATTGAAAGGAAAAATCGGCACCAGCCGCACAAAGGCGACAAAACGCCATCCCTCGGCTTCCACTCCGGCCAACAGTCGAGCCATCATACCCCCAGCCCGTTGTGTCACCCACTCACCAGCCAGATAACGGGATATGAGAAAAGCCACTCCCGCACCCAAAGTCGCTCCAGTCAGGCTCAAAATGCCACCCAGCCAGGGACCGAACAAGGCCCCTCCGGCCAGAGTCAAAACCGATCCCGGCAGAAACAAAATGGTGGCCAAGGCATACAAAAATACAAAAATCACCATGCCCTTCGTTCCCAACTCCTGCACTCTGGCCATAAACTGGAGTGGATCCAGTTCATCCTGATGCAGATATACTAAAAGCATTAAAACTCCTAAAATAAATATAAGAATAATGCGCACAAATCTGGATTGTTGCATGGCTTGATTGGCCTCGGCCTCCCACATAAAGCGGGACAAACGGTTGGGGGGTTCAGGGGGAATCATTCCCCCTGGTGGGGTTTGGGGCGAAAATCATGATTGCAATTCCTCCCACGCCATGCCTGCCTCCCCAGGATGATGCGCATTGGAACCAGGTGAAATCAAAGCACCTCGTTTTCGGCAAATGTCCAAATAGGGTGCCATGGGCTGCTGATAGGCCGGGTTCAACTCAATGGCTTTGCCATGCGCCACGGCCTGGCAGACCACTTCGTCAAACAACTCCATGGGAAACGGCGTCACATACTTGTGACATACCCCTCCTGGATGGGCAATGGCATCCACCAGAGGATGGCGCGTCAGGCTCAACAATCCGCGAAATTCCAGATCAATCGCCCGCTCCGGCTCGATACGTTCAAGATTCCAGCCATAACCAGGATAAGCATGCACGGCACCTAAAATAAACTCCACCTCGGAGACCATCTCGTCATTGATCAACAAATGGCCGGAAAAATCCAAAATCGGCACCTCCAATCCGATCAATACCGCCATTTCGTCCACCACTTCACGCCGCAACGCCTGCACGGTATCCACATAAGCACGAAACCACCCCGGCCCAGCCGTCAATTCCGGCTCCGTATGTTCGGTAAAAATCAACCGTTTGATCCCCTTGGTTCGTGCCACGCCTATGACTTCGGCTGCCGTCGCTGATCCGTCGGAAAAATCAGAATGAACATGATGTTCCCAAAAGGGCAACTCCGAGAGGGGATGATTGGCCGGAAAAAACAAATCATCAGGTCTTGACGGCTTAGCATTATAATTCATAGTATTTTCTTGACACCATTCCCAGCAATCACCAAACCCAGTTCTCTGCATATACTAAACCCTTTCACCAGCAATCTCAAATAGACTCTGCGCGGCCATGAATGGCATTTTTTTTAGCCTGACCTCACAAAAATAAATGAACGAAATTTTTGTTGTTGTAATAGCATGGTCCATATTTTGCATACGTCTTTTTTGTTGCATGCTTGGTATCTTGGATCAAGAGCCAAGATCAGGCAGGCGGTTGAATGATGGGGAATGCTCTTGGTCTTGCTTGCATTTTTTCTGTGTGGTTGGCAGAAAAATGATCGTTTATATTTTTTGTGTTGAGGTAGCCATGATAATGCCAAGCTTGCGAATAGTGATGATCTGTTGGTTGGGCATGGTATTGACCGCATGTGGTGGTGGCGGGAGTGGATCTGGAAGCCAACACACCACCACTTCTGGAAGCACCAAGGTCGAATTGACTTCCAACTATGGTATTTTCAAAGGCTCCACAGTCGTGGGGGTGCATTATCGGGCAGAATTGAATGGTCAATTCAAAGAAGGGGAAACCGATGCAGAGGGAAAATTTCAGTACCTGACCGATAGCGGCAAGATCAGCCCAGTGACGTTCTCGGTGGGAGGTGTGGTTTTGGGGACGGTCACACCGACTGTGACTGAAGGTTCATATACCATGAATGTCTTTGATTTGGTGGATGGCAAAGACCCGGATGCAAAAAACAAGGCATTGAATATCCAGAGATTTTTAAGTTCCATCAATTCATCGGCACATCCCGATTTCATACAGATCACATCGCTTGTCCAAAGCTCACTGGCCACCAGAAACATCAAACTCAACGAGACACCTTCAGCCGATTTTGA
This sequence comes from Magnetococcus sp. YQC-5, assembly GCA_039908085.1. Taxonomy (GTDB): domain Bacteria; phylum Pseudomonadota; class Magnetococcia; order Magnetococcales; family Magnetaquicoccaceae; genus Magnetaquiglobus. The sequence goes on from JAMOBH010000048.1 coordinate 4,082, forward strand.
AAAAACAGGCACTGACCTGCTTGGCGGCCTGATCAATGCCAAGGTGCTGCCAGCCTCTGCCAGACTGGTCGCTATCGACACGGTTGCAGCCCATGCGCAAGAAACCAAAAACCAGATCGACGCGATGCGGGTTGGGATCATTGATGTCACCGTGGGAGCGGATGCGGTGGTGGCGGATGGCAAGACTCAGGTATTGATTCGAGCCAGTGCCAAAAATGTCAATGGTACAGCCATGAGTGGGGGATTGGTCCGTTTTCAGACCACGGCTGGCTCCTTTGGGAATGAAACCGGCACGTGTGCAACCGAGGTCACCCAGTCTGTCGAGAAGATGACCGATGCCAATGGAATCGCTTATGTCATGTTGACACCACGTTGTCAGACCGTCAATACTGTGGTTGGAGTTTCGTTGGGCGGAAAAAATTTCAGCAAGACCATCCCCTTTTTGCCTGGTCCAGCCTCCTCCTCTCAATCGACCGTGACCTTGAACAAAGAGACCTCCCAGCTGACGGCTATTATCAAGGATGCCCATGGCAATCCGGTTGCAGACGGCATGGCGGTCACTTTGGTGACTGACAACGGAAAAACCGTAGATATTGTCAATGGTGTCACCGGGTTTGGCAGAACAACTTTTTCTGTACTCAATGCGGACAGTGCCCGATCCGGGACGATTTATGTTGGTACTGACAAACAATCTTTGATCAGTTTTCCAGTGTCGAATGACACCACACCGCCGATTGACGCAGCCAGGATCGGAAGCTTTACCGTTACTCCAGGGACGGATGCCGTGTTGGCAGATGGGCAGACTCAGGTTTTGCTGCGGGTGCAGGCCAAAAATGTGGATGGCACCCCCATGAAAGGGGGATCCGTGCGTTTTCAGACCACAGCCGGTTCCTTTGGCAGTGAAACCGGCTTGTGTGCTGCTCAGGTTACATCCATGGTGGAAAAAATGACAGATGTCACAGGCATGACCTACGTTATGTTGACCCCGCGTTGTCAATCCACCGATGCCCAGGTTGCGGTATCCATAGGAGGGGTGATTCAATTAACGACCATAAAATTCAAGCCAGGGCCAGCCGTGGCAGCCAAATCCTCCATAACGGTGACTCCGGCGATACTGCCAGCAGATGGGAGTTCCAAGGCCAAGGTGACGGTTGTACTCAAGGATATCAATGGCAACCCAGTGGAGGATGGGACTCCAGTTACTTTGGTAAGTACATTGGGGAGTGTTGTGTCTGACTTTGCTACGATCGTGAAGTCAAGTACCTCCAGTGAGGCAGGTACGACCTTTGATACGAATGCTACGACAAATTCAACCAGTATCACAAAAGAGAAGAGTGTCACGCAGACCAATGGGGGCAGGGCGACTTATACGCTGACCTCGTCCACTACCGCTGGAATGGCTACCCTGTCTTTGGTTGAATATGGAGAAGATTTTTTAAAAGCCAATGTCAGCATGAATTATGCGGCATCAGTTTCAACATATGGTATTTTTTTGCCTGTTGTCACTGGGGTTCATTATCGGGCAGAACTCAATGGGCAAGTCAAGGAAGGGGAAACCGATGCGAAAGGCACGTTTCAATATATTGCTGATGGTATTACCAACAGTCCTGTGACATTTTCAGTGGGGGGTGTCATCTTGGGGACGATCACGCCGCCTTTGGTGAGCGGTCCTTTTACCATGAGCGTTTTCGATCTGGTGGATTCCAAAGATTTGGACGCTTATGTCAAAGCTGTGAACATTCAACGTTTTTTGTTGACGATTAATTCTGCGGACACTTTTGATATCATACAGATCTCATCTGGTATTCGAAATGCGTTGGCCGGGGTGAGTAAAAAATTGCATGAAATTCCGGTAGCGGGTTTTGATGCAGAGATCAATGTCCTGATTGGCACTCTGGACAGTGCCAAATTGTTGCGTTCAGGAGTGCCAAGGTCGAATGGGCAAGCCACGTTGGTAGCCAACAATGACACGGTGATTGATCCTCTGATGAGTCAGATCGATGCCACCAGGGTGGGGACGGTTGAAATGACCGTTGGCGCGAATTCGGTTCTGGCGGATGGGAAGAGTCAGGTACTGATTCGGGTGCAGGCCAAGAACGTCAATGACAAGCCTTTGAACGGAGGTTTGGTCCATTTTCAAACGACTGCTGGCACGTTGGGAAGTGAAAGCAATTTGTGCGCAGATACTGCGACCGTGACACCATCCGTCAAGAAGATGACCGATGCCACCGGTACGGCTTCTGTCATGTTGACGCCACGTTGCCAGAGTACCGATGTCGTGATCACTGTTTCTTTGGGGGGAAAAAATGTCAGCAAGACGGTTCGTTTTACGGCTGGTCCTGCTGCGGCGATCAACTCATCCATAACTGTAAATCCGGCAAAATTGTTGGCCGATGGGAGTTCCAAGGCTACGGTGACAGTTGTTTTGAAGGATATCCATGGCAATCCTGTTGAGGATGGGACTTCTTTAACTTTGTTGACTGATATGGGAACTGTTTTAATTGGTGTCAGCATAACCAATCGTGCTATTACTTATATTGGTATGGCGACTTTTACTCTGCTATCTGCAAATTCGACCGGGATTGCAAAACTCTATCTTCTTGAATATGGTGAGGATTTTCTAAAAACGACCGTTCCCATGAGTTATGCGGCCTCTGACGTCAGTTTCGGAATGTTTCAGCCTGTTGTCACTGGAGTCCATTACCGGGCAGAACTTAACTCTCAGGTCAAAGAGGGGGAAACCGACGCAGAGGGTAAATTTCAGTTTTTTATGGATGGCGGTACAATCAGCCCCGTGACTTTCTCGGTGGGCGGCGTCACCTTGGGGACGGTTACACCGTTTTTGGTGAACGGATCATATAAAATTAATGTTTATGATTTTGTGGATGCTAAAGATCCTGACGCAATTGCCAAGGCCGTTAATATCCAACGCTTTCTAAACACTATCAATTCATCGACCGATCTAAAAAGCATGCAGGTCAGCCCCAGCGTGCGAACTGCCTTGGCTGGGGAAACTCTCGCATTGAATTCCCTTCCGGTCTCTGATTTCGTTGTGAAAGCCAATAGCCTGATCAGCACTTTGATTTCTTCTGGGGCACGTCCAGCCGGGACTGTGTTGGTTACTGCTGATGCAGTCAAAACCCAAATGAATGAAGCCAAGAGCCAAATCGACGCGATGCGGGTGGGGACGCTTGATCTTGCCGTGGGAGCGGCTTCGGTATTGGCAGATGGTAAGACTCAAGTAATGATTCGTGTCACTGCCAAAAATAATGATGCAAAAAATACTGCCATGAGTGGGGGATTGGTGCGTTTTCAGACTACGGCTGGCTCCTTTGGCAGTGAAACCGGACTGTGTGCAGCTGATGTCAGCCAGTCTGTCGAGAAGATGATCGATGCCACCGGCGTGGTTACAGTTATGTTAACGTCTCGTTGCAAATCCGCCGACGCCGAGATTACTGTTTTTTTGGGTGGAAAAAATGTCAGCAAGACGGTTCGTTTCAAGGCTGGTCCAGCAGCGGCGGCTTATTCTTCCATTACCGTGAACCCGGAGAGCTTGCCTGCGGATGGCAATTCTACAGCCACAGTCACCATTGTACTCAAGGATGCTAATGGAAATCCAGTTGAAGAGGATACGCCTGTAACTTTTGTTACAGATAAAGGGAGAGTAGGGTGGGTTGCTGTTACTCAAAGCGGAACTAATGTTGGTATGTCACGGAGTGATGTAACAACAGGAGGTAGAATAACGTTTACCTTGATCGCTGATAGTACCGCTGGAGTTGCCAATATTTCAGTGTCTGAATATGATTTTCTGAAAAAAACAGTTAGCATTGGTTCTGTGTCGTCTTCTACTATTTTTGGAATTTTTCAACCTATCATAACAGGCGTTCATTACCAAGCGGAACTCAATGGTCAAACCATTAAAGGGGAAACCGATACTGAGGGTAAATTTCAGTTTTTCATGGATGGCGGTACAATCAGTCCTGTGACTTTTTCGGTCGGCGGCGTCATTTTGGGGACAATCACTCCACTATCAGTAAACGGTTCCTATAGCATCAATGTCTATGATCTGGTGGATAGCAAAGACCCGGATGCTATCGCTAAAGCTGTGAATATCCAACGTTTTCTAAGTACTATCAATTCATCGACCGATCCAAAAATCATGCATGTCAGCACCAGTGTGCGAACTGCCTTGGCTGGGGAAACTCTTGCATTGAATTCCCTTCCAGTCGCTGATTTCGTTGTGAAAGCCAATAGCCTGATCAGCACTTTGATTTCTTCTGGGGCACGTCCAGCCGGGACTACGCTGGTATCTGCCGATGCGGTCAAAATCCAAATGAATGATGACAAAAGCCAGATCGACGCAATGCGGGTAGGGCCGATTGATGTCACTGTTGGCGCGGATTCGGTGTTGGCGGATGGGAAGAGTCAGGTTCTGATCCGGGTACAGGCTAAGAATGTCAACGATAAGCCTTTGAACGGAGCTTTGGTCCATTTTCAAACGACTGCTGGAACGTTGGGTAGTGAAAGCAATGTGTGCGCAGACACGGCGACCGTGACAGCATCCGTCAAGAAGATGACCGATGCCACCGGCATGGCTTCTGTCATGCTGACGCCACGTTGTCAGACCGCCAACGCCGTGATTACTGTTTCTTTGGGTGGAAAAAATGTCAGCAAGACGATTCGTTTCACTGCTGGTCCAGCTGCGGCGACTTATTCTTCCATTACTGTGAACCCGGAGAGCTTGCCAGCGGATGGAAAGTCTACGGCAACAGTCACTATTGTACTTAAGGATGTCCATGGAAATCCAGTTGAAGAGAATACAAATGTAACTTTTGTTACAGACAAAGGGAGAGTAGGGTGGGTTGATGTCACTCAAAGTGGAATTAATGTTGGTATGTCGCGGCGTGATATAGCAACAGGAGGTAGAATAACGTTTACTTTGATCGCTGATAGTACCGCCGGAGTTGCCAATATTTCAGTGTCTGAATATGATTTTTTGAAAAAAACAGTTAATATTGGTGCTTTCTCATCTTCTTTTGGAATTTTTCAACCTATCGTAACAGGGATTCACTACCAAGCAGAACTCAATGGAAAAACCGTCAAAGGGGAAACCGATGCCAAAGGCAAGTTTCAATACATTTCGGATGGCATGATCAACAGCCCGGTGACTTTTTCGGTGGGTGGTGTCACTTTGGGCACAGTCACACCTCCTGCTGCAATTGGTGGAGGGCCGTTTACCATCTCTGCCCTGGATCTGGTGAATTCCAAAGATTTGGACGCCTATGTCAAAGGCATCAACATTTTACGTTTTTTGTTGACGATCAACGCGCAGGACTCCTTCGACATCATCAAGATTTCCTCCACCCTGCGTGAAAGCACGGTGTTGGCTGAAGTGAACAAAAAATTGCATGAGATCCAAGTCGCCGATTTTGATGCCTCAATCAATGCCGTGATTGCCAGCCTCGACCGTGCCAATTTGTTGCGTACCGGAGTTCCTCGCATCAATGGCACCGCCACCCTGGTTGTTAATGATGATTCGGTCATCGATGCCATGATGAGCCAGATCGACGCTGCCAGAGTCGATACGTTTGATATCACCGTGGGGGCCGATTCGGTACTGGCTGATGGCAAAACTCAAGTCTTGATCCGACTTCAGGCCAAAAATGTCAACGGAACCGCCCTGAACGGCGGATTGGTACACTTTCAAACCACTGCCGGCACATTGGGCAGTGAAAGCAATCTCTGTCTGACCACCACGGCTGTGACCACGTCGGTCAAGAAAATCACCGATGCCTCTGGCTCGGCTCATGTCCTCCTGACCCCGCAATGCCAAACCGCCAATGCCGTGGTGTCGATCTCTCTGGGGGGCAAAATCGTTCTCAAGACTGTGCGTTTTACACCTGGTCCGGCTGTCAAAGAAAATTCATCCATTGTTGTCAATCCAAAGACTTTGTCCGCCGATGGCAAATCCACTGCAACGGTTACAGTCCTCCTGCGGGATGCCAACAACAACCCTGTGGCAGACAAGACTCCTGTGACGTTGCTTACCGATGTGGGAAGTGTGGTGGACTCCTCGTCCACGACAGTATCAGGACGGGCAACTTTTGTGTTCACAGCAGCCCTCATCAATGGGGATGCCCACCTTACGGTCAGTGAGTACGGTTTTCTGGCCGAAACCATCAGTATGGGGGTGGTCTCCTCTACCGGGGGCAAGCCCAATTCCATTCAGATTGCAGCTGGCCAAAAGCAGATTTTTGTCGGGGGAGTGGGCAAAACCGAGAATACCGGCATCGCCATCCAGGTCAAGGATGATGTGGGGGATCCAATCAATGAAACCACTTTGGAGTATGCGCATGATTTTAATAATTTGCGTGTGACTCTCAAGAGCCATCCCCAGGGAGGAGAGACCATCGCAGGGATTGGTCGTAAGACCAACGCGGTCAGTGCCACAGATGTGGAAACCAAAATCAGTACGGCCACGGTCAATTCGATTCTGGTGCGCTCTACCAATGGTTCGGCCACCATCACTTTGACTGCGGGAACCCGTCCCGGCATTGTGGAATTCCAGGTCGAGGCGTTGGACAAGGATGGCAAGGTATTAGCGCAGGCGGTTTCACCCTTGGTCACCATTGCTTCGGGTCCACCGCACAACATCACCTTGTCCGAGGCAAACAAGGATGGCATCGTCAACTTGAAGGATTTCGGCAAAGGTGGGGTGTATTGCCGTCTGGGTTCCGCACTCGTGACCGACCGTTACGGCAATGCCGTACCAGATGGCACCACGATTTCCCTCAATCTGCTGGACACGGTCTTGGCAAGAGGTACGACAGGCAGCATCACAGCCAATGACCCCAATTTGACGGATCAGGCCGCCGCATTCAATACCGCCGAGGTGAGTCTGTCAGGAGTTGCCAGGAAAATTCAGCCTGGAGATCAGGTGTTGATCGAAAAGAGTGTCACAGCCCAGAATCGGCGTCGATTTGTGAGCAGTTGGCCCAATACCGCCACTTCATTGCCAACCAATGCTTCCTACATCGATTCAGCCAACGGTCTGACTTATTATGTGGGGGCCTCTTTGTTTGGTGGTGCCATCCATGGCTTTTCTGGGATCATTGGGTGTGATCCGTCTCAATTGACCACGGGTATGGCTACCACCACAGGGGGGATCGCCCCGATTCGGGTCACCTATCCGGCCAATACAGATACCATTCAATTGGGATGTCTCAACTATGACCGTGTCACTGATCTCTATCCGGATATTGATCGTCGTTTTCCCAATCGTTCCGGGCAGGTGCTGCTGGTGGCTGCGGTCAATGACGTGAATGATGTCAGTGCCAGTGGTGCCACAGTCGTCACCAAGGGCAAATTCTGTTATTCTGCGGCAGCTCCAGCAGTGATCACGGCTTTTCCAGGCGCAATGAGCCAAAGTGGCTCTTTCTCGATTCTTCTGAAAGATGATGGTGCCATTCCAATCCCGTATGTCAATGTGGTATGTACATCATCGAAAAGCAATGATATTTCGAATGCTCTGAATATCTCGATATCATCCACCAATCCGATCATGACCGATGCTTTTGGCGTGGCTACTTTTACTGCAACCATCACCGGCGGTGGGGGCGCAACTCCAGATACGGGCACGATAGCTTGCACCGGTTTTGGTACAGCCACCACCATTTCCGTGACAGTGCCTTGATATGGCTGGCCATTCAATCTCAGTTACTCACAAGCGGGATGAATGCGGGTTCTTGATGACATGAAATTCTCCTTGTCCAATCCTCTTACATCTCTCTTGCGTATCAAGGAGTCGCGTTTCAAAGAGTTGTTTGGCCTCGTGCAGGCCAGAGAGTGGTGGGAGAGGATGCGTGGCACGCTGGTCAAAAAACGTCTGGACGGGATCAAGCAGCCCCGTTTCAAAGAGTTGTTTGGCCCCGTGCAGGCCAGAGAATGGTTGGAGCGGATGCGTGGCAAACTGGTCAAAAAACGTCCTGACGGGATGGCTGCATTGATCTTGCGTTCCGATGGGGTGGGTCTGGTCCATCTGACCTTCAATAAAGACAAGTTGCATCGACCACGTCTGAATGTGTGTCATTTCCAGGAGCTGTCCAAGGGGCAATCTTTGGCGCGGTTGGCTGCGGGTTTGGTCAAGGCGCGGAAACTCGAACGGGCCAGGTTTGTCGGTGTGTTGGATCGCAACAGTTATCACTTGTTTCCCGCCGAAGTCCCGGATGTGCCCAGGGAGGAGTGGGCCACGGCCATGCGGTGGCGTATCAAGGATCAAATTGATTTCCCGGCGACCCAGGCGGTCCTGGAGGTGTTCGACATGCCTCCTTCCAGGGCGGCCAAGGATTCCGAGCGAATCTATGTGGCAGTGGCCAAAGATGCGGATGTGAGGCGGCATGTCCAATTGTTTCTGGATGCCCATCTGGACCTGGTCGCCATCGACATCCTGGAATTGGCCTTGCGCAATGTGACCATCGGGTTGCAGGACGATCAGGAAGGCATGGCATTGCTCCATCTGGAGCAGAAGAATGGTTTGATCATGATGCTCAAAGGAGGCCAATTTTATTTGGCTCGTCGTATTGACATCGGTCTGAATGACCTGTTGGAATCCCAAAAGGATCAATCACCTGACGATGATGACATGTTTAGTGCCATTTATCACTCTCCCTTGCTGGACACCATTGCCCTGGAGGCCCAGCGTACCATGGATTATTTTGAAAGCCATTTCGGCCAGGCCCCGGCCATGAGTTTGCATATTGCTCCTTTGATCACACCCATTCCTGGTTTTCGTCAGGCCATGGCGGAACGTCTCGGCATGCGGGTCAAACTGCTGCCATTGGGTGAGATTCTGGAGATCCCGGATACCATTGATGAGCGGAATCTGGCACTCTGTCTGCCCGCCATAGGTGCAGCCATGCGAACCAAGGATCTGTCAACGTGATACTTCAACAGGTCAATTTTTATCACGATATTTATCGTCCAAAATTCGACCCTTTGGAAGCCCGTTCCATTATCCTGTTCACGGTGGGCATGCTGGTTTTGTTGCTGGTGGTGACCGGGGGGATGCAGTGGCGGTTGAGCGTGGAAAAGAAGTCTCTGAAGGGATTGGAAAAAAACAGGGATGCGGCTCTGGAGCGCGTGACGGAATTGTCCAGCCGTTACCCGGTACGTGAGGCTGACCCGGTGCTGGTACGGGAGGTCAAAAAGTTGGAGCAGGAAAAAATGCGCAAAAATGCCATGTTGTCTCTGTTGAAAGCTGGCAGGATCGGTTCTTCCTCAGGATTTTCGCCCATGGTGCGTGAATTGGCAGCAGCCAGGACCAAAGGCGTATGGTTGACCGGGATTGGGGTGTTCGAAGGAGGTGGGCAGTTGATGATTGAGGGGGCGGCCCATACGAATGAATCGGATCGGATTCCAGAGTTGCTTGGAGCCATTGCCAATCGTCCGGTATTCGCAGATCGGAGATTCAGCCATTTTCGTGTTGTGGAAAGCGAAACCTCTCCAGGCATGTTGCAGTTTCATCTCAAGACTGGGAATGTGGATCTGGAGCGGTTCTGGGAAGAGAAAAAAGATCCAGATGCTTTGAAAAAACCAAGGATTGGCGAAGAAGAGGCTCGTGTTGTTGAACGGCCTCCCACTTAAAACACGGGACAAATGATGGGGGGGGCAGGGGGAATCATTCCCCTGGTGGGGATTGGGGCAAAGTCACAATCAATATCATCAAGTTTTTCAAGTTGTTTCGGTTCAAACAGAAAGACTTAAAATTATTATTTTAATATCAATACTTCAAGTTTTGGTGTGACGTGGCCATAGAGCAGAAGATCCTCAAACAATGGCAGAAGCTGTTGGCCCAAGTGGAGCGTATGTCACGACGGGAGCGGGTGCAACTCATGGTGACTTTGATGGTCATTCTGGGGGGTGCCTGGTTTCAGTTTGCGTTGGAACCTTTCAAAAAGGAACGGGCCGTATTGCAGCGTCAGCGCGTCAAGATCGAAACCAGCATGCGGGATGTGGCGGTGTTGGAACAAGAGATTCTGGTGCGCAAGGAGCAGAATCCAGACCTGGTGGAACAGAATCGGATCGCAGCACTCAAGCAGGAGGTTGCCCAGTTGGACAAGCAACTGGATGAGGGAACCTTGGGCATGGTCTCCCCTGCAGAGATGATTCAGGCCATGAAAAGCATGTTGACCAGGGATAGTGGGTTGACTCTGGTGCAAGTGGAGGTTCCCGCAGCTGTCAACCTGTTGCAGGAGAGTGATGCTGGTGGTCATGTTTATAAACATGAATTAATATTGCGTTTTTCTGGCGGCTTTCCAGATTTGTTGAAATATCTGCAAGATCTGGAGCGTCTCCCCTGGAAGTTCTTTTGGGAGAGTGTGCAATTTGTCGTCACCGATTATCCCAAGGCATTTATCACGTTGAAGATTCATACCTTGAGCTTGACAACCGGCCTGTTGGGAGGGGAAGAGTGAGACCAATAGTGGAGATTGAAATATAATAATTAACGTCAATTTGTCGCAGCAAAAATTCGCCTGTCTGACAAATTTATGCCTCCGTCATTTTTTTTCATTGTGAATCCAATGGCAGTGGGTGTATTCATTACCTCGCCTCAGACACCATCCCTCTTTCGGATCCCCAAGGTTCGGCAGAGGCATCATCAATCAGAGTGCCAACAAAGATGGCCAAGAAGATGGAAATTTCGCCATGACAGATTACATTATGATTCTGGTCAGCACGATTCTGGTCAACAACTACGTCTTGACCAAGTTCCTGGGCATCTGTCCCTTCCTGGGAGTCTCCAAAAAGGTGGAAACCGCCATCGGCATGGCTTATGCCGTGGTCTTTGTCATCACCTTGTCGTCCATTATCACTTGGTTGACTCAGCGTTACTTGCTGCAACCTTTTGGGTTGGACTATCTGCAAACGCTTTCTTTTATTCTTGTCATTGCTGCGTTGGTCCAGTTGACGGAGATGATCGTTCACAAGACCAGTCCTGCCTTGTATGACTCGCTGGGCATTTTTCTCCCTTTGATCAGTACCAATTGTGTTGTTTTGGGTGTCACGATCATCAATGTGCAAAAAGAGTTGAATTTTTTGCAAGCGACTGTCAATGGCTTTGGCGCGGCGACCGGGTTTGGTGTCATTCTCGTCCTGTTTGCCGGCATGAGGGAACGCATTGACCTGAGTGACACTCCTGCTTTGTTCAAGGGGGCACCCATTGCCCTGATCAATGCGGGATTGCTCTCTCTGGCCTTCATGGGCTTTGCCAGCATGGTCAAGTAATCCCCTCATGAGATGATTGCTTAACAAAGGAGTTGCCATGATCGAAGCAATTTTGAGTATGGGCGGCATGGCCCTGGTCTCCGGACTGGGTCTTGGTTACGCCGCCATCAAGTTTCACGTCGAAGGAGACCCTTTGGTCGAAAGCCTGGAAGCGGCTCTGCCTGCGTCCAACTGTGGCAACTGTGGATTTCCTGGTTGTCATGCCTATGCGGAAGCCTTGGCTGGACCAGATGGAGAGCGGGCAGCCATCAATCTGTGTACTCCTGGAGGTATCGCCACCATGGAGGCTTTGGCGGCTATCCTGGGGGTCGAGCCTGTGGCTGTTGCGGAAATCGCCGGACCTCGCGTGGCCTTCATTCATGAGGAACGATGCATCGGATGCACGGCCTGCATCAAGGTCTGTCCGGTGGATGCCATCGTTGGGGCCACCAAGCAATCCCATACCGTGATTTCCAAAATTTGTACCGACTGCGAGGCCTGTCTCAAACCCTGTCCAGTGGACTGCATCGAAATGATACCCGTTGCCGATTCTCTTTATACATGGCAGTGGGTCAAACCGGAAGGCCCACATGCCATCCATTGAGATTCATGAGTAGTTGTCTTTTATCTTAAACGAAGCAAAGCATAACGAGGCTCTGTCATGGGAATCATGATATCTGCAACAGGAAAATGCCACGGAGGCGTTGATCCACGTGAGATCAATAAACGCATCTGGCGTGGTGCTTTTGAGGATTTCCGCCTGCCTATACGACGGTTGAATCCTGAGCTTTTAGACAACACTGTCCCTCTTTCTGCGGGAGAGGGTGTTTACTCCATTGCCTCTGTCAGGGCTGCCACAATGGCCAAAGAGATTATGACGCCATGAGTACGATTCCTTTAATGGTCTCCTCCTCACCCCATGTGCATCGAGGAACTTCGGTCCCAGCCATCATGAAAACCGTGATCTGGTCCCTGATACCAGCGGCAGTCATGGGGGTGATGGTGTTCGGATGGTCCGCCTTGTTCGTAATCGTGATTACCACGATTGCCTGCATGGTGACAGAACGCTTCGTTAACGCGATGCGTCATCGTCCCTCCACGTTGTCCGATCAATCCGCAGCCCTGACCGGGTTGTTGTTGGCCATGACATTGCCCCCCAATTCACCCTGGTGGATTTGTGTGGTGGGTGGCGTCTTCGCCATTGTGTTGGGCAAGCATTTGTACGGGGGATTGGGTTATAACATGTTCAATCCGGCACTGATTGCCCGGGTTTTTCTGCTTATTTCCTTCCCAGTGCAATTGACTTCCTGGCCTCCACCCACACCTTTGTTAAGTGAACGCGCTCATTCGTTTTCTCAGGGGCTTTCCATGATCATTTCCGGTCATTATGGAGTGCCGGAACTCCTGGACGCTGTTTCATCAGCCACGCCATTGGGTCAGTACCGCAATGAGACCGGAATGGGGCGCACGGTGCAGGAGGCATTGGGTGGAACCTTCGGTTTTGACTTTCTCTCCGCCGCCGGAGGCACCATCAAAGGCTCTCTGGGTGAGACTTCTGCCATTCTGTTGATTTTGGGTGGTATCTATCTGCTGCGCAAACAGATCATCACATGGCATATCCCGGTTTCGATGCTGGTGGGAACTCTGGTTCCGGCAGCGATCTTTTGGTTCATGGATCCTGCCCGCTACCCGGATCCTTTGTTTCATCTGGTCACCGGAGGCTTGATTCTGGGAGCTTTTTTCATGGCAACGGACATGGTCACTTCACCAGTCACTCCGATTGGTCAATTGATCTTTGGCTTGGGATGTGGCCTTCTCACTTACATCATTCGCACCTGGGGGGGATATCCAGAAGGGGTCTCATTCGCCATTGTGATCATGAATGCGGCCGTGCCACTCATCGACCAGTACTCGCGGCCCGTGATTTACGGCCAAGTGAAATCGAAAGGATAGGAGGCCGCCAATGCCGCATTTTCTGAAGATGGGTGTGATTTTGATGATCGTGGGTTTGATCGGTTCGACCTTTCTGGCCGTAGTGGATAATGTCACCCGCGCACCAATCGCGGAATCCAAACGACAGGAGCTACTCAACGCCTTGAGCCAGGTGTTGCCCAAGGGATTTGACAACGCCCCGGAAAAAGATTTGATCCTGCTTGCTGACAAACGCATCAACCGCCAGGAAAAACCGGTCGAATTTTATCGTGCCCGTAAAGCTGGCGCGAACATGGCCGCTGCTTTCAAGGTGACAGCTCCAGATGGTTATTCCGGTAATATCGACATCCTGATGGGTGTGGCTTCCGGGGGTGCCATCGTGGGGATTCAGATCGTCTCCCATGCCGAAACCCCTGGGCTTGGTGACAAAGTGGTCAAGACCGATTGGCCCAAAGCTTTTGCAGGGAAAACTCTGAAAAATGCCAAGTGGGGAGTCAAAAAAGATGGCGGTGAATTTGATCAATTTGCCGGAGCCACCATCACACCACGGGCCGTTGTCGGAGCGGTCAAACGGGGATTGGAATATTTCGTCGAAAATGAAGATAAAATCTTTAAAACCCCGACTGCGGAGGCTGTCAAATGAGCAAGACCAACTCCAAAGAAATCATCATCAATGGATTCTGGAGCAACAACAATATTTTTGTCCAATTGCTGGGCATGTGTCCCACCTTGGGCGTCTCCACTTCGGTTGAAAACGGCATCGGCATGGGGCTGGCCACCACAGCGGTGTTGCTCGGTTCCAACGTCGTGATCGCCATGGTCCGCAAGTTGATTCCGAACGATGTGCGTATCCCTGCTTTTATCATCATCATCGCCTCGTTCGTCACCATCATTGACTTGACGATGAACGCCTTTGTGCATGATTTGCACAAGGTGTTGGGAATTTTTATTCCACTGATCGTGGTCAACTGTGTCATTCTGGGACGGGCCGAGGCCTTTGCATCCAAGCATTCGATTTGGGACTCCATCCTGGATGCCATTTCGACTGGTTTGGGTTTTACCTTGGCCCTGGTTTTGTTGGGTGGGGTTCGGGAGTTGTTGGGGTCTGGTCAACTGCTGGGGCATGACGTTTTCGGGGCCAGCTTTCAACCGGCTCTGGGTTTTATCCTGCCACCAGGGGCATTCATTGCCTTGGGTTTCATTCTGGTGGCTTTCAAATGGATTGACCAGAAATCTCAAGCCAAATCCCAAGCATGATTGGTTGTTGAGGTGGGATGGCGGGGGTATGCATTTTTGTTTCCATCCGGGGATGGCGTTGGCCATTCCCGGTTTTCTTTGATGCTGTTGCCAAACGATGGCTTTTTTTACTGCAACATGCGTCACGAAAGTGTATAATAGACTAATTGACAATGAGATCTTTTAACGTTTGACCGGATACTCTCCATGAATGCATTGATTGTTGACGACATCCCGGAAAATCGTAACCTGTTGGCCGATATTCTGAAACCCTTCGCCCAATGTGATGTGGCGGCCAATGGCTTGGAAGCGGTGGAAATTTTCGAGGCGGAGTTGGTGGATGGCTCCCCTTATGATTTGGTATTGCTGGATATCATGATGCCGGTCATGGACGGCCAGGAAGCACTCAAGAAGATGCGCGCTTTGGAACAGGAACATCATGTCCCGGAGGAAAACCAGACGGCCATTATCATGATCACTGCCGTGGATGCCATGTCAGAGATCACCGAAGCCTTTGAAAAGGGTGGGTGTACCGATTATTTGCACAAACCGATCACTCGTGGAAAATTGTTGGTCAAGTTGGGCGAGCATGGTTTGGTGGCGAAGGATTGGTGGAAAATATCATAAAATATTTTATACGCAAAAAAATTTTACTATGGAAAGCACGGAAAAAAGTAGAAATTGATTGTCGTTTTTGTTTTTTTTCGTGCTTTCCGTGGTTCAAAAAACTCTCAATGATGACTGCGCGCAGGATACAAACTCCAGTTTTGTAACCATCTCTTCATGATTTTTGGCCAAGGTGAGTGTGCTGGTATGGTTTGTACCGCGCACCGCAAGGGGATGGGAGGAAACAGCCACTCCAATCCATCATGGCCTGTGATTTTGCCCACATGAGCGTTTGAAGTCAGAATCAGGTCCGCACCCCACTCGTTGGATAAATCCGCCATGACTTGGTTGGGGGATCCAGTCATGAGCCTGAATTCGTATGCCTCGACTCCCTGGCATCTCAGTACTTCTTGCAACCGGGTGGCAAGCTGGGCTTCGGTACGCTCCACCCACTCCATCGGCGTCAGAAATGGGTAGTGGCAGCTTTCAAATCCCATGCTGATATCATCGCATAACGTTACCCATAGGACATTTCTGGGGCGGTACTCATGAATGATGGCACTCAGTTGTCGCACCATGGCCGCTCCAGAGGGGAGGGGGTCGATTACGGCAAGAATGCGATAATGTCGTTGAGACATGTTGTTTGTATCTCCTTGAATCAGGCGGCCTTATAGGTTGTAAAAGAGAATACCTTCTGACTGGAATTGCTGGTTTCTGTTGTACTGCATTCCAGGAAGATCGGGTGTTCACAAGCGATGCAATCGCCTGAATTCATCCGGGAAAAAATGGCATGAATGGCGTCGTTTTTCGATTTGAATACATTGTCTGATCCAATGGTTGCCAAATATCCCCCTTGTTCCAACAATGCGCGTGGCGTTTCTTTGAGACGAACCAGATAGAGACCGCCACCCGCATGACGCCGTTTTTTGGCTTCCTGGGCCAAAAATTCTGCACCAGACAGATCAATAAAATTGATGCCAGACGCCACGATGATCAGATGTGAGTTTGGTGCTGTTATTATTTCCAATTGTTCCTGAATGGCAGCGATGGCCGCAAAAAATATAGAACCATCAACACGCACAATTCTGATTCGGGAACATGTCGACTGGTTGATGGGTGTCAGGAAGCGACGACGGGGGTGATTGGGGTCTGGTACACGGGAGACCACGCGGGGATGGGAGGTGCGGGAGAGATAGATGCCCAATGACAGCATGATCCCAAACAAAATGGCGGTTTCCAGGTTGAGGAACAGCGTTGCCAGGAAGGTGGCGATCATAATGATCGTTTCCGAGCGACTGGTGCGCAGAGTCTGCTGAATGTGGTGCCAATCGATCAAGCCCCAGGCTACCAGGAACAACACCCCGGCCATGGCGGCATTGGGCAGATAAGAGGCCATGGGAGCCACCATGGTCACCAGGCCAATCAGGATGAGGCCGGAACTGGCAGCAGCAATCGGGGTTTTGGCTCCACACTCGTAGTTCAGACCACTGCGATTGAAGGAACCTGTGGCCACATAGGCCGAGAAAAAACTCCCCACCAGATTGGAAAGCCCTTGGGCGATGAATTCCTGGTCGGCATCAATGCGTTGCCCGCTACGCAACGCCATGGCGCGGGCAATGGAAATGGCTTCGGTCAAGGCCAGCAGAGTGACTGCAATGACCCCAGGTGCCAGCAGACGGAGCGTGGAGAGGGAAAAATCCGGAAAAGACAAGGGGGGCAATGAGGCTGACAGGGAACCCAACCGCGTAATACCTGAGGACGTGGTGAGCGAAGAGTCGATGGTCCATGCCAACAGGGCACCACCGAACAAAGCGACAATCATATAGGGTATACGTGGCAACCCTCTTCGAAAGAGGATTCCAATCAGCAGGGTGGTCGTACTGACTGCCATCACATAGGGATTGATCTTGTCCAGATGTGTGGCAAAAACCAACAGAGTCTGGGAGAAATCGCTGCCTGTGGGGATGGTGATGCCAAAAAAATTGCGGAATTGGCTGGTGGCGATCAGGAGCGCGGCCCCAGAGGTAAAGCCGATGACCACTGAATGCGAGATGAAGTTCACCAACGTACCCATGCGGATCAATCCCAGTCCGAACTGCGTCATTCCAACCAGGAAAGTCATGGTGATTGCCAGTTGCACATATGCGGTACTGCCAGGTTCGGCATGGGCACTGAGCAGGGAAAACAAAACAATCGAGGCTGCCGTGGTTGGCCCGGAGACCAAATGCCAGGAAGAACCAAAAAAAGCCGCCACAATAGCGGGAATCATGCCAGCATAGAGGCCGTACACGGGTGGCATACCGGCAATGGTGGCAAACGCCACCCCCTGGGGCAACACCACAATGGCCCCGGTCAAGCCTGCCATGAGATCCTCTTTGAGCGTACCAGGTGTCACCCGGTGCCACCACTGTAATGGCGGGCACAATGCTGACCAGTTGATGTTGGGGCGTGAGGGTAAATGTGTGGACATGGCTCTCGTTTTGACTCCTTGATTTTTGTCTGCGCTCTGGTGGAAAGTGTACCTGCTGTTTGGTTGGCGGCTTTGATTCTGTTCCATTGGGCCAGTTCGTGATGTAAGTGTTTGGTTGTACAATATTTATATCGCAAGACGTGGACCACTTGTCCTGAACAGAAAATTCTTTTATAAACAATGGATTGTAAAATCAGGTCAGGTGTTTTCCTCTGGCTGAATACACCGTGTTTTGGAGTATCCCCTCTCATGCGTAGTATCTTTCCCCTTGTGGTGAATCGGGTGCAAAGCAAGGTGCTTCGGGTGACTGTGCTGATCATGGTGGTTCCCATGCTGCTTGCCAGCCTTCTTTCGGCTTCCTGGATTGCCAGTCGTATGAACGGTTCCATCGAGCATTGGATTCGCGAAGCAGCCCAGGTCAATCAGAATTGGCTGGAGGGTATTCAACTCAATGCGGAGACTTTTGTTGACCTCTACGAGGAGATTTTCGAGGGGTATGGGGCCTCTTTGCCGAACCAAGGGTTGGTTTCTGACAAAATGAACACCATTGCCAGACAATTGGGCTTGAATCTGATTCAAATATATGACATGCAAGGAAAATTGCTTTATTCATCACAGTCCGTCATTCTGGACAGGATCCGGTTTTCCGGGCAATCCATGGCTGTGGTGCGGGCCATGCACGGCACGGATCAATCGTTGGCCGCAGTCAAGACAGGGCCGTTTCCCCGCCATGGGGAGAGACGTTTTCAACTTGTGGTAGGCACCCTGTTCGACAAGAGTGCCTTGCTGCGACTCAACCAGATGAGCGGATTACGAACGCGCATTTTCTATCCAGAACAGGGGGAATTTACCAAGGCGTTTTCTGTGGATCGTCCCTCCCTTGAGCTGCGTTTGTCGCCGGAGGTGTTTGCGAATCTCATGCAGCGGCAGGAATATTACAGTGAACATGCCGAGGATGGCCGCTTTTGGGGATTATACACCCCGATAGCAGATGGCAATGGTTCGGTTGAGGCCGTGATGTTCACTGGGTTGGAACACCAGGGGGAAAACGTGTTTCTTGATCGGGTCAACCTGACCTTGGCCATCACGTTGCTGGGAACTCTGTTGGCATTGATAACCGGGTTCTTGCTCAGTCGTGTGGTGGTTCGTCCGGTGGCCTGTCTGCGGGATGCGGTGATGCAGGTGGCTTCCCAGGATTTTCGGGCTACGGTGCCCATTCTCTCTGATGATGAAATCGGTGATCTGGCCCGTTCCTTCAATGCCATGGCCCTCTCTTTGAAGCATGCCCGCGACGAGCAGCACCGGGCTTTTCAGCACGACAAGATTACTTCTTTGGGGGAATTGGCGATGGCATTGGCCCATGAAATCCGCAATCCCATTGGGGTGATCCGTACAGCCTCTGGTCTGTTGGGAACCGTCTCGGATGGGGCCAGACAAGAGGAACTGCGGCGTATGATTCGCGAGGAAACCGGAACCCTGGAGCGTTTGCTGCAAGATTTCCAGCGACTCGCTCGTCACCGGCAACCTGAATGCGCACTCATCGATCCTTTGCAACCCCTGGAAAAAGCCTTGCAGATGATGTTGGCAGGACGGAACACTATTACCTTAAATAGTGCTTGGCAGAAAATAGCAAAATATCTTGCAGAACAATTATTTATGCTTGATTTTTGTGATGGAAGTTTGTATCCTGCAAGGATCATAAGCCATGTCGGTG
>JAMOBH010000385.1:0-4846 GCA_039908085.1 Magnetococcus sp. YQC-5
GTGCGGCTGCCGCCGGATCCACCAAAAACAATGTTGGCATCTGGCACCAAGGTCTTGTTGGACGAAGACCCGGTAACTGTCAGACTGGCTGCTGCTGTTTCCACATCACTAACAGTGAAGGCAATGGCATTGGTGGCGGTATTGGCCGCTGTAATTTGGTTGGTCATGGAAGAGATGGTTGGCAAGTCATTGATCGCTGTTACTGTGACATTTTTGGTCCCTGTCACGGCTGGTGTCACCCCATCACTCACCGCAGTGGCCATGGTGAAATTCTGATCCCAATTCTTGGCCGGGGTAAATGTCACACCTGAAAGCAAAGTGTTGACATCAGCCAAAGCTCCACTGGCTCTCCAGATGGTGCCATCAAAAGTTGAGGTCACCGCCCCGGAGCCGCCTGTGGATAAAGTGCCTGCCCCAGCATTCGAGAGTGTCAGGGTAGCGGTAACGGTAGGGCTGCTTGTTCCCGTGATGACCATTCCGGTTAATGAGAATGGAGATGCGTCTTCGGTGAAGGCTTCGGATGCGCTGTTATTATCAATTTTGATGGCCTTGCTGGATTTTGTGATAGTGACTTTGCCAACGGAATGCTTCAATATGGTTCGTACATCATCCATATCGATCTTTCCGTCAGGATTGCCAATGGGATAAACATCCGCATCCATATCTTTTGGTATTTTACCCAACATCATTTGCCATGCTGCCAGCGCATCAACCGGATCGACTTTTCCATCAGGCGTAGGAGCAACATCCGCAGGAGCTGCCAAAAGCAACCCATATGAACCAAGATTCAAAAACATTCCCGCACAAACAAAAAATGATAATTTTTTCATTTTTATCTCAATAAGTTTAGGTGCGATTGTATATTCAATCAAACGATCCAACATGATCATTTTGATCTGGTTTGGCTCTTGAAAATCAGGCAAGACCAGCTGCCACTTTTTGATTTGCTCATCCTCATCTCTTCATGTAAAATGTCAAGGTACAGAAATTTTCATTTTTGGTCAAGATGCCAGCCCATAACGTAGCCATTATTTTCTCTTGACTGCGTGCATGTTTGCATGCGCCAGAGATTTAGAATTTAAATTCTAAAGGAGTCTCTCAGTGTATCAATCAAAAGTATTTTTTAGTGCGTATTTTGCGTTTCTGCTTTATGCAGGTATACTCTCTGATGCTAACAGTGCTACGCGCTTGTTCAGCTTTCAGCTGGAATATAAAAATACTCAATATACTCTGGGAGCGTTCAAAATCATTTTGACTGGCCCTGCAACCCTGACATTCTCCGATCAGTCATGTACTTATCGCGCTGCTGACATCGGAGAATTAAATCCGATTAATAATACGCTTATCATGGGGGGAGTTTCCGATGCCGGGATTGGCACTGGGGTTCTCATGGCCTGCCAAGTCACCCTTGGCACAGAGTTTCAATTATCTCATTTTTCCATTGCATTGGATTCGTTGGCCGATACGAATCGAACATCCCTGTTGAACAAACTTTCTGCTGGAACTGATTTTTTGCTCAAAGAGATCACGTCAACGAATCACCCACCCAGCATAAACGGCACTCCGACCACCAAAGCCACCCCAGGAGTCGTATACAATTTCGTTCCAACAGCCAGTGATGCAGATGGCGATGCACTATCCTTTTCCATTAAAAACGCACCTCCATGGGCAGGTTTCAACACAACCACAGGAACGCTTTCAGGTACTCCGACCGCAAAAGATTATGGCATTTATGGCAACATCGTCATTTCCGTCACCGCCGGAACCGACACCGTCGCTTTGCCCGCATTCGAGTTATCTGTGGATGACATCTCCAATCCAGTCGCAGTCGATATCCCCGATGGCACATTCTCGACGACCCAAAATGTGACTTTGACCTGCCAGGATGACGGCTCTGGTTGTTCGTTGCTCTATTATACTTTGGATGGCTCCACCCCCACCACAAGTTCGACGCTCTATTCCGCTCCCATCAGCGTAAGTGCCACCACGACACTTAAATATATCGCTGTCGATAAATCTGGCCGGGTCAGTGATGTGCGGACCAAAAATTTCATCATTAATAAAACAATCACACCGCCCACAGTGACAATTACCTATCCGACAGATGGTTCCACGTTCAATCCATTTTATCCATTGACGGGCATCACTGGTTCTACCTCTGATCCAGGCAATACAGGTATTGCCAAAGTCGAATTGCAGATTACGGATGGTGTCAACTATATGGTCGTGCGCAATGGCACGCAAAGATTCATCCCAACCTCCTCCTGGCTGGCTTCCACGGATCTTTTTACCCCTGACACATGGAAAAATTGGGATTTTGGCACGAACAATCTTTGGACATCAGGTCAAACTTATACAATTACAGTACGGGTCACAGACAAGGCGGGAAATACAGCCTCCAGTATCAGTCACTTCACTTATACTGACAATATCATCCTCTCAGGTACGGTGCTGGACAGTAACAAACAACCCGTTGCAGGGGTCTCCATCACTCTTGAAAATAATGACACCACCTTGCCAAAAATAGTTTTGACAACCGATCCATCGGGAAAATATCTCTGGGAAGTCTCCAAATCCGGCTGGTCTGGCACGATCACACCGAAAAAACCTGGTTATAAATTTGATCAGGCCAGTCGTACCATCACGGCCATCAAGACCAACCAACTCAAC
Organism: Magnetococcus sp. YQC-5; assembly: GCA_039908085.1. Lineage (GTDB taxonomy): Bacteria > Pseudomonadota > Magnetococcia > Magnetococcales > Magnetaquicoccaceae > Magnetaquiglobus. The sequence goes on from JAMOBH010000385.1 coordinate 2,671, forward strand.
AATGATTTCACGGCCACCGCCGTGGCCGTGGAACAAGAGGCCCTTGCCATCATCATGGCCGGGGGCGATGTCAATGACCATCTCTGGACCGCTACCAAAAGTGTGGCTGATCTGGCTTATACCACGCTCATCAAAAAAGGACTGTTAGAAAAAAATATTCGCTATCTCAGTGTATACAACAAAAAAGATAGCAACATTTTTGCCCCAGCCAGTTCCTCAGCTCTGAAAGAGGCCATCACCAACTGGGCCATCAACTCTGTTTCACCAACCAGACCATTGATTCTATACATGGTGGATCATGGTGATGATGACGCGAAATTCTATGCCACCAAACCAAAAGACAGTGATCCTGATATCATCACCGCTGCCATGCTGAAAGAGTGGCTGGATACCCTGCAAAATAAAACCGGTGCCAAAGTTATTCTGATTATTGATGCCTGTTACTCTGGCAGTTTCCTCCAGGCACTGAAACCGGCGGCAGGTATCAAGCGAATTGTTCTGGCCAGTACAGGAGCCAATGAAAAGGCTTGTTTTTCCTATGATGGTTCACTCTCTTTTTCCAGTTATTTCTGGAACAGCATCCGGCAAAGCAACAGCCTGCAAGAGAGTTTCAATTCCAGTGCCGATGCCATTCAACAATCCAGCACCTCAGTAACGCCGCAACATGCCAGACTTGATGCGGACTCTGATGGTTTATATAATAAAGCTAATAATGAAAGCAACATCATCAGCGATACCTATCTGGGCAATCCCATGTTGATGGCTGGCATCTCTCCAGCCATCATACAAACGATGGGGAATGCTTTTATGGAGGAAGGCGGTTCCACGCTCCCCCTCTGGGTCACAGTCAATCAACCCACAGAAAAAATTGCCTGGGTTTGGGCCGTGGTCGTGCCGCCGGGTGCCTCCAGCGAAGGATCGAATCCCATCATAGTCGATACCCCCGTTCTGTCCTTGAAATACAATTCAACCAATAAAAGGTATGAAACGTTGTTCGATGGTACTCAGTTCAGCAAGCCGGGTCAATATGTTGTCACGTTTTTTGCCCAGGCTAATGACAGTGATGGATGGATCTCTGTGCCGAAATCAGTGACCATTCAAGTGGGGAAAGACTCGTTTGAACCGGACAATACCCCTGATGAGGCCAATATTATTGTAATCAACAGTGAAACCCCGCAACACCACAACACCCATGTTGACAATGATGCGGACTGGGTGAAATTTTACGCGCTCAAAGGCGTCAAATATCAGGTTATCGCCAGCAAACTGGAAAAAAATACCAACCTAGTCCTGGAACGGTATGACAGCGACAAAGCAACCCGACTTGGCAGTGCCAAAACAGAAATTCCTGGTGCGGATGTCACTCTGGCATTTACCGCAGAAAAAGAGGGGATGATTTACATCAAGGCCAAACCGTTCGCACAGGGTGTTTTTGGGGCTGATACGGGATATGACCTGAAAGTCACGTTTCCTGACGCTCCCATCGTGATTCCGTTGGTGGCACTGCTCACCACTCCAGACAATAAATCCATTCCCAATGCCGTGATCAAAACAGGTGGCAATGAAACGGCCATTACCGATGCAAACGGTCAATTCACGCTCATGGCAGACAGCGGCAAGAGTACTGTTGACCTGTTCGATAGCAGTGGCCAGTCAATCAAGGCAGGGGTGACGGTCAAACTGTCAGGGAAGACACTCACCTTGACTTCGACTCCAGGCACGGTTATTACAACTTCCATGGTTTTGGATGTGGACAAAAGTGGAACTGTAGATGCCACAGACGGGGTATTGCTCCTGCGGAAATTGAATGGCGCATCCACGATTGATACCGGGGTGGTGCTGCCGATAGGGCAAACCAATAGCACGGTCATGACCAGCATCAACGCCATTGGCACCAAGCTGGATGTGGACCAGAGCGGAACGGTGGATGCAACGGATGGGGTATTAATCCTAAGGAAATTGAATGGTGCCTCCACCATTGATACCGGGGTGGTGTTGCCGACCGGGCAGACCAACAGTTCGGTGATGATGGCCATTGATGCGATTTCTAAATAATATATTGTCACTAAACCCTGACCATCTTGGGATGATTATTTTTGGGGCTTCGCCCCAAACCCCACCAAGGGCTTCGCCCCTGGACCCCACCAAGGGCTTCGCCCCTGGACCCCACCAAGGG
>JAMOBH010000049.1:0-23239 GCA_039908085.1 Magnetococcus sp. YQC-5
CCCCTCTTTTTTTTTTAATAATTATTAAAAAAAAAGGGTGGAGGGGTCTGGGGAGGCGGTTCACCGCCTCCCCAGGACAGGTACGTAGACCTGGATCAAACGATCCAGATCAGCCAAATCGACATAAGCGGACAACGTCTCTCGTACATAACCCATAGTACGCGGGATGTCATTCAAATAACCATGCTTGCCATCACGCAACGACAATCGGCCAAAAATGCCAATCGCCTTGAGGTTGCGCTGCAAAGCCATATAATCAAAATCGCGCAAAAAGGTCTGCCAGTCCACAGGATACCGCTGCCTGGTTCTGGGATCTTCGAACCACCAGGTCATGACTCGCCGACGGAAGGGGGCATCCCAAGCCACATAGCAATCGCGCAAAAGACTGGCCAAGTCATAGGTGATTGGTCCCATGACTGCGTCCTGAAAATCCAACACGCCCAAACCACCTTCATACCACATGAGATTGCGACTGTGGTAGTCCCGATGCACGAAAGTCCAGGGTTGAACCAGAATGGCGTCAAGCAAACGGTCGAAGGCAGCATCGAACGCCTCCCGGTCTGAAGGGGCAATAGGAGTTTGCAAAATCCCCTCCACATACCAGTCGGTGAACAAAGCCAACTCCCGACGCAACATGACACGATCAAAAGGACGATGATGCGCCATGCAGGAGCCGTCATTGGGGGTCTGCTGAAGGGTCAAGAGTGTTTCCACCGCCACCTTGTACAAGGCATCCGGGGTACTTCCCCCCCCCCTGCTCCAAAGCCTTGAGCAAGGTGACATCCCCGAAATCCTCCAGCAGGATGTGACCGGTCTCAAGCCTGGCCTGGATCAACTCAGGCACGCAAACGCCCCAGTGACGCAAAAAACGGGCGATATCCACAAAAGGACGTGAATCCTCCTTGTGGGGTGGGGCATCCATGAAAATATAACGCCCACGGGGGGATTCCGCCCGGAAATACCGCCGGAAAGAGGCATCTCCAGCCACCTGGGAAATCGACACATCCCTGCCGAGAACCTCCACCAGGAAGTCAAAGGCGACGTCATCAACCAGCGGGTGCAAGGTATTGGAAGGCATTCACAGTTTCCTGACTTTGCGGACCCAGGGGAACCAGAGAGATCTGACGGGCCTCCGGGTCACTTTCAACATAAGAGAGTCGGACTTGCAGGGGATCGCCAAAAAAAGAGTCGCCGCCCTGCTCTGGCCATTCCACGATGAGGAGGGAATGTCCATTCACATACTCCTCCAAACCGAGGAGATCCAGATCATCTGGAGATGTCAAGCGATAGAGGTCAAAATGACAAACAGGCATCCGACCTTCAGAATAAACATTCACCAAGGTAAAAGTTGGACTGGTGATCCAGGCCTCCTTGACGCCCAAGCCACGGATGACCCCTCTGGCAAACACGCTTTTTCCGGCCCCCAGATCACCGGACAACAAGAGTGCCATGCCAGGAGTCACTCCTTGCGCCAAAGCGGATGCGATGGCCTCGGTTTCGGCTTCGGAACGGCTTACCGCCATCCAGATGGCGGACATCAAGCGATGCCGTCATCCAGCTTGATGTCATTGACATCCTGGAGGTTTTCATCGAGCTTGCCGTCTTCAAGCATGCCACGAATCACATCGCGCTTGCCGATGATCCCCACCAGTTCGTCCCCGCGCAAGACCGGCAACAAAGGAACGCGACGATCACTGATGATGGTGGCGACTTCTTCGAGTTCGGTCTCTTCATCCACGGCATCCAGTTCGACGGTCATGATATCGGCAGCGATGGATGCGGCCATGCGACGGAGATCTTCTTCGTAGCGGTGTTCCCCGGCGATGGGGAAGACGGCATCGAGGATCGTAATGAGGAATGGCGGATGGATCGTTTTGACCCTGGCCACCAGATCCCCTTCCGTGACCATGCCCAGCAGACGGTTTTCCTCCACGATGGGGACACCACTGATTTTGCGTTCGGTAAGCAAGCGAGCCAGATCCCGGACCGACATGTCGGGTGGAGCTGTGATCACCTCACGAACCATGATATCTTTGGCCTTCACCGCAATCTCCTTTTGTATCGTCGAGTGTGGTCGAGATCCAGATGGAATCATGTTACTCTGGAAATCCGGTATTGGGCAATGGTTCCCTTTGCCATAACAGGGTGTAAAAAAGAGGCTCATGTTCTGGAAATATTTGTTTCCATTTTTTTTGCTTGGTGGTATGTATTGGTTGGGAAAACGCAGTACGCGACGCAACGTCACGCCCCATGCACCCAATCTGGCGCAGCGACACACCATCATGGATTTCCAACCCACCTCCCGGAAGGCCTTCCACGCCACGGCCATCACGATTGTTCTTGTTGTGACCGGGATGTTGGCTTGGTTTGTCTACAACGATTGGCGCGCAGCCCATCAGGTGGTTGAGGTGCGGGTGATCCATGTCCAGAGTGGACAGGTCACGACATACGAAGCCATGAAGAACAAAGTTCAGGGGCGTTCTTTCCTCTCTCTGGATGGACGTCGGATCACGTTGGCTGATGTGGAACGCATGGAGGTGACAGAAGGGCCATAAGCGACTCATTTGTTTCAGCAGCAAGGAAGCGGCCTCTTCCTGTCGGCCTTCCTGGTTGCCATTCTTGAAACCTTTCCGTTCGGCAAATGGCACCGCCCCTCGTTAATCCTGGATAAACATCTCCCACCTTATCTTGATCATCCAACTCTTCTGGAGTATCATTTAAAAACAAACAAATAAAAAAGGGGGGGATTGGGAGGCGGTTCATCGCCCCCCAAGGTCTTCAAAAACATTCAAACAACCAGATAACAGCCAATTCAAATGAAAATAATGTGTAAAATTAATTTTATTGTACCTATAATACTTTTAAGTTGGGCATTCCCACCTCTTCTTGAGGCAGGCACTATCCCTTTTGATGTAGACAACAGTGGCGTTGTGGATGCCACGGATGGGGTGTTGATCTTGCGACGGTTGAATGGGGCTTCCACCATTGATACCGGCGTGGCACTCCCAACCGGACAAACCAACAGCAGCGTGACGACCACCATCGCCTCCCTGGGATCCAAACTGGATGTGGACCAAAACAACACCGTGGATGCCACAGACGGTGTTCTGATCTTGCGGCGATTGAATGGGGCTTCCACCATCGATACCGGGGTGGCACTTGCGACCGGACAGACCAACAGCAGTGTGATCACCACCATCGATGCCCTTCTTGTCAACGCCCCAACCACAAGTTCCAGAAGCGATTATCAATACATGAACACCCTGCGCTCCCAGGCAGGATTAAATGTGTATGTCACCAACAGCAAACTTGAACAGGCTGCGGTCAATCATGCCAGTTACTTAAAAAACAACAATATAATCAGCCACAATGAAAACCAAAGTCTTGCCGGTTTCACTGGCGTCACGGTCAACGACCGGGCCAAGGCCGCCGGATACTTAGGCTTTGGATCTGTGGGAGAAGTGATCAGTACCGAACAAAATGAAATCGCATCCATCGATGGCCTGATGAGTGCCATTTATCACCGTTTCGGCTTGCTGCGCAACGATGTCAACGAAATCGGCTTCGGTTTTGTCACTGGCACCAATTCATCGAAAACAAACTTCTTTGTTGGCAACAACGGCAACAGCAAAATGACTGATCTGTGCAATGGTACAAACTTTACTGGTTATGGCACCTACTACATCGTATGCGACCCGAAAATCAACGTCGAGGCATCCGTCTACCTTGCAGCCAAAACTCATTTCAGCACCCTCAACCCGGAACTGGTGATCTGGCCACCTGACAAGGCCACCAATGTCTTGCCGGTCTTTTACGAAGAATCTCCAGACCCCTTGCCCGATTATTCGGTCTCCGGCTATCCCGTTTCAGCAGAATTCAATTCCACCAAAGTCAAACAGGTACAACTCGTATCTTTCAAACTATTCACCAGCACCGACGGACTGCCAGTCACCAACACCCGATTGTTGGATGACAAAAGCGATCCCAATAAAAAATTCACTTCCTTTCAATTCGCCCTCTTCCCGTTGGAACGTCTGGATTACAACACGACATACCGCGCTGAACTCTCTTACATTCAGGATGGGGTCAGCAAAAACAAAACATGGTCTTTTACCACGCTCAACCTTGGAACGGCAGTTTATAACATTCAAGGAAAGAATGACACACTTATAGCAGCATCAGGTAAAACGTTTCATATTTACATACCGCCCACCACCACCAGTCCAACGATTGGCGGCCTGACTTATCGCTACTCAAACTCAGCCATCACGATCACCCTTGATTATGTGGACTCCAACACCCTGAAAATCACCTGCACTGGATCATCCGGCGATCAAATCCATTTCACCATAAACGATGGCAGGACATTTTCCGTCAAGATTCTATGAAGTGCGTCGAATCGGAGCAGGCGGAAATTCCCCCTTGACCACCCATCCTGTCCATTCACGACCCGCACGCCGCATGGTCAACAATCGATGGCCATTGACCCGACACCAGGCAGGCAAATCCTGTGTCAGGCCAGGATCTGTGGCCACAACCTCCAGAATCTCACCCGGTTGCATGCCTTGCATGGCCGCATCAACCCGCAGAATGGGCATGGGACACAACAATCTGCGCGCATCCACCACCCGGTCAGAACGAAGCGCGTCAAGGTCTGGTTCAATCATCATATCCCCAAGGACTTCCACGCAAATGGAAGATCATCACCCAAAAAAGGGTTGAGAACTGTCAATCTTCCAGACCATTTTGCGATGTTTGTTTTCGTCCTCGGCATCCGCATGGTTGAGTTACTGTCAAGAAAAAATCTACCGAGCATTGACATCATCACGATCAAATCTACAGCCGTTTAGGGGAAAGCGATATGTAGACAATGCTTCTTGCAGGCTCATCCCCTGCCGTACAATGTCTTCAATTTTAGAAACATCTAACTGCTCATCTGTTGGATCACCGCTCTCCGGTTGGCCAAACAAAACACAATCCAACACTTGGGCAGCATGTTTTTCTGGCACCTGTTGGAGTGCAGCATCGACGCATTTTGCACGACTCACTTGGCATGCCCTCCTGTGAAAAAACTTCCTGGGGAGGCGGTGAACCGCCTCCCCAGACCCCTCCACCCTTTTTTTTTATTTTTTTCTTTATTTTATTGGGGGGGGAACGATTCTATTTCAAACATACCACGCCTCATCTATTTCATGCGCAGGCATGGGGGTCACATAACGCACTTCCTGCTGCCCCTCTCTTTCCAAAACCATCGCCACCTCGGCCATTTCCCTGGCTTTGCCAAAACGGGCAGCCAAACGACACGCCAACGTCAACTCTCCATCCGTTGGCGTACCTTCCACCAAAATCAATGGACCCGGCACATCCCTGGCACGCAACACAATGCGACCTGCGACAAAACCAGAGAGAAAATGATTTTCAGATTCATCCCGACCAATAATGAGTTTGAAATGCGCTGCCGGTCGCAAATGACGTCCTGCCTTCAATAACAGGATGTCATCCATGGTATAGGCCTTGCTCCCCCGATAGGCCCACAAATCTTGCAGTTTGCGGGCATAATTTTCGTCCGTCAGAAAACAACAACCGCCCGCTGGACTGGGATAATCCTGAATCCCCAATTGGGCAGCCAAGGCCATTTGCGGTTTGCGACCACGCCCGGAAAATCCCTTCAAACGCGCACGATCCACCCACCCCCGCTTTTCCGGTTCCGTTGGGGGCAGACGCAAGGCAGTCAAAGGCCGCAACATCCACCCCTGGGCACCCGATTCCCGATCAATCACCGGAAAAGTATCCCGCCGCTGACTCATGGGACGCTGACCCAACACCTCACCAGTAAACAAAAAATGAAACCCCATGGATTGTTTCATTTCCATGGCTTTTTGCACCATGAAAATCTTGCAATCCAGACAGGGATTTAAATTCTTGCCATAACCATGCTTGGGATTGGTGACAATACGCACATAATCTTCCGCGATGTCCACCAGATGCAGACGAATACCCAGATTTCCTGCCGCAAACAAGGCATCATGACGCGGCGGAGAGGCCCCAGGTTTGGGATTCCGCATAGCACCGGTATGAGACTGAATGCAAAACCCGGTGTGGAAATTGACACATTCCACCTCGATCCCTTGATCCAAAAGCAATTTAACCGCCAGAGTACTGTCCAGCCCCCCGGACAACAATCCCAAAGCACGCACAGGAGGCTTCAGCGCATCATCAGCCCGATCCTCAATACCCATGGGATCCGTCATTTCGCCACCATCCAACGGGCAGCATCCAGGGCATGATAGGTCAGAATCATGTCCGCACCTGCCCGCTTGAAACCAAGCAGAGTTTCCATGACCACACGGGATTCATCGATCCAACCCTGCGCCGCCGCTGCCTTGACCATGGCATACTCTCCACTGACATTGTATACCGCCAAAGGCAACTCGAAATGATCCCGCAATTCCCGCAGGATGTCCATATAAGCCAATCCCGGCTTGACCATCAACATGTCCGCCCCTTCTTCCACATCCAAAGCCGCCTCGCGCAACGCCTCGCGCCGGTTGGCCGGATCCATTTGATAGGAACGCCGATCCCCGAACACCGGGGTATTTTCCGCTGCATCGCGAAACGGGCCATAATAGGCCGAAGCATATTTGACCGCATAGGACAAAATGGGCAATCCAACATATCCCCCTTCATCCAAAGCCCCCCGAATGGCCGCAACCATGCCATCCATCATCCCGGAAGGGGCCACCATGTCCACACCCGCCTGGGCATATGAAAGCGCGGTTCGGCCCAACAAATCCAAAGTGGCATCGTTATCAATCTCATCCCCACGAATGACGCCGCAATGAGCATGATCCGTGTATTCACACAAACAAGTGTCAGCAATCACAAACAAATCTGGCAATGCCGACTTGATCTCCCGAATGGCCTGCTGAACAATACCATCGGAATTCATGGCATCCGATCCTACGGAATCCTTGCTTTTTGGAATGCCAAACAGGATAATTCCTCCCAACCCCAAAGTGAAGGCCTCCCTGGCCACGAGCAAAGCCTCGTCAATGGACAGTTGGGCCACCCCAGGCATGGAAACAATCGGTTTTTTGACCTGTCGGCCTGGCACCACAAACAATGGCAATACCAGATCTTCTGGGGCCAGGCGTGTCTCACGGATGATGCGGCGAATCGCGTCAGTACGACGCAAACGGCGGGGTCGTTTGATAAGCGGTGCAATCGGCATGGGCGGTTTCTTCAGGCTGAGGGTCAACGAAATCAGACACATTTTTGCTGAATTATTGAGTTATTCCTTGGCAGGTCGCAAGGCATCACCTAGAATTAACATGAAAGACAATAAAAAAAAACAATGAAGCACAATGAAAGACGGCCCACACCTTTTTTGCCGTTCAAAATGGAAATCCAAACATGGCGCAACAAATCGGAAATCGACTTTGGGTCACAGGGTGTACAGACGTTGGATGTGTCAGAACACTCAATGAAGACAATCATCTGGTCGATGTAAAAATCGGTCTGCTTGTGGTTGCCGACGGAATGGGAGGTCACGACGCTGGAGAAATCGCCAGCCAACTGGTGATTGAATCCATTCGCGACACCTTGCAAGCCTTTATGCGTACCCCACCCGAACCATGGAACTCCTCCATGATGGATCCCTGTGACGATGGGGAGAGTACGGTGGTCAATTTCACGATTCGCGAGGAATTTCGCGAGGAATTTCGTGAAGATCTCCAAAACGATGAACCCACCGTGGATGAGGCACCCAATCCGATTCTCAGCGTGGTGCAATCTGCTGTCAATCACGCCAACGCTGCCGTGAACCATGCCAACATGCAGAAAGGCTATCCCGAAGGCATGGGCATGGGTTCCACCTTGGTTGGCATGTGGTTGCCCGAATACAGCGAAAAACCGGTCATCTTTCATGTCGGCGACAGTCGTCTCTACCTCTACAGTCAGGGACGCCTCAATCAAGTGACCCAAGACCACTCCATGTACCAACAATGGGTCAATTTTGGCGGACGCGGAGAAGCCCCGGCACAAAACATCCTGCTGCAAGCCATGGGACCGTCGAATTATGTGACTCCAGATGTGGGGTTCCAGGATGTGGGCAAGGGGGATATCATTCTCATGTGTTCGGATGGTCTGAGTGGTATGATTCCCCATGCGAAAATCGCCGAGGTGCTGGCTACAACCAACAGCAAAAATCTGGATCAATCCTGCCGTCGATTAATAGAAATGGCCAAAAAAGCCGGTGGCAAGGATAACATCACGGTCATTTTAGGATATTTTGTCTAGCATGGATGCCAATACTTGATTTGAAGTTACCTCTGGATGAACTGCCAGACGTAAATTAAAAAAAAATTGCGGAAGTTGAAAAATCAAAGGGGCCTATCATGAGAGAAAACGCCAAACTGTCGATCATGTTCGCCGACATTGCAGGCAGTACCAAACTGTATGAAACCATTGGCGACGCAAAAGCCCGTGAAATCACCTCACGATGCATAGAACTGCTTTCATCCATCACGACCCGCTTTGGTGGTCGCGTCATCAAAACCATTGGTGATGAAGTGATGTGTACCTTTCCATCCGCTGACTCAGCCTCCGAAGCCGCAGTCAAAATGCAGGAAGATGTCTCCTCCCATGCTCCTCGCTGGGGCACGCCACTCAAAATTCGCGTCGGCTTTCACTTCGGTGATGTCATCAAGGAAAATGACGACGTTTTTGGCGACGCCGTCAATTTGGCCGCACGCATGGCAGCCCAAGCCAAGGGAGACCAGATCATCACCACGGGTGAAACCCTGGAACAAATGAGTCCCCATTTGCAGTCCAACAGCCGGATGTTGATCACCACAACCGTCAAAGGCAAAACCAAGCCGATTCAAATCGTTGAACTGACCTGGGGTGAAGAAGAAGAACTCACGGTCTTTGGTGGCCTCTCGCCGAATCTTCCACAGACCAATGACACCGCATCCATGGTCGTTTCCTTTGAGGGAAAAAAGATCTCCCTCAGTGACAATCAGCCTGTGATTACGTTCGGACGCGGATCAACCAATACTTTTGTCGTACCTGACAGCATGTCATCTCGTGTCCATTCCCGGATGGAATACCGTCGTGGCAAAATTTTTCTGGTCGATCAAAGCACCAATGGAACTTTTGTCATCAGCTCTAAGTCACAACAAACTTTTGTTCATCGCGATGAACACCTCATGGAAGGCACAGGTGTGATCGGACTGGGCCGGGTGGTGACGAAGGATGATCCTCTCGCGGTACATTATTCGCAAAAATAAAAGACCTTGGGGGGCGGTGAACCGCCCCCCAACACCCCCCACCCTTTTTTTTTATTTATTTTTTTAAAAAAATATTAAAAAAAAAGTGGGGGTTGGGGGGATTCACCCCCCAAGGTTTTGCTTTTGACTTTTATTCCGTCGCGACGGCGGCCAATGCTGGCGAATAAACCACCACGCGATTGCGACCTGTACGTTTGGCCTCATACAACCCCAAGTCCGCACATTTGATCACCTCCCAGATGTCTTCACCATCCGAAGGGAAAACCGCGACGCCAATAGAAATGGTTTTTCTCATAATACCATTTGGAATTGGAATTTTCAAAGCAGCCACAGCCAAACGCAGCTTTTCAGCCATGCGATCCCCAGAATATTCATCACCCTCTTGCAAAATCACCAGAAACTCTTCACCGCCATAACGAATCACCAGATCCGAAGTCCGCACATGCGCTGCCAGGGCCTTGGAAACGACCCTGAGAACCGTATCGCCTACATCATGACCAAAAACATCATTAACCTCCTTGAAGTGATCAATATCCATCAAAAACACAGAGAGACGATGCTTTTTACGCTTGGTGGTAGCCTCCAGGGTGCCAACATATTCCTCTAAAAATCTCCGGTTGTGAAGTCCGGTCAAGGCATCCCGCAAAGCCGATTCACGCAACGTGTCCAACAACCGTTTAGCCTCCACGGTAGGGGCGGATTCCCGCAAATAAGCCAGAATGAACGGCAACAAGAGTTGATACAAACGCCCATGGGTGCGATCCATAATAATCTGCACGACATTACCCACTGCACCGGAATGAAAAATGGGCATACAGATGTGGCCCAGATTGGGATTGTCGTGTATGGGTTTGAATTGGCCGCAAAGAAAGCGATTTTCTACGCCATCAATGATGTGTCCTGTCCGATGAGCGCGACAATGATCCGCCTGAAACATGGTCTCTGGCAGACACCATTTGCAGGTCGAATCGATTTCTCCATCCACGATCACGGGTTTCATGTGATTCATACCTGGAGCGGCTATTTCATAAATCGTAAATGAATGCAAACCAAACTGATCACGCAAAATGTGACCAATGCGGGTATAGACCTCGATTTTGGTGCGATCCTCTTCCACAGCCTGTTTGAATTGGGCAATCTCCAACAGGGTTTCCACCATTTCGGTGGTCGTGGTGATCAGGTTGGTATTGCCCTCCGCTTCATAACGCATCAATTGAGAAACGTCGTGGGTAATGGTGCCAAGGCTTTCCTGGAGGTGGTTCATCAGCCGGTTGAGGTCAATGGCGATATCCCCCATCTCGTCCTGACCGGCATAGGCGATGCGTCCACTGAAATCACCATCCTTGGCCTTGGCCACGACTTTTTGCACTTCCATGGCCGTTGCAACCACAGGGGCCATCTGACGGCGAAAAAAAAGCAAGAGCAAAACAGCAAAAATAATAATAATTGCAGTCATAGCACCAATTGTTATTATTGCCTTCTGCTGCAACTGGGCCATGGAAACCTGAATGGTGATTGCCCCCAATACAGCACCGTTGGCAATATGGTGGCATTGCAGACAATTTGGCTCGCCCTGTTGAGTGGCAATGAACGGAATGGTTCCTCGAAAAATGGGATTCGACTCATCCTCCACCATCCCGAAGAAGGGCTTCCCCTGTTCCATGACCCATTGTTCCACCGGATCCACGACCTGCTCTCCGGCCAGACCCTGTCCAAATTGCTTGATCACCTCAGGGGAACGCATGACCCTGGCCACCAACAACCCATCCACTTCGGCCAACCGTTTCAGGAATTGTTCCCGACGGTCGATCACGCCGTTGATCATGGACTCGGTCAGACTGACCCGGACGATTTCAGCCGCTGAACGGACATGTTCCTGAGCCGTTGAAATAGAAAATTGTCGAAACGAAAACAAACTGATGGTAACCAACAAAACAGCCATCGCCCCGGAGAGATAAATGGCCAGCATGGTCGTTTTTTGTTGCAGTTTCATAACGGTCACACAGTTCATTCCGCTAGAGGGTTCATTTTATTTTGATGGTAGAGTATCTCATTTCCATTCAAAAAACAAAATATGAATGTGTGTTAGGTGCGTTTTTTGGCCATCTCCCACCTGGCGAGGAGTTGGGCTGCCTGATGGGCATGCAGTCGTTCCACAAGACGACCCTGCACAACACAAATCTCCTCTCCCTGGTCCCGTGCGGCCTGCCAGGCATCCAGGATCCGACGCGCCTGTTCAACGTCAGGCAAAGAAGGCAAAAAGATCTGATTAGGCGGATCGATCTGGCGGGGATGAATAATGGTTTTGCCATCAAAGCCCAACAACACACCGGCCTGACACTCGGCGATGAAGCCATCCGCATCCTGGAGGTCCAGAAAGACGCCATCCAAAATTCCGACTCCGGCAGCCTTGGCAGCCAGAATGGTTTGCTGGAGTGCGAAACGCAAGCCGATCCGATCCGGGTGAAGCGGCAGGTTCATGGCACGGGTCAAATCCGAAGTGCCCATCACCAGACAACTGACACGGGGATGACTGGCAATGGCCAGGCTGTTGATGACCCCCAGCGGGGATTCGATCATGGCCCACAACGAACAAGCAACACCGAGTTCCTGTTCCAATTGGTCCAGTTGCTCCGCCGGACCGCGCAGGTCGTCGGGGGATTCGGTTTTGGAAATGGCCACCGCATCCGGGCGACCGGGAAGAATGGCGTTCAAGTCCTCTTGCCATAGATCGGTCTGGATGCCGTTGATACGTACCACTCGCCAACAGGGATCCCCGGAAACCGTTTGTTGAAGAGTCTCCAACACATGCTGACGGGCCTGAATCTTGGTTTCGGGGGCCACGGAGTCTTCGAGATCCAGAATCAAGGCATCCGCGCCCAGCTTGGGAGCCTTGGCCAATGCCTTGGGGTTGGATCCAGGCACATAAAGAACAGAACGCAATAAAATGCTGTCGTGGTGTGATTTCATTTGATATAAACCTGTATGATGATCACTCTGTATGAAAAGAGATGATTGAATGGATCCAAGCCAAAATCATGGCTGCGCAGGAATTTTAACAAAGAATGAAATTCCCATGCCAAGACTGAAATTCAAAAACGACGCATCCACTTCCGTCTAAGTATAATTCTGGCTATAAATTGGGCTATCATGCTTGATAAACATGAAGTGATTGGATTCAGGCGATTTCCATCACCCAACGTTCCCCGTCCCGGCGCACGATCCTGTTCCATGTCAAGCCGTTCAATGTGGCTGGCAGGTTGGGGAGAAATTCCCGGATCGGTCGCGTCTGCCACGGTTGATCCGTCTCTCTCAGGTACAATGAAAGCCCTTCGGTTGACACAGGACGGTCAAATACCAATCGATCCTGGATTTCCAGCCCCAAGGTTGAGGGAATGACCCTTCGGGTCAAACGCCAGGGGGATTTCCTGCCCCCCAAATTGGCCGAAGATTGATTGATCGGCGTGGCCTTGCTACGCCGGATCAGGTCAATGCCGTTTCTGGCCAGACGGGAACCTGTGGCCGTGGTACAAACAAGACGCAAAATCAAACGTTGCCAAAAAGACGGGAAAAACTTGCGCACCGGAGACAACAAAACCGTCATTTCAAGGGTTTCCCCCTCCTGAAGCAAAGGGCGCAGACGTTCATAACCCAAATGGGTGGCAATGACTCCCTCCGTAGTCAAGACATAGCCCCCATCCGTAAAGATTGCGCCTGTCGAGCTGAACAGACGTATCAATCCCCCTGCCACAGGAGCCACAACCGCACAATCCTGGCCCAAATCCAGTCGGGCCAAACCCGCTTCACGCAGCAGCAGGGCATGATGCCCGTCTGGTTCCAGAGGCAAGGGATGCGGCGTGATCATGGCACCAGGTGCTGCGGGTTCTTGACCAGACCAATAATCCCAGGCCAGCAAAGGCTGAAAGGCCCAGCGGGTCAGGCGCAAATCATCTCCCAAAGTGGGGGCCAGTCCGGCAAAACCCGTTGATTGCGTGCGACACCGTTCCACCAGTCGCGCAGCCAGTGGAGAACTGGAGGCCATCAGCACAGCCGCAATCCTTGATACATAGGGATTGTGACACACCCCATACTCCTCACCCAGAGTCAAGTCTGGATGCACCCAACCACAGGCAAAATCCATGGCTCGCATCATGAAAGGAAGCGCGTCCCACTCCTGCCACAAGGCCATGGCCATGGCCACGTATTCCACAGTCAAAAAAGTATAACCTGGATCCACATGCCCCAGTTCCGGGAACCACCCTTCAGGGGTTTGTACAGCCAGCAGACTTTTCAACTTGTTGCAGGCGGCACTTTTTAACGCGGAATCTTCCAGGACATGAGAGGCCCAGGCCAAAGCCGCCACTCCAACCGCCTGATGGTTCGCCTTGAACAGGTCATTGCGTTGGGTCAACCAACCCGCTGAACGGGCCAGTCCCTTCTTGGCACGAGCAATCAATTCCGGGGCTAACTGGTTTGCAAGCAGGTCCAAGGTTCTGGCTACAGCAAACGTGGAAAAAGCCGCAGCAGCAAAAGCCCGTTCCCCCTTGTACCATTCGTCCATGGAACCATCGTCATATTGATTGAGTAGCCAGAAATTCAGCAAGGCAGATACTCCCTTGAGCAACCTGGCATCTCCCAACCAGTTGGAGCCTGGATACTCCCGTCGATACAGCAAAGCCAAAGGAAGCATGACCTCCTGTCGGCGTGAGTCTGCCACTTCCGAGGTTTTGTCGCGCCAGTAGGCTGGATGGGCGCAGCCGTAAGTGGGACTCCAGGGGTCATTATCAAGCAAAGTAAGTATTCGTTCAACCGCACTGGCTATAAAGGCGGTTTGATGGGCAAAATCGTTCATGGCTCTGGTCGTTTGGGTGAAGAAAAATCAGGATGTCCTTCGGGAAAAAAATCAAAGTCAAAAGTCAAAGTCAAAACCCTGGGGGATGAATCCCCCAGACCCCCTCTTTTTTTTTAATATTTTTTTAATATTTGCGGGGCGTTTCACCTCCCCAAAAGGTCTTCCTAGGATATAAATACTGAACACCAGTGTTCCAATTGGGCCAGTGCCACCAACTGACGATTGGCCAACATGCTCCCGGCCTCAGCCTGACGATGAATTTCGGCTGTCTTGTCCCAACGGAAAAACCCACGGGCTTTCACCCGTTGTTCTCCGACCATCTCATGAGTCCAGGCCCGGAAAACCGTTTGATGACGTGCCAAAAAGGGCATATAAAAAGCCTGTTTGCGATGAATGCCCAGACTTTCCGGCAACAAACGTCGATGCATGCGAAAGAGAATTTCCTTGCCCCGTTTTGGTGAAAGCTTGAGGGCATCTGGCAAATTCAGGGCAGCTTCCACCACCCGGTAATCCAGAAAAGGACTCCGCGTCTCCACAGCATGAGCCATGGCCATCTTGTCCAAACGGTAAAGCAAAATAAATGGGAGCCACCAACGCAGATCAAGCAATCCCAAACGCGACAACAAGGAAAATCCCTCGGCTCTGGCGACCTGAGCGCGGTAAAGCTCTGCCAAAGGCTCGCCAGCACTGGCCAAGGCAAATTCCGGGGTATAAAGGGCACTCTTGTCCCAAGGTGTAAACCAGGAGGTCAAGGCTTCGTAGCAGGTTGCCCAATCCCCGGCCTTGGAGGCCACTTCCACCAGTTTATCCCGTTCCCGATTGCCAAAACGATCTGGATAATCGAACATCCGATCCAACCAACTGGACGGGGTATGTCCCAAAACAACTCCCAGAGTCGCCGCCACACCAGGCAACTTGAGCCAGCTGTTCTGTCGATGCTGTGCGATCATGATTTTCTGGTGGAGATAACCAGCCAAAATTTCATCCGCGCCGTCGCCGGTCAACACCACCGTGACCCGTTGTTTGGCTGCCTGGGCCAACAGATAGGCGGGCAAGGTGATCAAATCCCCCAGAGGTTCATCCAGATGCCAGACAATTCGATCCATATGGGAAAAATCACCTGGTTCCACATTCAGCGCGTGGAAATCCAGTCCCAGATGCCCAGCCACCCGTGATGCGGCCTCATGTTCGTCATATTGGTTGCCAAAACCCACCGTAAAGGCTTCCCTTGCTGACAAGGCTTGCTCCCTGGCCAATACGGCGATGGTGGTGGAATCAAATCCGCCACTCAAATAAAAACCCACAGGTACATCACTGATCAAACGCAGACGTACAGCATCGTGCAAAAGGGCCTGAAAGGCGTCCAGGGCGGCATCAGCATTTCCGTGCCCCAAAGCCGGAGCCGGACTGGGACGCCACCAGGTGGAAAGAACAGATTGTCCCTGATGCCAGACCAATAGAGTGGCTGGTTCCAGTTTGGCAATCCCCCGGAACGGGGTGAACGGGGCTGGGACATGGCGCAAAGAGAGATAGCGATCCAGGGCAGGCAAATCCAGGGAGCGATCCAGCCATGGGAATTCCAACAGGGATTTCATTTCCGAAGCCAGGATCAGACGTTCCCCAACGTGGGCGTAATAGAGGGGTTTTTTGCCAAAACGATCCACGGCTGCCAGAAGTTTTTGTCGCCGGGTATCCCACAAGAGGAAGGCGAACATGCCATTGACGCCCTCCAGCAATTGTTCTCCCCGTTCTTCGTAGAGGTGCAACAGGACTTCGCTGTCACTCCGGGAGGAAAAACAGTGACCTTTGGCCACCAGATCCGCAGCCAGTTCCTGATAATTGTAAATTTCCCCGTTACAGACCAGATGCAAGGAGCCGTCTTCATTGGTCATGGGTTGATTGCCCGCTGCGGAGAGATCAAGAATGGCCAGACGGCGATGCCCCAGGGAAACCGGCGGGCCGGTCAGATATCCTGAGCTGTCCGGTCCCCGATGCTGCATCAATCCGGTCATCACCTCCAGACGGGCGTGATCATTCGGATCAGGTCCAACAATGCCGACGATACCGCACATCAGGAATGGTCCTGGTTTGGGGGTGTCATGGGGGGGAGATTCGGGAGGAATCCAGCCCACGGGTGAAGCAAATATGGGTTGGCGCGTGCCGATTCACATGAAAATGAAGCATCATCTGGCCAAGGAGGCCAAAAAAGAAAAAAATCAGGGATGCCAGGAACAGAACGGGTGAAATCAGCCACAAGGGATGATTCGACAACAGCCCGGCGGGATCACCCGTGATGCGGGCCTGAAAATGGAGTGTCACAAAATATCCGCCGATCACCACGGAGAAGAGCAGGATAAGCAAAGCATAAATGCCAAAAAAATAGAGGGGTGATTTCAGATAGCGGGTCAGGAAAAAGATCGTGATCAGGTCCATGAGACCCTCCAGGAACCGCCACCAGCCGTATTTGGAAACCCCGGCCACGCGTTGAGCGTGGGAGACAGGCACCTCTCCCACCAAAAACCCATGATTGGCCAGCAGAATCAACATGTAACGATGCAGTTGACCGTAGAGGATCAAAGACTGGGCGCATTCGGCGCGCATCACCTTGAGTCCGCAGTTGAAATCGTGTACCTCCACCTTGAAAATCTTGCGCAGACTCCAGTTGAACAGGCGGGAGGGGATGGTTTTGTCCAAGGGATCCTGACGATTCTGCTTCCAACCGGAGACCACGTCCAGTTTGTCCTGTTGGAGTTTTTCCACCAGGCGGGGGATTTCCTGGGGTTGATCCTGGAGATCGGCGTCCATCATCACGATGAAGCGGCCACGGGCGGCATGGAATCCGACATCCAAGGCTGCGGATTTGCCCAGATTGCGACGAAACACGATCAGTTTGATGACATTCGGGTGTTCGAGATGGAGTGATTCCAGCACTGCTCTGGAACCGTCGGTGGAGCCATCGTCCACAAAAAGGATCTCATGAGTACCCATTCCTGTGAGGACCGGTGCCAGTTGGTCGAGCAACGGACGCAGATTGTCCACTTCGTTGAAAACGGGGATAACTACGGAAAATTCAGGAATGGGGGAGCTGGACATGTCTGGTCTCGCTTGCAATGGGATATCATTCGTACATAATTAGGGCAGTATACTGGATGGATCTCTTTGTGGACAAGCGCAAAGTCTGGTGTGGGGCATGGATTTTTTTGGAGAGTGTGCTGTTGCCACAGCACTATTTTGCGTATTGACAACTTTTAGCAGTCATCGTGATGGATTTGCCATGTCTTTCGTTGATCCTCTTTTTTTATTTGTTTTTATACCCTTATTATTACTGGTGTATCGCCAGGCCATTCCAACGCCACGGAATGATGCCCATTGGGGGGTGGTATTGCTGTCTGTGGCATCCATGATTTTTTATGTCTGTTGGGAACGTCGTTTTCTGCTGATTCTGCTCGTCTCCATTGTGATTCATTTTATTGCGGCGCAAGCCATGGCTCATGGGCCAGATGCCAGAAAAAAGCGTCTTTTGATTCTGGTTTTGACTTTCAACTTGATTCTGCTTGGAGTATTCAAGTATTCGACTTTTGCCTATCATACGGTTCTTGACTTGTTGGGAATGGCTGGGCATGCCTCAACCCTCATCCGCCCGTTTGGGATTTATCTGCCCCTTGGGATTTCGTTTTTCACGTTTACACAGATGGCCTATGTGGTCGATGTCTACCGGGGAGCCTCACCAGAGAACCGTTTCATGCCCTATTTTTTGTTTGTGACCTGGTTTCCCCATTTGATGGCCGGTCCCATTCTGCACCATCGGGAAATGATTCCCCAGTTCCGTTCTTTGTTGGGATCTCCTTTGCATGTGGATCATCTGGCTGTTGGTTTGACCTGGATCACTTTGGGATTGTTCAAGAAGGTCATTCTTGCAGATGGCATGGCCACCCTGGCCACACCTCTTTTCCAGGATGCGGTTACAGGGGGTTCTCCTGACATGAGTGCGGCATGGAGTGGTGTCCTGGCCTATACCCTGCAACTTTATTTTGATTTTTCCGGCTATTGTGACATGGCCATTGGTTTGTCATTTTTGTTTGGCATTCGTCTGCCATTGAATTTCAATTCACCCTACAAGGCCACGAGCATCATTGATTTCTGGCATCGGTGGCATATAACATTATCCCGTTTCCTGCGTGATTATCTTTATATCCCATTGGGTGGTGGTCGGGTTGGTCCGGGTCGGAAATATTTCAATCTGATGGTCGTCATGCTGCTGGGAGGGTTGTGGCATGGCGCGGGTTGGACCTTTATTGTCTGGGGTGGGTTGCATGGTATCTATCTGTTGATCAATCATGTGTGGCGCGCCACCCCATGGAGTGGTGATGGCCTTGTTGCACGCCTGTTTGGGCGTGTACTGACCTTTTTGGCGGTGACATTTGCCTGGACTTTTTTTCGTGCCCATGACCTGCCGTCCGCCATGCGTATCGTATACGGATTGATGGGAGGCAATGGCATGGAACGTCCTGACGCATGGCTGAACGCCCTGGCCCAATGGGATTGGGCATCACTTGTTGCCTCCCCATGGGTTATATTGGTGATTCTGCTGGCCTGGGTTTGGTGGTTGCCCAATTCGCAGCAGATCCTGGCAGGAACCGAAGCCTTTCTGGGACAAAAAATCGCCGATTCCCCACAGCTACTGTGTTGGCGACCCAACAGATTTTTCGCGCTTGTCTGTGGGGTATTGTTGACTGTTGGATTGATTGTGGTGATCTCTTCCCAGGAACGACTCTTTCTTTATTCACAATTCTGATGCGACGCTATCTTTATACACTCTTGGCTGTGCCTCTTGTCTTGCTTCCGATCTGCATGATGATCGGATGGTGGGCTGCCATGGAATGTGTCGTTGGACCGGTGTGCGGTTTGCTGCACTATCAATTCGATAAACTGGATCATGCGCCACCTGATCTTGATCTTGTTTTTTTGGGGGACAGTTCGTTGGGTTTGTCAGTTGATGCCGTTGCTTTTTCCAGGCTATATGGCAAACCAGCCATGAATCTGGCCTTGGCAGGGTGGATGTTCAACCTGCCGAGTATGTACAACATGCTGTTGCATGTGACCAGGAAGACCAAAGTGCGAACGATGGTTCTTATGTTGACCCCGCATGATTATGAATTGTTGGAGAGCAATCGGGTCGATTTGGCGTTTCAAGGGGTTGTACGGACAGCGCGTTTCGATTTCGACATGCTGCTGTGGAGCTTGCGAGAATATCATATTTATTTTTTGATTTCCCTGTTTCAGGAACTGTCTTTAAAAAATATCATTCATGGAATAAAATATAGATACTCTTACATCCCATATAATTATAAAGATGAAATCGTCAATGATTACCAGCCAGGTGGGGTCAATCGGTATGTGTTGGCGGGTGAACTGGTTCCTTTGGAAACAATCAAAAAGCAATTCATGGTGGCGTCACGTCGGCATCTGGCTGCTTTGCAAGCCATTGGCGCGACCTGTCGCACGTTTGGGATTCGATGCATTTATTCCCATGGCACGGTTTTCGAGCAGACAGCCAGGAATTCAAAAAAAATGATTATGGAAATCAATACAATGGTTAAAAGTGCGGGTTTGATTTTGGCGGATCCAGACCCAGTTTTTATCCGGCATCATGAACTCGGCGACTCGGTCAATCACATTGCACCGCAGTTCAAATCTTTATTCACGGAAAAGATTTTTGCACGATTGCGACCGCATTTGATCCCTGACGAATGAATCATCCCCTCCCCTCAATATAAAAATTAAAAAAAAAGGGTGGAGGGGTCTGGGGAGGCTGTTCACCGCCTCCCCAGGAAGTTTCTCCTGAGGTGGGGTCTGAACGGTTACATGACGATTGAATCGGGAAAAACAAAGTCTCCAAATTGGATCATGGTTGCTTCCTTGATAACGACTGAATATCAACTTTTATTTTATGTTTTCCGTAGTTCAAACAATCTGGTCATATCTCGTGCGCCATGCAGTACCCGTTCGATACGCACCACATCGCCCAACACTCGGAAGAAAATGGCATAATGCCCCATGGATGCCATACGTAGACCAGGAACCAAGTTTTCACGACGAGGATATGCCAACGGAGATTTTTCGATTCGTTGGCATTGTTCAATCAACTTGTCTACAAATCGACGGGCATTAGCCCGATTGTCTTTTGCGATATAATCGCCGATGTCTATCAGGTCTTGAAGAGATGCCGGAGAAAATGTAACTGTGCCCATTAGTCGCGTAAATTGTTTGTCAGAACTTAGTCAGCATAACGGGCCTTCAATTCTTCGAACACCTGATCTGCTGGAATACCCGGACCACTCTCTATGCCATCCTGTATCGCCTTCCGCAAATCGACTGCTGAACTAAACCGGGCACGATCTACCCGAACGATCTCATCCGTTTCGGCCATGACTTCGATAGTTTTGGCTTTTGGAATTGGTATGGATGCTTTCATGGTACGAACTGCTGTAGTAGTCATCTGATTAGTCCTTTTTTTGGCACGTTCAATATAACTGGGTAATTGGTATATCCAGATATCTGATTCAGATGCATCCACATGACGGTCATCGGTTTGTTGAACATTTTTTCAGAAAATACTGCTTCTGATTCGACAAAATCGATACCCCGATCCAGGAGGGTCTTGTCCCGCTCGGCGGGATTACAGGTGATCATCCTATTGATTTTAGTTGCACTGATTCAGGAATGCAACCAAAAAGCAAGCGTGACGACTTGATTGTTCCTACAACTTGCAGCAGCGGGAGCAGGCTGGATACAAACCTTTTTTCAAGTGCTGGCGAAATGTCTGCATGTTTTGAGTATTCCATATGTCCAGGGGTTCAGACGCGCCCAGACGACCCAGTTCCAAAAAAATTTTGGTGCAGGGATAAATCGCACCGTCGGCATTGACCAGCAGCCCGCGCCATGGAAAATAACACCCCCGTTGGGTGCGGAAGGGATATTCATTGTACCATTGGTGGATTTCCAATTCGTTCAAGGTGGGTGCCCATTGCACATCCACGTCAGGGTAGCGTTCGATCACCTCTTGACGCAACCGGGTCACTGCTGCGCCAAACGAATGGATCTCCTGAGCATTGGTTTGGATCTCCTGGGTCTCTGGAATGGTCTGGAACAGGGATGACATGATCTCTTCCTGGGCAGAGATTTCTTCTGGGGTGAGAAACATGTAATGTTGCAGCCGCACGCCGTCCAGATCAAACCGTTTGGCCAGTTCAAAGGCATGGTGGGCTTCGGTGACTGTGGACGGAGTCAAGGTAAAATTGATAACAATTTTTGTTTTTCCGCGTCTGGGAGCAAGATATTCCAGATTGCGCAGAAACAAGTCATAGGCGCGGGGGATACCAGCCACGGCATTGTGGGTGGGTTTGGTGCCCAGCAGGGAAAAATTGAGGTAATCCAGGCCTGCTTCGCGCAGGGCGTCGAAGGTCTCCGGGCGGACCAGGGTGCCGTTGGTAAAAACCTGTGTGACACATTTGGCAGCCTTGGCATAGGCCACCATCTCCACCAACTGGGGATGCATCAGGGGTTCGCCGCCCATGAGCAGGATGCAAGGACGTTGATCGCGGAGTGCGTCCACCAGTTCCCGGTAGCGTTCCATGGGCAGATGGCGCGCCTTGCCAATCTCCTTATGGACGTAACACATGGCACAGCGTTGATTGCAATCGGTAGTAGCAAAAATTTGCACGATTCGCACTGATTTCACCCGGTTGCCAGTGCGCAGATAATCCCATGGCAGAAGAAACAAATCTTGGAGCATGGATGACAATGGGAATACCTGTTTGAAATAACGCACACGTCGCCACACGTTGCGCAGGGTCAACAGGCGACCGCCC
Source organism: Magnetococcus sp. YQC-5 (assembly GCA_039908085.1). GTDB lineage: Bacteria > Pseudomonadota > Magnetococcia > Magnetococcales > Magnetaquicoccaceae > Magnetaquiglobus. The sequence continues at coordinate 22,014 of JAMOBH010000049.1, forward strand.
CATCGGGTCATTTATTTCTCCTCCAATGTAATAACAATGAAATCCCGGTTGTGCCGCTACAGAGATAACAATGCTGGCAGGTGGGGGGAATGGTCGAACCGGCGGAAAAAAAGGCCTGTTTCAAAGCGAGGTATTTTTTATTATGAAGATGCGCCATTTCATCGAGAAACATGTTTCCGTAAACATTTTTTTCTGGCAATGGATCAATCGCGCAGCAGGGTTGAATCGAACCATTCTGATTGACTGAGAATCCCTTGAACAGTGAGTAGCAAACGATGTTTTTCGGTTTGGTTTGGATGGGGGTGGGATAGGTGATGGCGATATTGGGATATTTTTTGGTCAACTCGATGCGTTTCGCCTGGAGGAATTGCACAATCTCTGTATCTGTGTCAAAGATCAAATCATCCGTCATGGTTTTGTCTTGATGAATCATTTGTTGCAACCAAAAATTGGACAGTTTGAGATCGTCGGCAATGCGGATGAATTCATCTATATCGCCAAGATTGTGTTTTGTAATAATGCGTCCGCCACCGATCACCATATGATCAAGTCGATGGTGTTTTAATTTTCTTATATTTTCGATTTGTCTTTTTAAAACTTTATCATATAATGAGACCCAAAGGATGTCAGGTGGGACGGCCAGGAATTCATCCATGCGCTTTTCAAGAGCCAAGCCGTTGGTGGCCATCACCGCCAACATGTTTCTGGCCTGAATATGTTTGATCATTTTGAAAATCTGTGCATGCAGCAAAGGTTCGCCTTTTCCAAGAAAAATATATAAAAGATGTTTAAATGCTTTCAGGTTTAATATTCTAAGAAAATCTTCTTCACTCATATCATCGGCTTGTTTGTTGGTACGGTCTAACGTTTTTGCATATTGACAAAATGAACACTGCATGTTGCATCGACTGATCACATTGATGCCACATCCAAGCACAAACGGAGAGTATGGATAGGAAAAAATGTGTCTGATTGCATTGATCATGCGCCATGGCGACCCTTTCAACAGGGTTGTGAGCAGTTTTAATATAACTTTTTTGCGCATTGCCTTTGGTTCCGGTGTTGTTTCAATGGGCCTGTTTCTTGTTTTATGTACAGAATACTTTTTAGGAGAAAAGTCAAAATCAAAACCCTGGGGGATGAATCCCCCAGACCCCCTCTTTTTTTTTAATAATTCAAAAAAAATAAATAAAAAAAATAAATAAATAAATAAAAAGGGTGGGGGG
>JAMOBH010000386.1:0-4809 GCA_039908085.1 Magnetococcus sp. YQC-5
CCCCTGGACCCCTGATAGTAGCAAACTTCATATCCTGAAATGGTTTCAGTTTAATGATTTTTCATAACTTAGGCAAAACAGCACAATGGATTGCAAACTACTGTCGGTTTTTCATTGACAAAGGATCCCAGCAACCGGCATTCTGCCAAATCGAACGCGCATATCGTCCCTCGGGCAGCCGGGGCGTTCGACTTTGGCTCGGCACCCGGTCGAAAATAAGGTATAACGTGACCGGTTTTTCTCAGTTTGATCTGCTCCCCCCCATCATGGCCGCCGTGCAAGAAGCCGGCTACCTCACTCCAACCCCAATCCAGGCCCAAGCCATCCCGCACTTGCGCGAGGGACGTGATCTCCTTGGAATTGCCCAAACCGGCACAGGTAAAACCGCCGCGTTCGCACTTCCCATCTTGGACCGTCTGGCCCGACGGCGCGTCAAACCTGGATCGAAAAACACCCGTGCCCTGATTCTGACACCCACCAGAGAACTCGCGGCACAAATCGACACCAGCTTTGCCACCTATGGGCGACGCTTGAACCTGTCACGCTCCGTGATTTTTGGTGGCGTGGGCCAATATCCCCAGGTCCAAACCATGGGACGGGGTGTGGATATCCTCACCGCCACCCCTGGAAGACTCCTGGACCTGATGAATCAAGGCTTCGTCAAACTGGAACGGGTGGAAATCTTCGTCCTGGACGAGGCCGACCGCATGTTGGATATGGGTTTTATCAATGATATCCGCAAGATAATCGGTCATCTGCCAGTGGAACGTCAAACATTGTTGTTCTCCGCCACCATGCCAAAAGAAATCGCATTGCTGGCCAAAGGGATCCTCAACGACCCGATACGGGTGGAAGCCACCCCTCCCTCCACGACTGTGGAACGGGTCACCCAGAAAGTCATGTTCGTGGAAAAAACCGATAAACGCCTGCTCTTGACCAGCCTGCTGCAACAAACCGACATGACCCGCGCCCTGGTCTTCACCCGTACCAAACACGGGGCTGACAAGGTGGTCCTTGACCTGCACAAACATCACGTCGCGGCAGACGCCATCCATGGCAACAAATCACAGGCTGCCAGAGAACGCGCCCTGAGCCGCTTCCGTGCTGGCGAAATCCGCGTTCTGGTGGCAACCGACATCGCCGCTCGTGGCATTGACGTGGTTGGCGTCACGCATGTCATCAACTACGACATCCCCAACGAACCGGAAAATTACGTGCATCGGATTGGCCGTACAGCACGCGCAGGCAAGGAAGGCATGGCCATCTCGCTATGCGACTCCACGGAACTGAGTCATCTGCGCGCCATTGAAAAAATCATCCGCGACCAGATCCCCGTGGATACGGACCATGCCTATCACTCCGAATCCGCCGCGCACGCCCACCCCATCAAACCACCCACTCGACCTTCCCAGGGTCATCGGGTCAACACAGCGGACAAAAACAGTCGTCAGCCCTCTCGTGCCCCCAGAGCCAACAAACCCCCCATCACCAACAGTGACAAAGTCAAGGGCATCAGCACCCAGGCAACACGTCCGCACCGCAAAACCACCAAACGTCTCCTTCCATCCAGCCATCCAGGCACCATGGAAATGACCCAAACCCACTCCCGGAAGCCCATGCAATGACCCAAACCACCAGTCCCAACGCCATCTGGCAGCCAACAGCCATTACACGCCAAAACCGACAAGATTTATGCGGTCATCGGAGTCTCATCCTCTGGTTTACCGGATTGTCAGGTTCTGGCAAATCCACCATGATTCATCAGGTGGAAACCATGCTGCATGCTGCCAAACGCCATACCTATTCCCTGGACGGCGACAATGTTCGACATGGTCTCTGTGGTGATCTTGGATTTTCCCACAAGGATCGTGTTGAAAATATCCGTCGTATCGGAGAAATGGCCAAACTCATGGTGGACGCGGGACTGATCGTGCTGTGCGGTTTCATTTCCCCGTTTCAGGCTGACCGCAACCGGGTGAGGAATCTGGTCGGACCAGATGATTTCCTGGAAATCTATTGTCATTGTTCCCTGGAAGTCTGCGAACAACGGGATGTCAAAGGGCTGTATCACAAAGCCAGAATCGGTGCCATCCCGGAGTTCACAGGCATCTCCTCACCCTACGAACCACCAGAAAACCCGGAATTGATTCTCAATACGGGCAGCGACTCCATCGAAACCTGTCTGCGACAGGTGATGGAACTGTTGGCAGGACGCCTATAGGCCCGATACTCCACCTGGAAACCATCCCTGAAGACCCACGATACTATTTTGGCACGGGACGAGGACGCACGCCATGTGGAGCAGGCTTTGGAACGGGCCGGGCGACGCGCCCGTGAAATGCCGTCCAGACCCGAATTGCACTGGTGGTGGTTCGGGATGGACCGGGGTCATGGCATGAAACGATGCGACTTCCAGAACCGCCAGGGTTTTGCCCTGAAACACCGCTGGCACAGCCAGGAGTGTCAAGGGGGCGGCCTCCTCCAATCCGGAACGAATGGGACATAATCAGACGGTGCCTGAGTCAGGATGATGATTTTTCCCTCTCTGGCACATTGCCCCACCACGCCCTGGCCAGCCCGGAACACATGACTTAAACTCTTGCGTTCCGCATATCCATAGGATCCAAACGGTTCATACGTCTGACTGGCTTCGTTGAAGATATAAAACACCCCATGTCCAGCCTGCATCTATGGACAGATGCGATCCATCAAGGATTGGGCGAAGATCTCCGGGGTCTCGGCCTGCTGCATCTGGGCAGCCAGTAAAGACATGCTGTCTTTCAACCAGTACTGCTCTTCCATGGTTTGAACCATCTGGTTGAAAACCGTTCCAACATCATGATCATGGATACTCTTGTGGAGCCTCCCACATCAAGAGGAGCAAACGGTCAGGGGCGCAGAGGATGGCATGACGAGACGTACTTCAAGTCAGAATGAGCCATTGAGAAAAGGATTGTTTTTGCGCTCACGACCCAGAGTGGTGGCAGGTCCATGACCAGGATAACATTTCAAGGCATCACCCAGTGGGAGCAGACGGTTGCGGATGGAAGCGATGAGACGGGCATGATCTCCACCCGGCAGATCTGTCCGACCGATGGACCCGGAAAACAAGGTATCGCCAACCAGGATGCCATCCTCCCATCGCAGACAGACGCCTCCAGGGGTATGACCTGGCGTATGAATCACTTCTATAGAGATGTCAGCGATTTTGAGCATTTCCCGATCCTCGATGGTCCGTTCGATGGTGGGAATCAGGCCAAAAGGCAAGCCCCAGGATGCGGCATGCTGGGCAGCCCCTTCCACGAGGTTACGGTCAGCCTCATGCAGCCAGAATTGACACCCTGTGGCCCGTTTGAGATCGGCCACGCCACCGATGTGGTCGAAATGGCCGTGGGTACAGACGATGTGGGTCAATTGGAGGCTATGGGCACGCAGTTCTTCCAGGATGGCGTGGGCATGTCCTCCTGGGTCGATCACCAGGGCTTCACCAGAGGCCGGATTTCCCAGAATGTGACAATTGACCTGTAAGGTGCCGGTTTCCATTATTTTATGCATGCATTTCACGGGTTTTCTCCTCATTCAAATAGGCTGCCAGGGTGGAACTCATGCCTTCGCGCATCATGGCTTGATAGCCTTTATCCAGCAATTGGCTTTCCAGGGTGAGCATGGCCTCCATGGCCACCTCATAGGCACCATAAGGGGTTTGACGTAAGGTTCCAGGGGATCCGGCGCGTCCCCATTCTTTGATGACATGCCAGCGTCCCAACAGATCCCGCTGGATTTGGAGCGAATAGAACAGCACCACCCCACTGATCGGGTTGGGTCGTTGCAGGTACACTTTCATAAGAGGCAGAGACCAAAAAAAAATTCTGTGAGAGTGAGGTCCAATAGCGTATAATGGACCGTGTTGCATGATAGTGTAAGCATGATACACCAGATTTGAAAGGAATTCTCCTCCAGAACGGAACGAAAATGAGCCATGTGGAACATTCCACGCATTCTGGTCAATAAAATTCTGGCCCATGCACAGCGTGAATTCCCGCGTGAGTGTGTTGGGGTCTTGTCCGGGTCTGCAAGGCGGGTGACAGGATGGCACCCCTTAAGCAATGTGGCCAAGGAGGATCGGCGTTTTTTGGCAGATCCCACCGGACAGATTCGCTTGTTTGAGCAATTGCGCCAGGAGGGGGTGGAGGTCGTGGCCATTTATCACAGCCATCCATTCGGTCCCTCTGTGCCCTCGGCCTTGGATCTGGAAGAAGCCTATCACCCGGATATCTTGAATCTGATCGTTTCGTTGGATACCGCAGGTCGTCTTGACATGAATGGATATTTGATGCGTAATGGAGTGGCAGAGATTCAGGAGGTGACCGTATCTGATTGATGTTGACTGCAAGGCCCGCGTGGCGGAACAGGTAGACGCAGCGGACTTAAAATCCGTTGGCCAAAAGCCGTCCCGGTTCGACTCCGGGCGTGGGCACCAGAATAAAATCAAGGAGTTAACCAAGTCTGGTTGACTCCTTTTTTGTTGGAAAGATGGCATCATGGGACACTGGCGGGATACCTGCCATCAACAACCCATAGCCGTCCATGATATCACCGGCCAAGGGCGTTCAGAACAGTCGCTGCCCAGTCCAGCATCACTACATGGAAAAAAATGGGGCATGGCTGACTTTGTCATGTGACTTTCCGCTTTTGTTTTAGTTATAGCTTGACCCAATTAACGAGATAGTAAGCTAAAAATCTGTATAGTCATCATAGCTATCATTAATAACATATGTTTCATCTTCGTCGTCAATGGCATCAAGCAAA
>JAMOBH010000050.1:0-23193 GCA_039908085.1 Magnetococcus sp. YQC-5
GAGTCTTGTCCATAGAAGCCGAAGATGCTCCCCAGGGTGTGTTCAATTCTGCCACCTATCCGCATCAGCCGGTTGGCGGCTATGTCCCGGCCTACAACCAACCCTCCGGCGCAGTCAACACCCCCGTTTTGTTCGAAGCACCCAAGGCACTGACAGCAACCGGGCATGAGATCTGGGTGGCCGTATCGGGTGGCGCAAACTATGGCGGCTGTCAGGTTTGGTTGTCTTCGGACGGTACCAACTATAAAAAGATCGGCGAGATCGTCTCTCCGGCCCGTCATGGCTTTCTGACTGAGCAAATGCCGTCCGGCACAGATCCAGATACCATCAGTACCTGCAAGGTGGATCTGTCCGAATCCTCTGGCACGCTCACCTCCGGCACTATTGCCGACGCAGACAACCGGGCCACTCTGGCGTGGGTGGATGGGGAATTTGTTGCGTATACCACCGCCACGCTGACGGGCAGTCATCAATACGCCCTGGGCGGCTACCTGCGGCGTGGCCTTTACGGCACGCCAATCAAGGCACACCCCAGCCAGAGCCCGTTCGTCCGTTGCGACGGAGCGATATTCAGATACGCCTACGATCCAGCACTGGTCGGCAAGACGATATTTATGAAATTCCCAGCGTTTAATCAGTTCGGCGGCGGGGAACAGTCGTTGGCGGATGCGGCTGAATACTCGTTCAGGGTGGTTGGGAACATGGCATAGTCGGGCATTGTCATCTGATGCACGTGGCTATCCCTATCGTTTTGCTGTACCCCGTCCGCCGTGCGGTGTACAGAAAGAGGGTGGAGCGCATTGGACTATCCAATATTCGTCAGCAGATCCAATGCGCCACCCCCTTTGACGGGCTCACGTGAGTTCGTCACGGTCCCCGTTCCTCCCGTTGCTTCGCATCCTTGCGTCCAGATCAGGGAGTCCCCGAATTTAACATTTCCTGGTCAACGTTCTCGGTATTGCGGTGCCGAGGCAACGTCCCGGTGTATCGTCCGGGCCCGTGTCCGCCGGGCTCAACCCAAAAGGGGAGCGTGACGGAAAATCCAATGTCATGCATCCGTCTACATCATTCTGGCTCGAGGGGAAAGGATTTTTCCCGTTGTCGGACTGTTTTTCCTGGCAACACTCGGCTGTGGCGGGAGCGCAACAGGCTAACACATGATCGGATTGGTGTCGATTCGGAGGAGTGTGAGGCTTGCATGGATGGAGAAGGGGGTCGGAATTTTACTCGATTTCTGCTTCTTTCTGGAAAAACTTGACTTTGTCCGTGGAGATCGCATACAAATATCTAACGTGCGCTAGATAGGGAGTCTGTTATGGATGGCTTTGAACATCGAGGCAACTTTTCTGAAACCGGACGCGCCATTTTGGCTGCTGCCATTCCCCTGTTTGCAGAAAAGGGCTTCGCCGCCGTGACCGTGCGGGAGATCGCTGAGTCTGTGGGAATACGTACTGCTACCTTGTACTATCATTTTCCCAGCAAAGATGGCATGTACATTGCCGCCATAGCTCAGACGTTTGCCGACAAGGCAGAAGGGATTACCTCTGCCTTGGCCGAGCCAGGAACACCTGACGAGAAACTGCGGCGTTTGATTTTTCGATTTACGGAACGAATGGCTGGGGATCGTTACTTTCGTCTCCTTTTGCAACGGGAATTGTTGGATGGAGACGAGAAACGTTTGCGTTTGTTAGCCGAGACAGTGTTTAGAGAACAATTTTCGTCCATAGCCGGGCTGGCCGCTGATGTTTCACCAGGCTGTGACGCTCATTTGTTGGCCATCTCTATGGCTGGATTAGTTCTTTATCATCTGGAAACTGCACCCATCCGACGTTTTCTTCCCGGAGGACGTCCTGAGCATGATGACCCGGCAGTGATCGCCCAACATGTCACCCGACTGTTGTTGCAGGGGATTGGTGGATGTGGATCTGCTTGAAGAAACTGCATATCAGACTAAAGTGGTCGGGTATGCTGATTGTCAACAGCGCATGCATTGTTCTGGCGGTGTGGTCTGCTGTTTCCTGGGCAGTTGAAGGGGCCTCCATCATCAGCCACACCCATTCCAACCTTGAGACATCTGTTGCCATTCGCCGTCTTATCCCGCAATTTTTCGATGCCCCTGGACATTTGCGTCCTCAGGAATCCTCATCTATTTCTTCACGAGTCACGGGATTTATTCAGGAAGTGGCAGTGGATGTGGGACAAACGGTGGAGGCTGGCCACTTGTTGGTGATTATCGATTCCTCCCACGTGGAACGGGAGATTGCCGAGGCCGATGCCTCTCTGCAAGCGGCTCGAGCGGAATTGATGGATGCCGATCGGGAAGTGACCAGATCAAGAACCCTTGTGGAACGCAGTGCCGTCTCCCGTGAACGCATGGAAAAAGGTTTGTTGCGCCAGGAACGAGCCCGGGCAGAGGTGGCCCGCTTTGCGGCGGTGAGCAAATCTGCGCGCGAAGAGAGACAGTATGTCCGTATGGTTGCACCTTATCGGGCAAGGGTGGTCAAACGCTTGGCTGATTCGGGAACATTGGCGATACCCGGCACACATCTACTGGAGTTGCAAAGGATCGATACACCCCTGTTCGAGACAAGGGTTCCGGGCAGATTATTGGTACGATTGTCTCTTGATTCCCCGGTACAGATCTGGATGGACGGTTTGACCGCTCCCTTGGAGGGGCGTGTTGCATCCGTTGTTGACGCCCTGGAACCCGAATCAGGCACAGCACTGGTCCGGGTACGCTTGCCAGGGTCTGTGGCAGGTGTTGTTGGAACATTTGGACGGTTACAGTGCGTCATTGGTGAGGAAAACGGTGTGGTGGTTCCAGAGAACACTCTTGTGCAACGTGCAGGGATTGAAGGGGTGTTTTTACTGAATCAGGATGGGGTTATCCATTTTCGCAGTGTAAGGACGGGAAGGAAACTTCCAGAAGGTCGGCGGGAGATTCTGGCTGGACTGGATGGTGGAGAGCAGATCATCGTCAAACCTTCTTCCCGTTTGCGGGACGGGGATCTGGCGGGACAACCATGAAGCGGGAAAAGGTCAACTGGAGTGGGCGACTGGCCGGGTTGTTCATCGACTCGCGCCTTACACCGTTGCTGGTACTGGCCGTGCTGCTTTTCGGACTCGTTGGTCTGGCCTTCACACCACGGGAGGAAAATCCAAGCATAGTTGTACCGGCTGTCGAGGTGAAAATTCCATTTCCTGGAGCCATGCCTTCCGAGGTGGAGCATCTGTTGCTTTCTCCACTGGAGGGTGAACTGATGGCCATTGATGGGGTCAAGAATGTTTATGGTGCAGCCCAAGACGGTTTGGCGCAGGTGACGGTGGAATTTGATGTCGGTCAAAACCGGGAAAAATCCCTGGTTCGCTTGTATGATCGGGTGCTGGGATATGCTTTGCCACCGGGGGCTGGTCCCGCAACCGTGCATAATATGGATGTAGATGACGTGCCGGTATTTGCCGTAACCCTGGCATCTGATCAGTTTGATGATTTCCAATTGCGACGCATGGCTGAAAGAGTCATGGATCGGTTGCGCTCCGTACAGGGAGTTGGACGGGGTATCGTTGTCGGCGGTCGGGGACGAGAGATACGGGTTGAGGTTATCCCGGAACGATTGCAGGGGTTTGGCTTGATATGGAGCGATGTCGCCATGGCATTGCAAACAGCTGATTTCTCTCAACCTCTGACTGCCAGGGTATATGACGGGGAGAACCGGTCCATTCGATTGGTGGCGCGCGTGACACACGTGGATCAGGTAGCCCAGATTGTGGTTGGCCGTCACAATGGGGGTATCGTTCGTATTCAGGACGTGGCAGGGGTTATTGACGGCCCTCCACTGGAACAGAGCAGCTTTACCCGTTTTTCTTTTGGACCTGCCGATTCGCGTTTTGCCCGAAATGCCGGGACTGAGATGGCGGCAGTCACCGTGGCGATGGCTAAACAAAGGGGGACCAATGCTGTAGAAGTGACCCGGCAGTTGCGGCAACGCATTTCTTCCATGGAAGAAGGATTCCTGCCGCCTGGGGTTCATGTCGTGGTGACCAGAGATGACGGGGCCAAAGCCGACCGAGCAGTGACTGGATTGGTGATGCACCTTTTCGTCGCTATCGGCGCAGTGGGGGTGGTGCTCTGGTTTTTCCTTGGTGTACGGACCACCCTGATCGTTGCTATCACCATTCCCATGGTCTTCGCTGTGGTCATGGGTATGGATCTGCTTTTCGGCCCCACTTTAAACCGCATCACCCTCTACGCCCTGATTTTGGCATTAGGGATGCTGGTGGACGACGCCATTGTAGTAGCGGAAAACACCCATCGACACTTCCTCGCCTTGGAGTTGGATGACGGGACCGAGAAGAAGAGCGAAGCTGCCATCCTGGCAGTGCATGAAATAGGCAACCCGACCACTCTGGCAACTTTCACTGTGGTTGCTGTTTTTCTCTCCTTGATCCTGGTGAGCGGCATGTTGGGGGAGTATTTTCTGCCCATCGCTTTCAATGTGCCGGTATCCATGGTGGCCTCGTTGATCATTGCCTATACCGTCACGCCCTGGTTGGCGTGTCGTTTCCTTAAGAGTGGGCGATATTCCGGGGATGCGGCAAACTCCAAGCTCCAGTCCCTGTACCGGACGGGTATGATACATCTACTGAGAAACCGGACTACACGACACGGTTTCTATTTCGCAGTATTTTTCCTGCTGACGCTCTCCATCCTTCAGCCAGCCTGGCAGTTCATCCGTCCTCAAGGGGTTGCCGGAGAAGTTTCACCGTTAGGGGTGCCATTGGCCTTTTTGCCCAAGGATAACAAGAACACCTTCCTGATCCATATCCACCTGCCTGAGACCACTCCCTTGGAGGTCACCGACCGGGCCGTTCGTGAGGTGGAAGCCTTATTGCGCCAAATGCCGCAGGTGAAGGACTATCAATCTCATGTTGGTTACCCGGCAGTCATCGATTTTAACGGTCTATTGAAGGGAAGCAGCAGCAACGTTGGCCCCCAGTTCGCGGAAATACGGGTCAATCTTGTCGACAAGGAGAGCCGAGACCAGACATCCATCGATCTGGTACGCCGGTTGCGGGAGTCTGTCGGCAAGATTGCTAACCATTTTCCTGGAGGAATTATTCAATTGGTGGAGGATCCGCCGGGACCACCGGTACGGGCCACGGTGCTGGCCGAGCTGTACGGTTCCGACCCTGAACTTTTGAAGACCTCGGCCATGCAGATCATGGAAGCCTTCCGAATGACTTGGGATATGGCTGAAGTGTGGGCCAGTATCCCTTTCGAGACGAAGGAGTACCGGTTATCCATCCGACGAGACAGGGCTGCTCTGGCAGGAGTGACGTCGGCAGATGTCTCTCGCTCTCTGCGGGGGTTTCTGGCCGGAGAAACGCTGGCCCATTTGCGTCTGGATGGTGAGCGTCTTTCCGTGCCTGTGCGTCTGCATATTCCCAGGGCACAGCGCATTGCCCCCAATCTGCTTGAACGAGGATTCGTGAACTCACCGGCTGGCAAGTTGATTCCTTTATCCGAATTGACCGAGGTAAATATGGGCTCCGTTTCGGTGCCTATCCTGCACAAAAACGGGGAGAGAGTGGTCTTCATCGGGGGTGAGTTGGCCGCTTCTGCGCCGGTTCAGGCGGTGCTGGATCTGGACCGTCGACTGGATGGACTCCGTCTATCAGAGGAAGAGCATCTGGTCACCAGAAATTTGCGCTTTGTTTCCGTGCGACCCAATACTCTGGGAGGATATCAGCTCTTATGGGACGGGGAACTGCGACTGACCCTGGATGCCTTCCGGGATATGGGGCTGGCTCTGAGTTTGGCACTGATCTCAGTGTTCCTTCTGCTGGCGGCATATTACCATTCGTTCAGTATACCGCTATTGGCCATGTCAGTCGTCCCACTTGCTTTCATAGGGGTTTTTCCTGGCCATTGGTTGTTGGAGAAGAGCTTTTCCGCCGCGTCCATGGTGGGGGTGATCGCTCTGGCCGGGGTGGTGGTACGAAATTCACTCTTGATCATCGACTTTATCCATGTCTATCGTGGAAAGGGGTATGATTTGTCTGAGTCGGTGGCAGAGGCGGGAGCGGTTCGTTTGCGGCCAATTCTGTTGACCACCCTGGCAATCGTCTTGGGAACAGCCATCATGGTTCCTGACCCGGTATTTGGTGGGCTGGCTGTTGCCTTGATCTTTGGAGCTATGAGTTCGGCCTTGCTGGGATTGATAATGGTTCCTTTGCTGTACCATTCCTGGTGCGCACACTGAAGTCGTTATCAAAAACTGAAGGCAATACATGGTATACAATAGATAATCGTACTGACCGGTTGACAGTTATGTCCCGGACTATAGGGGTGCAATCGTATGAGTTGGTGTCGGTAGCAGATGAGAATAAATGTTTGATGTTGGTTGTCACTTTGGCAAGGCCGGGTTGACCTGCCATGAAGGAGCGAGTATGTTCCGAAGGAAGCAGTCTCCTTGACTGCCACTCAGAAGGATTTGACGAGACATCCGCCTATGCCTGACGTTACCCGTACCGCCGACTCGATCTACCACCGCCTCTTCGCTCACCCGGAGATGGTGGCCGATCTGCTGCGGAATTTTATGGATCCCGATGTCCTGGCGGAACTCGACCTGTCGCAGATGCGGCGGCTGAATACCAAGTTCACCGCCAAGACGGGCCAGCGGAGGAGGGGGGATATCGTCTGGGAGATCCCCATCCGTGTCGGTGGCAGCTTGTTTTTGCTACTGTTGCTGGAGTTCCAGTCGGAGATAGACGAATGGATGGTGCTGCGCCTGGATGTCTACACCGGTCTGCTCTACCAGCAGTTGGTGGATGAGCGCAAATTGAAACCGGCAGATGGCTTGCCACCCGTCCTGCCGGTTGTCATATTCAACGGCGAGCCGCGATGGGATGCGGCAACGAGCCTGAGGGATCTGATTCGTCTGCCTGCCGGATCTCCGTTGTGGAAATACCAGCCGGAGATGCGGTACCATGTAGTAGACGAGGGGGGGGTCCCTGTGTCAATAGTCGCCCATACTGTACCACCTGATGTTCACCCAATGTGTACCACCGATGTGCGGGCATAGTGTACCAGTTCTGACTTTCCTTAATCAGGCTCATGATTCAATCTGTTCTCTTGGAATTGACTCTACTTTCCAGGAGGCGACATCATGGCAGGAAAGGAAAAGACCGTGTTTGACGTCAAGGAATTGGTTCGGCGGGTGAGGTTGGGACAAACGGAACGGGCAATTGGTCGGCAGATGGGGTTTCATCGTGTAACTGTCAAGAAATACAGACAGTTGGCAGAAAGCCACGGCTGGCTTGAGAAAGATTCACCATTGCCAGAGCCGGGAATGGTTGCCATAGCCGTACAAAAGACAAAGCCAGGCAGGACAATTGCCCATGAGGTTTCCAGCGTAGAGCCATACAGGGTGCTGATTGGAACTCTTCTGCAGGAGGGAGATATATCTGCAAGCGTTATTCATCAACGACTTGTCGATAACGGCTATCTGGGTAGCTATTCCAGTGTACGCCGTTTCATGGCCAAATTGCGCGGCCCGACAGTACCGGAAGGATTTTGCCGGATTGAAGTGGCGCCTGGTAGCGAAGCGCAGGTGGATTTCGGCTATGTTGGCAAACTGTTCGATCCGATCAAGCAGATTGAACGTTCTGGCTGGGTATTTGTGATGACGCTTTCGCACAGTCGTCACATGTTTGTAAAGATCGTTTTTGATCAATCATCATGGAGTTGGCTGCAATTACACCGGGAAGCGTTTGAATTTTTCGGGGGCGTGCCGGGCAAGATTGTTTTGGATAATCTGAAAGCAGCGATCGTGAAGGCTGCGATTCATGATCCTCAGATACAAAGAAGTTACCGGGATCAGGCGGAATATTATGGTTTCGTTGTGGATCCGAATCGTCCACATACACCGCGTCACAAGGGAAAGGTTGAACGTAGCGTCCGATATATCAAGCAGAATTTTATGCCTGGACGCAGGTTTTGTGATATTGACGATGCCAATGAGCAGTTGCAGCAGTGGAACGCTGAAAAAGCGGGATGTCGAGTGCATGGCACGACCGGCTGGAAACCGATGGAACAGTTCACCTCCGTCGAACAAGCAGCTTTGCTGCCCTTGCCACTGACGCGGTGGGAGCCCAGTATTTGGAAAGAGGTCAAACTGCAATCGGATTGTTACCTGAATGTTGAAAAGTCATTTTATTCTGCACCGTTTCGTTTGATTGACCAGCAATTGATGGTTCAGGTAACTCCTGATTCCGTGCGTATCTACCATGACCTGGAACTGGTGGCGACGCATCGGCGGGCACAGGTGCCCAGGAGTCGCATGGCCAATCAGGATCACTTTCCACCCCACAAGGTGGCGCTGCTCAAGGCCACCCCGCAGTGGTGTTTCAAAAAGGCGGAAGAGATTGGTCCGGCCACCCTGGAATGGATGCAGAGATATTTGTCAGACCCGGTCATGGAGAAGGTTCGTTCTGGGTTTATCGCCTTGGGTCTGGCTGAAAAATTTACATCCCAACGTCTGGAAATGGCCTGCCGACGCGCTTTGGACTTTGACGAGATCAGTTTTGCCACGCTCAAGCGCATTCTGGAACGTGGTTTGGATCAAGAACCCTGGGGAAATCTTCTGCATCCGACACCGCCTGCTGCGATTATCCCGATGCCGATGCCACGTTACACCAGGGATGTGAGCCACTATTTTGTGGACCGCCGGGAGGTGTTCTGATGATACGACCACATCACCTGGAACCCAAACTCAAACGCCTGCGATTGTCCGGTATGCTGGAAACATTGGAAGATCGAACCGTTCAGGCTATTGACAGCAAAATTTCCTATACGGATTTTCTGGAACGTTTACTGGAAGACGAAATAGAGAGGCGTGAACAAAAACAATTGGCACTGCGCCTGAGAAGAGCGGGCTTTGATCCGAGCAAAACACTGGAAACGTTTGATTTCTCATTCAATCCCGGCATAAACCGGCAGGCAATCCAGGAACTGTCCACGTGCGGTTTTGTTGTCCGCAAAGAAAATGTTCTGATTTACGGACAAACTGGTGTTGGCAAGTCGCACTTGGCTGTTGCCCTTGGCCATTCGGCCTGCCGGAAGGGTATGGATGTACTCTTTCTCAACGTTCATCAGATGTTGGCGCATCTCAATGCGGGACGTGCCGACGGTTCGTACCAGAAAAGGTTGGCAGCTTATTTGCGGACGGATCTGCTGGTGATGGACGATTTGGGTCTGCGTCCCATATCGCCTGTCGGCGCTGAAGATTTGTACGAGGTGATCAGGGGACGCTATGAACAGGGTGCAATCGTGGTCACCAGTAATCGAGCGCCAGAGGAATGGTCTGTTTGTTTTTCGGACCCTCTACTGGCAAATGCCGCTCTGGATCGGATCAACCACCATGCCCATCACGTGGAGATCACCGGATCCAGTTATCGGGCACATGGCAAACGAAAGCAGGAATTGATCAAAATGGGTGGACAACGCAAGGCGCAGTAACCGGCGGGTCGGATTAGGGAAAAGTCAGTCGCCAAGGTGGTACACTATGGCCGAACAGGGTGGTACAGTATGGGCGGCTATTGACACCCTGAGGAGGAGTTGAAGGGCCTGCAATCCCTGACGGCGATTTTCTTCCGCATCGGACACCCAGGCAGTCCGGCGTCGATTCTGGAAGCCAGCCGTGATTTGGTGGAGTGGTTTGCCAAGCACCCAGAAGGCCCACCGGTGAAACGGTTGTTCCGTGAATTGTTGGCTGTTGGGTTGGAGCGGTTCAAGGGGCCGCATTCTCTACCGCGCATTCCCGAAGAGCTTGAGGAGGTGGTGAACATGTTGGCGACACACGTTGAAAAATGGTCGAGGGACATTGAGCAGAAGGGGTGGCAGGCCGGGATCCAGGCGGGAGAGCAGAAAGGCCGACAGGAAGGCCGACAGGATGAGGCTTCTTCCATGCTGACCCGCCAACTCCAACGCCGCTTTGGCAACCTGCCCACCTGGGCCAGTGACAAGATAGCCAAGGCCGATTTGTCCACCCTGGAGGAGTGGAGTCTGCGGATATTGGATGCTACCACGATTGAGGGTGTCCTGGCGGATCCGTCTTGACTTTCGGCGGTGTGTTTCGCCCCGGAGGGTTGACCAGTCATTCCGAGTAACGAACGCCGAACGGGAGGAGGAAGCAAGTACAGCAGGACAGGTGGCTTCTTCCAATGTTGACGAATAGTCACAGAGAATAACAGAGAATGTCAGAGAGTGTTCCGACGGAGCCATTGCCACCCAAGCGGGAGTTGAAAGAGAGTCAACAGGTGCCTTGCGCCGCACGGGTGAAGAGTTTGATAAAACGGTGAAATCCATTAAATACCGGGAAGATGCACAATTTCGTATCGTTTGGTTGGCCAAGATGGCGTCAAACTGTTCTCTTGCTGCGCTGCAGCAAAGAGGTGGAGAATTTTCCGAAAAGCGTATCGTTTCCTCCACCATTTAAGTTTTGCAAGTCGTTCTTCGCAAAATCGCCGCCCGCAAAGGCGGCTTTTTTGTGCAAAAAAACTCCAATGTTTCCAAAGGTTAGCGCGGGTGGCTTTGTGGGGTTGTCGGCTGATTTTTGCGCCAGTCACCCCGGAAACCGCCCCCTCTCTTCTCCATGTCGCCACATTCTCCAAAACCTGTTGACTTCGGCCTTGAAGGTCAACAGGTTTTTAGACTTCACTATTTTGAATGAAATTGGCTTCTTGTTGGACTTATCCACAACATGCCAATTTTGTAGTTCGGCCTCCTTGGGTGGCGGGAGTTGGAATAGAGTCAACAGGTTTCCGTCGGCTGGATGTTGGTAGGGTGGCGGGAGTTGAAACGGAGTCTGTCGAGGTTGACATGAGCACGTTTTTGTACGGTTTGCCATACGTGTGCGCCTTTTTTTGGTGGTTCAACCGTGGCCACAACCGGTAAACCCTACCATTCATCGCGACCTTCAGATACTCTGTAGGCGCGGTTGCCGGTGGCGTGAGCGGCAGACAGTTCCCCTCCGTTTTGTTCCCGTCGCTCCTCGCTGGTATCCGCCAATCTTCGCACCCAGTTGCCACACGTCTGCGCCGTTTGGTTTGGCTGGGTATGCTGTCTTGGCTCCCAGTTCGACTGGACACGGAAAGGCCGGATTGGTTTCATGTCCATGATGGTCATGCCGCCAGTGCCTTGTCGGCATCAGCCTCCATCATTTCTTGCAGCTTCTTCTTGGCGGCCTTGGCCCAGTGCTGCCACTTCGGAATCGTGATGGAGACCCCACCAGCATAGACATCTGCTGGGGTGACTGGATCGCCACCACCCTCCGGTCTCAAGGCCCAATGCGGCCTGATTGTGTTGTAAACCTCATGATAGGCTGCCAAGCTCTGACGGCAATGGCCAGGATTGTCGTAGAGCCTCCAGTATACCTCTTCAATCTTGAGTGTCTGATGAAACCGCTCCAGGAGCCCCAATTGCGTTGGAGTACGGTACTGGATGCGCACATGCTGAAAGCCGTCAGCGATAAACTCTTGAAACCGTTTGGCCAAAAAGGATGAGCCATTGTCCGTCACCAGGAATGGGGGCTTGGACAGCTTGCCGTGAATGGACTCAGCCTTGTCCATGGCCTGCTTGATAGCCTTGTTCACCTCGACAGCTGCGTAGCTGGGGGTCAGGTGCAATGCCAGCAAGTAGCGGGAAAAATAGTCAATCACTGTTACCGCATACCACCAACCATGACCGGGAATGTGGATATAGGTCACGTCGGTCTGCCACAGGTCGTTTGGTCTCTGGGGTAACAATTCGAAAAGCTTAGCTACCTGATAAAGTTCGGCTTTTCTGGGCTTGATTTGTTGCAGCAAACCAAGCTCCTTCATGATCCGGTAGACCTGCTTGTTGGAAACCTGAATGCCTTCCCGGCGGCAGACAACAGCGATCCGTTTATATCCCCACATTGGATAGCCTTCCGCCACCTTGCGGACCGCAGCAGTGCCTTCCTCTTGGATGGCCGTTCTTTTTGGACCGGGAGTACGCCGATCCTCCTGGCCGACATGTCGATGATACCACGACGACCTGCTGATATTCAGCAGTGCCAGAACCTTTGTTTGCCGGACAATGGGGTTGGATTGGCACATAACCGTCAACTCCTGGCGAAAACTGTCGTCGAGGGGAGGACGGCACCATTTTTTTTTAGAATCACGTTGGCAATGGTCAACTCGCCGATGACTCGGTCACGTTCTGCCACTGCCGATTCTAACGCGGCCAATTGCTTTGCATTGTCAACCGCCTGGCGTTTTCCTGCGGCCAAACCAGACGTGCCTGCAGCGATAAAATCATCTTTCCATTGGCTAATGGTCTTGGTGCTGACACCATAACGGCGGGCCAGTACAGATGCCGGGGCCTCGCGCCGCAACAAGGCTAATACGATCTCTGTGCGCTGTTCTGGGGTCAAATTGGATGGTCTGCCCATGTTCGGTCCTCCTGTTCTTGTCGGTTGCTTGGGTCATTATCCGAAACTGACCGTTTCCAGACAACCAGGGGCAAGACATATGCCTTTGGCCTTGCCGTGGTGGAACAGGGTACGGAACGGGCGAAACCAACGCCATCCAGTACCAGTATTGGTTATGATATCCGCAAATTTTGTGTAGCGTGGTTTTTTCAGTTTTACATCGGTTGGTTTCGTCTGATAGACTCATCGGCGGTGGTTTTGCTGTATGTGCTGTCGTTGTTTTTCGTCGTGTTGGCCACCGACAAAAGGCATTTGACTTGCTGCTGCTATACCTGGGTGAGCATGCTGTCGTTGTTCCCCGTCGTGTTGGTTGGACGAGATGCGTTTGAGTTGGGGGGAGTTCCCCGTCGTGTTGGCCGGGAGCGAGGCGTTTGAGTTGCTGGTGGGTGGCGTCATTTCCCGGCGTGTTGTCCGGACGAGATGCGTTTGAGTCGCTGGTGGTGTTCCCCGGCGCATTGGCCTGGACGAGATGCGTTTGAGTCGATCGCTTCTTGACATGACACCGTTGCAGACTGCCCCCGGCTCTGCCGGGGGATAGTTACTACAAAATAAAAATTTTTTGTATTTTGAAAGAAATAAAAGGTGGTAAGATGCGAAGCTCTGGTATCGACTTCTTGTTCATTACGGCACTTGAGGAGGAGCGGGATGCAACCCTCAGTGTCTTCCCAGAGTTAAGGAGACTTCCGGCTGAGCAAGGCGACATCCGAGTCTATTACTCGGGACGGGTTCTCCTGCCAACTGGCATGGACGGATCTTATCGGATCGTGCTGGTTTCATTGCTTGATATGGGGCGTGTTGAGGCAGCCACCGCCACCTCCGATGCCATCCGTCGGTGGTCCCCGAGATACGTTATCCTGGTCGGCATCGCGGGGGGGGTCTTTGACGAAGGCGTCGCCCTGGGAGATGTCCTGGTTCCCAGGCAGATCGTCGATTACGAGCATCAGAAGATCCAAGAAAACTCTGTCCCTGAAGTCCGATTCCGCACGTATACCGTCGACCAGAGGCTGATCGGAAGCGTCCAGGCCCTGAGAGCCACCGAGTGGACCGACAGGACGTCGGAGACGCCTCGGCCCGGCCTTGGGGAATCCAAGAGGCATATTGGCAACGTGGCCTGTGGCGACAAGGTTGTGGCGAAGGAAGCATTTCTCAAGCAGTCCCTCAACGGGTGGCACCGTTTGATCGGTGTCGATATGGAGTCATCTGGAGTGGCGGTCGCCTGTATGCAGGCGGCAGAAAATCCGGGATTCCTGATGATCAAGGGGGTGTCTGATCTAGCTAACGCCGATAAGAGCACTTCAGAAACGGTGGCGTGGCGGGAATACGCCTGTACCATTGCGCCACATTTCCTTCGGGCTTTGTTGATGTCGTGCCCCGTTCCTACAGAGCCGGAGACAGAAGTCGGGGATAGCAACGATGGCGGATGGACGATTCCTGATGAGGCATTGGCGCGTGTTCCTGGACGGATAGAGTGCCTGTTTGGCAGAAAAGGTCAACTCGAAGCCTTGGACCGGGAGGTCGATTCCGGCAAGCGGCAGATCGCTTGGATTGGCCCTGGGGGAATGGGGAAATCATCCTTGGTCCGTTGGTGGCTGGGGAGGCGGAAGTGGAGAGCAAAATATCGACTATTCGCCCATTCCTTCTATTCCCAGGGTAGCCGGAACCAGGGGATCAGTTCACGGCTTCTCCTAGAGGAATGGCTCGGGGAGTACGGTGTTGAAACTTCCACCGACCAGAAGGACTTCACGCTCGGGGCAGAGTTTGCCTCGAAGCTGGCCGGAGAGCCGACAATCCTGATTCTGGACGGGTTGGAGCCGATCCAGTTGGGGGGTGCTGATGAGGCTCTGCGTGGTAACCTCATCGATCCTGGAATCCAGGGGCTGCTGACGACTCTGGCTGATCATCCCGGCGACAACATTTGCTTAATTACGTCGAGGGAGTCCCTCACCGATCCGGACATCCGGGAGTCCCCGGTGTTCGCCGAGCTATCCCTGCCTCCTCTGACTAATGAGGGTGCCAGGGAACTGCTACGCCATCAGGGAATTTCCGGAGACGACATCGAGCTCGATCAGATCAGCAGGTCTTGTAGCCATCACGCCTTCGCGTTGACCCTGGCCGCCGCATTCATTTACACATTCGCGATGAGGAAGGCGGGGCGGTTCCTCGCCTCCCAGTGGTCTCTGGATGCCGACAGGGAACCGGCCCAGAATATCCTGGCGTGGTTCGATGGAGCACTGGCACAGACGAACGAGAAGTTGATGCGGGAGTTGCTACGGATCCTCGGGCTATTTGACCGACCGTTCGGATGGGATGCGCTCATGGCCTTGCGCGACGGCTATGGCATGGACGGCTTGAACAACCGTCTGAAGGAGGCCGGGGCGCACGAAATCGTTTCCGCTGTGGCAAGGCTACGGCAATGGCACCTGATGCACGTGGACCTGACCGAGGAGGAACCTGACATCGACGCCCATCCCATTGTCCGGGAATTTTTCGGGGAGCGGCTGAAGCAGGAAAACCTGGATGCCTACAGATCGGCCCATCAACGCCTATGGAGCCATTTCATCGACATTTCGGTGCCGACTCCCTACTCAATCAGGGATATGGGGACCTTCATCCATGCCATTGCCCATGGCTGCAAAGGGCGCGATCCGGCTACGGTCTACTTTGAGACTTACCATCGCCGAATGACAAACAACCGACGCTCCCATCTGAGACAGCAATTAGGTGCATATACATCCCTGTTGTCGGTCCTTTCTAATTTCTTCCCCAACGGGTTCCTGGCCCCGATGGAGTGCTTTCCCATTCCACCCTTCAGCAGAGGCATGCTTTGCAGCGACGTCAGCCTTTTGCTTGCGAATTTGGGCCGATTATCGGAAGCCATCCGAATGAAAGAGGCTGCCATCGAGTTCTACAAGGGAGAGAAGAAGGTCGGTGATATGGTGATCGCACGGTGTGAGTTGGTTTGCTACAAGGTGGATCAAGGCAGCGATCTCTTCGGAACCCACAAATTATCGACAGACACCTTACGACTATCACGGGAGGTGCCCGAAATGGGATCACTTCCTACAAAAATGGATTGCGTACTCAATGCGTTGTGGGGCCTTGCCTACCTCCAATACACTACAGGGGTAATCAAAGAATCGCTCGATATTTTCCATCTTTCCGAACAAATGCACTTTGAGCATACGAAAGAGACTGTCCTTATAAGCAAGGCGGGATTCAACTACTGCCGGTTGCTTTTGGACACGGCTCGAACCGATGACGATTTGGAGATGGTGGCGCAGCGCGCCATGACTATGAACGCCGTCGCCCAGGAGAACAGATGGGCCGACGAACTCGCCCTGGGGTATAGCATCATGGGGCAGGCCTACGCCCGGAAGGGGGAATTCCCGGTTAGCAAGGCCTTCATGGAACGAGCTGTCCGATGTGCTGAGGAGTCCAAGGTCGACGAGATTAGACCCCACGTGCATCTTGCATTCGCACGGGTCTGGCACGGAGCAGGCTACCATGAGTTAGCCTTGAAGGAATTGCACAAGGCCTTCCGTCTGGCTCGGCGGATGGCTATGAGGCCGCTGGTGGCAGATTGCCACCTGCTGAACTGCACGATTCAATTGGATTCGGAAGAGTCACACCCTCTGCTGGCGGCGGAGAAAGCCTACATTGAGGCGAACACCATCATCTCGGGGAGCGGTTACAATCTGAGGCAATGTGAACGACTGCTTGCCCTTGCCCGTATCCAACTCGTCCGAGGGATGTGCCAGGAAGCGATGAAAACGTTCTGGGAGTGCCTGGGTGTGTTTAAGGGACGGTCGTTGTACAGCCTTGAGGCAGGCCTTCTGAAGGTCTCCAGTTCCCTGGGTGTTGAACTTGATCTGTCCTGAACGACAGCACATTCAAAATTAGTAAATAAATTAAGGTTTTTGCGTCGATTTCCGACGCAAAAACTTGGTTGGACTGACAAACCGGAGTCCGATTTTTTGGGATCGCATGGTTCTTTCCACTTTACGTCGGTTAGTTTCGTCTGATAGACCTACTCATGGTGGTTTTGGCTGGACATGCTGGCGTTGTTCCCTGTCGCATTGGCCGGACGAGATGCGTTTGAGTCTCTGGTGAGTTATTTTCCGTCGCCTTGGCCGGACGGGAGGTGTTTGAGTCACTGGCGTTGTTCTCCGTCGCCTTGGCCGGACGGGAGGCGTTTGAAGTCGCGGGACACCTACGCATTTTCCGCGTTTCGGCGTGACATCGCTGCATGTGCAGCGTGGCAAGGGGCGCGTAGGCCGGACGAGAGGCGTTTGAATCCGTGGGTGGCGTGTGCTCTGCTGTCGTTGCTCTCTGGCTCATTGGCCAGATGGGGCGGCGTTGTTCCCCGTCGCATTGGCCGAACGGGGGGCGTTTGAGTCGCCGGTGGTTGGCGTTGTTTCCTGTCGCGTAGGCTGGACGAGAAGCGTTTGAGTCGCTGGTGGTGGGTGCTGGCGTTGTTTTCCCCCGGCGCGTTGGCCGGACGAAATGCGGTTGAGTCATTGGTGGCGTTGTTTTCCGGCGCATTGGCCGGACGAGAGGAGTTTGGCAACCAAAAACGGAACGATCATGTCGAATTGTGATGGAAGGGTGAGGGGGAATCGGGTAGCATCGAAATCTGGTGCGTTGCCAAGAGAAGAGGGTGACTATTGATAAGATCTACAGTTTTTTGTATTTTTACGTGAGGTAATACTCGACATGCGATACAGTTTTTCTTCAGAGTTTCTCCGAGTCAAGCCTCCAGACACAACGTTTGGTAACTCATGGGAATCTTTGTGTTTTAATCTGCTTGCTGCTGAATATGGGATTGCTGAACTTCAGCGTTTGAACGCGCCAGATTGTGGTATCGATATCCTAAGACGAACCGATGAAACAGCAATCCAGTGCAAAAGCGATGAGCGAGGTTCGTTTGGGTCACTGTCTGCGAGTGAGAGCATCAAATCTCTTAAATCGGCTGCCATTGTGAGAAATACAATTCCATGGCAGAGTTACGTTTATGCAACAAACGCCAATTATACCGGAAATGCAGTTAAGGATATACTATCCGAGGCTGCATCGCTGGGAATTTTGCATAATAATATTAAATTTCTAGGTCCAGAGTATTGGAATGATCTGTGCAGTAAACACTTTGAAAATGTAAAAGATATGTTCGATTTCCGTGTAACAGTGACAGAAGATCAGGTTATCGAGGCATTTCGCAAAGCAAAATATTATGATGAAAATATAAAAAGATATGCAGGATTGATATCCAACGGAAAATTTGTTTTGAAAATAAAGAATAATTGGACGCCAGTTGAGCTTGAAATTCCTTTTGCGTCTGAGTTGACTGTAGAGAACTGTGTTGATGCTGTGCAGGAACTTTTAGGAATCTCACTAAAATGGACAAATTTTTCTGATATCGGGACATCTTCTGGCCCATCTATCTCGTTAACAGTTGACCGGCGCGGACAATCATTTAAACAAACAATTGGGGATGTGCAGGCGGCAAACCAAGATAAGGATATTGTGTTCTGGATAACTCTTACATGGAAGGACGATATCAAGAGCGATGCTGTTTCCCATGAAAGTAGGCTTTCCTATATAATGTTAGAGCAGTCGATTGGTTTTGACAGGTCTTCTTTAAGCGCATATGATCGGAAAGCAAAAACTCTCAAACGTACTGAAGAGATAATCCAAGAAACAATTTGGGATGCAGCACGCAGGCTGAAGAATCCTGCGGTATATTGATGCGGAATTTCTGGGACACATCTAAATTTTGGAACTTTAGTAAGCTCGATAACTGGCGCACCGACGGCAGTGCTGAATCGAGGGACACCATACATATTTTCAACGGAAAATGCGTATGGTGTCCCCAGATTTGCAGATTTGTTTGTATGGTGTCCCCAGATTTGTTTGGGAGCGGAACGATCGTGCCGAATAGTGATGGGATGGTGAGGGGAAATCGGGTAGCATCGAAGTCTGGTGCGCCGACGGCAGGAGAGGGCGGCCAGCGCATTGAATCTGGGGACACCATACGCATTTGCTGATAGAATCTGGGGACACCATACGCATTTGTTGGTGAAACGCGCTTAGCTGAACTTGCTGGTGTTGTTCCCCGTCGCATTGGCCGGACGGGATGCGTTTGAGTCGCTGGTGGCACATTCTGGGGTGTTCCCCGTCGCGTTGGCCGGATGAGATGCGTTTGAGTCGCAGGTGGTTGGCAAGAGCGTTTATTTTTAGGAGTGCTTAAGTGACTGCAATCAATGGAGTTGTTAAATGGTGGAACGATTCAAAGGGATTTGGTTTTATTGCACCAAGTGATGGAGGGGAGGATGTTTTTGTTCATTTTTCGGCACTTAACATGGAAGGGTTTAAAACTCTAGAAGAAGGACAATATGTTACATTTGAAGTAATAAGAGGCCAAAAAGGTTTTCAAGCGGCTAATGTCGCTGTAGACAGCGAATTGATAAAGTATGAAACTAAAGAAAATGATGAACTTGAAGAGGATATAGCACTTTCTTTAATTGATGGAAAGATCAGGTTGGTTAGTTTGTCGAAAGATGGCAAGTATAAATTTTTGGATAATTATGACAATAAACATTCTCTTCTCTATATATTTTCAATAGAGAATCACCTGATGCAGCAAACCGTTGAAGAGTTTGAATATCTAATTAATAATATGTCCACAAAAGAGGAGGACATTCATAAATTTTTTGAAAGAAATCCTGACTTCATATTAAATGATGACTACAAAAAAGCGCATTCAAAACTTACTTTAAGTAGAGATGGCAGTGAACTAATTCCTGATTTTGTCCTTGAGCCAGTTGATCAGGAAAAATTTTGTGATTTGCTTGAAATTAAATCTACATTTCAGAAAGTATTTGTTATCAAGAAGAATCGTGTGCGTTTCTCTTCAGCAGTTTACGAAGCATGTGCACAATTGAGAACGTACAGTTTGTTTTTTGATGATGAAAGAAATCGTTACAAGGTTTTTAATAAACATGGTGTAAATATTTACAAACCTAGAATGTTTTTAATTATTGGAAGAAAAGGTAAAACAAATCAAATTGATGCAATTAATGCATCTCTGGACCTTCCTTATGTTACTATTAGATCCTATGATGATGTGTTGTCAATGGCGGCTAATAAGTTAAATAAAATTGGTTATAGGATCAAATCACGAGACTGATTGATAGAAATCGCGAAAGCGGGGGACATATATCTGTTTGCGGGAATCGAGGAGAATCGAGAGACATATGTAGGAGTTCCCTGCAAAAAGTCCGGAGAAAATTCGCGCAACATATTGAAATCATTTACGAAAACGCTGTTTTGGCTGAAAAATAAAGTCCAACAAATTCAACATGTTGCAGATTTTTTCAGGGGACTTTTAAAGTTGGGAATTTCGGTGGGGTCGAGAACTGGCGCGCCGACGGCAGGAGAGGGTGGCCTTCGCTGTGGAGGTTTCCCGCCGCATTGACCGGACGAGATGCATTTAAGTCGCTGCTGGTTGGCGTTGTTCTCCGTCGCATTGGCCGGACGAGAGGCGTTTGGAGATGCGTTTGAGTCTCTGGTGGTGCGTGCTGGCGTTGTTTCCCTGTCGCGTTGGCCGGACGAGATGCGTTTGAGTCGCTGGTGGCATTATTTCCCAGTGCGTTGGCCGGACGAGATGCGTTTGAGTGGGGCAACGGCCTGACGCGCTGATGGCAGGAGAGGGTGAGTTGCTGGTGGTTGGCGTTGTTCTCCGGCGTGTAGGCCGGACGAGGTGCGTTTGAGTCGTTGATACTTGGCCGCGTCGTCCAGACGAGATGCGCCTGAATCGCTGGTGGTTGGCGTTGTTCTCCGGCGCATTGGCCAGACGAGCGGCGTTTGAGTTGCTGGTAGTGCGGCGTTGTTCCCGTCGCGGCGGCCGGATGGGAGGTGCTTGAGTCGCTGGTGGTTGGCGTTGTTCCCCGTCGCATTGGCCGGACGAGATGCGTTTGAGCCGCTGGTGGTACATTTGGACGTGTTGGTGTTGTTCCCCCGTCGCGTTGTCCGGACGAGATGCGTTTGAGTCGTTGGTGGTTGTATGTGTTTCCCGTTGCTACCGCCCTACGGCATCGGGCGTGATGTGGGGTGAGAGTGCCAGTGTGGCGTATCATAATGAGGATGAAGTGATTGGATGAAAAAAATTTCAGAACCCACACGGGAGGAACTGGTCCAACTCTTCAAAGACGACATGTTGGCCAGCCAAATGGGGCACTCTTTCGGGTTAGGCAGTAATCCGGCTGCAATTCGTGTAATTGAGGAGCGTTGTGCTGCTTTGCATAACGAGAGAGCTTTCGATCTGTTCCATCTTGTCGAGAGAGGTTTATTTCAGCAACTCAATGGCTCCAGTTTTTTTATGGCCACGCATTTCTTCTGCAATGTCCTGCCTGAGTTGGACGCAACGCCCGTGCGCATGATGACCTGCATTGAGGCGTTGGTGATCCATGGTGGCGCAGATCTCGCTGCTACTCAGCCTAACTCTGCCTTCCGCTCCTGGTGCGCAAAAGATCCCCACCGTGCTCGCGAGGTAATCGCGGCGGCGCACATCGGTGATAACCTTGCCAGCCGACACCTTTCTTTTGCGCTGGAAGCGGTAAACGATGTCACTGAGGCTCGCAAAATGGCACTTGCCTATCATGATGATCGCCGTCTCGCTGCCATCTTGGCACTCAGCCGCATTGACGATCATGATCCAACCTCGTGCGTTGAGACCTTCGCCGCCTTCGGCACACTTCTGGACGCTGGTGTTGACGACAACCTCCGTGCCAGCCTGCTTCACGCCACGGCGGAAATTCTGAGACGTAACCCCGATCTCCCTCCGCTTGAGGCAGTTACCTTAGTGCGTCGGCTTGTTGAGAACGGCGGCGACTCTACCATCCATCAGTGTGCCCATATGCTATGGGCATCTCGTCCCACCCTGTGGCCAGATATCGCCTCCAGTCTTTTGGATGCCCTCATGCACATCAATCCTGCCAACAAAGGGACAGTGAATGAGCTTGACCTTGGACTGCAATCCTTGATGGAGCATGGATACGAAGATGAGGCAATATCCTTTGTGACGCAGCTGTTCTTCTTGCCCGATGGCAGGCTTAAACTCACGGAACTCGACAGCTTCATCAGAACGTTACTCGACGGTCCTTCGGATCGCCTCAGTCGTGTCGTGGTCCAGTGGTTATTGCTCGGCGCACCACGCATCTGCCAGGGACTTGCCGATTCTCTGCAAAGCCGCGACCTGGCCGGACCGCCAATAGACCTGCGCGTCGAAGACCTTGCCATTTCACTTGCGGACCAAGTGTTCCTCTGCCGCAAGGCAATTGGCTGGTTTTTTTTGAAGCCAACCACAGCCACGTCAATTCTGGTATCAGTGCTTCGAGTCTGTGATGCAGAGACTGCAGAAGAGGTGCAGGTGCTACTGGTTCAGTATCTGCTCCTGAATTATCACGGTGTTCGTGAATATCTTGAAGCTCTTCCGTTGGATGACCTCGCAAAGAGTCGTGTCGAACAAGCCTTGGAGCAACACAAGATTCATTTCAACACCGTGCAGGCAATTCCTCCCATCAAGGAGTTGCAGCCATCCGAACATCATCGCCGCATTCAACACTTGCGTTGGTCGGACCAAATGCGTAGTGCTCACAAGCATGCGCAGGGCCAGTCTATATTACGTAGATTGGCGAAGCAGTCCGTGCTGCTCTACGGCAACCGCGCTCGCATCCTTA
This sequence comes from Magnetococcus sp. YQC-5, assembly GCA_039908085.1. Taxonomy (GTDB): domain Bacteria; phylum Pseudomonadota; class Magnetococcia; order Magnetococcales; family Magnetaquicoccaceae; genus Magnetaquiglobus. Next base: position 22,250 of record JAMOBH010000050.1, read on the forward strand.
TCAAGGAAGGCGAAGACACCTTTCGACCGGTGGAGATGGAAATGCAGTCTCACGGAGTTTCGTTTGAAATGCCGCGTATGGAGAGTGTAGATCCAGTAGGTTTTCACTGGATCCTTTATAATTTTCAATACGAAAAGAGAACTTCATGAAACTCTTGATCCGGGACTACCTAGCGTCCCTCAAGGAACGGGGAGAATTAGATGCCATACTCCCCGATCTGCTGAGTGAATTGGGGCATACCGTCATTTCACGACCCAAACGGGGTACTCGCCAATACGGGGTAGACATCGCGTCTGTCGGTGAGGACGATGAAGGGAAACATAAACTTTTTCTGTTTTCCGTCAAACAGGGAGATCTCACCCGCCAAGAGTGGGACGGCACACCGCAGGCATTACGTTCATCTCTTAATGAGATCCGGGATGTGTATATCCGAACCTGGATTCCTCGGGAATACCATGGGTTGCAGATTGTTATCTGCTTAGCTTTCGGTGGTGATGTCCGTGAACAGGTGCGTGCACCACTCACTGGGTACATAGATGAGAATACAACTGATAGAATTTCTTTTGTCGAATGGAACGGCGATAAGCTTGCTGGTCTGATTTTGCAAGGGCTGCTGAGAGATGAGATCCTCCCGGAATCCATGCGCAGTAACTTCAGGAAGGCGGTCGCCATGGTTGATGAGCCTGACGTGTCCTATCAGCATTTTTCGCGGCTGATCCATGAGTTGCGCCAGTCTGGCTCTGAGTCTTCCAGAGCCCGCGTTCGTGCTGCCCGGCAGATGAATATCTGTCTCTGGATACTGTTTGTCTGGGCTCGTGACGTTGACAATCTTGAAGCACCCTACCGGATCAGCGAGCTTGTCCTCCTGGGTGTCTGGGAACTTCTGCGCCCAACCATCGGGACCAATAACTGTGATACGGAGGCTCTTAGTCAAGCCGTCCAAC
>JAMOBH010000387.1:0-4793 GCA_039908085.1 Magnetococcus sp. YQC-5
CCAGTTCTGCAGGCATGGGTGGAAGGAAATCCGGCTTTTTGAGTTTCTCCAAGCTTGCAATCAATAATGCACGAAACAATTCCTTGACCGGCGGACCATCTGGATGGATGGCAAACCAGTTCACCAAGTCACGACTGGCATCCAAAATCGACTCCGGGCTGGCCGGACACTCCAAGCGAAAAAAAATCGCCAACAAAGAGTGTATGCCTTTCAACTCCGCATCCAGGAACCGCCCCTCATCAATGATATAATAGCGCATTTCCGGTTGATATTTCAACAACGGCGATTCCGTTGGCACTCGGATCAACTCCCCCAAACAAGTGGGCGCGTGCCAACGAGACGTTCCATTATAGAGAACAATGGGCAGAATCGGAGGCAAACCATCAGCCGGCTTCAATTTGCGCTCGTCCACCAACTGCTGATAAAGCAGTCCAGTGTAGACATCAAGCCGCAACACCATCCATTCATCTGTTTCAGACTGGAATTCCAAAATCAACAGAACACACAAAGAACCACCGGAACGGATGGGAATCTCCCACACCACATCAGCCCGCCTGCGCTGTCCCATTCGGGCAGTGAACTTGGTATTCAATCGTTTCATGCCTGACGTATCAAGCTGCGCATGAATCGAGGGATCCAGAAAATGTTGCAACAAATCGACCACCATCTCAGGATAAGAAAACAGGCGATGGTAGATCGAATCATCTGAATGGAAGGACTCTTCCATGACGGTTATTTCTTGCCAATTTCCAAAATCGCCTGATCCACGGTTTTGCGCGCAGGAGTTCCAGGCTGGAGCAGAGGTTGAAGACGACGCCACAACACCAAAGCCTTGTCGCGATCTCCAGCACGGAAAGCAGCCCCACCAAGAAACCAAAGAGCTTCAGGTTGATCGGGTTGCCTGGCAAGAATCCCTTCAAAACGTTTGATCCCCTGGACATGCAGTTGGGGGTTGTCGCTTTGCATATGCAACGTGGCCAATCCCACCGCCGCATCCAGTGCGTCTGGGTGACGGGTCAGAATATGTGTATATGCTTTCATGGCATCGTCAAGACGATTCAAAACCATATAAGAACGTGCCAGACGCATCCAGGCTGGCAGGTCATCCGGGGTGGCTTGGAGTTTTTGGGCGGCCTGATCCACCATGGCGGCAAATTCAGCCGGAACGACCTTGGATTCGACACCTGGTGCGATCTCCTCTGGCGTTCCCAGAAAGAGGTAGCTTCCCCCGGTCAGAACCGCCACCAGAAGCATGGAAGAAAAGGCGATTGAGATATCCACCGGACTGCGCGGGGCCGTGATGACGGATGGCACTGTCGCTTGCTTGTTTGCAGTCGCATCCAGACGGGTCAAAACGAGTGCCAGTTCCTGTTCCAGTTCAGCGCGATTGGTGGCAGTCAAAGGGTCTGTGGCACCAGCATCCAGTTCCATTTCCTTGAGTTGCATCAGGATGCCATCCCGTTGGGACGCCAGTTCCAGGCGCACATCCCCTTCCAGGCCCGCTGGCAGAGGCAGGCCTCCGCGACGGGTGAACACGGGATAAAATACCCCAGCCAATGCGATGGTCAGAATGACAGGCAGAATCCAGATCCAGGTCATGAGAAAATCCTTGCAAAAGTTGGCTTACACTAACTAGAAAAATACAATTGCTCTTTGATCCGCAGATTACCCCCTTTTTGTGTCGGGGACAAGCCAATCAGAACCCTTGGGTCTTTATTGGGGAAGCCAGCAGGCAAATGCCCGCTGGATCAACCACTATTGCATCGTATCCGATAAACAGCCTTGATGAATTCCCAAACAAACTCAAACCAGTTACGGTCAACAAAGTTATATTTATTAATTGAATATTTTAACGACAAATAATAATTTAAAAAATCAATTTTTTTATGAATACACATAATTTTTACTTGACTTTCCCAGGGGGGGGGGGATAGATAGTAAATATTCAAATAATTGGATGACCCATTGGATCCATGCTGCTGATCAGGCACCCATTCACCTTCTTAGCGAGTCATTCTGAAAACGAAAACACGACACAATCACAACTTAAAAAATAAAGGGATAAAAATTATGAAAAATTTAAAGTTAAGAACACAAATATTAATAGGAATCACCATACCTTTGGCTTTGCTTTTATTGGTTGGCTTTGTAGTCATCAATAACATGAGCAAAATCATCGCAACCAATGAAATGGTCGCTCATACCTACAGAGTCCTCGGCAAAGCTGCTTCCATCATCGGTTCAGCGGTAGACATGGAAACCGGTATGCGTGGATATTTGTTGGCTGGTAAAGAAGAATTTCTTGATCCGTATAAAGGGGGGGAAAAGGCAGCCTACGCGACCATCGCTGCCCTCAAGGATACGGTCAACGATAATCCCAAACAAGTCAATCGGTTGACAGATGTGGAAAAAATCCTGCGCGAGTGGCAGGAAAAAGATACGATACCTTCCATTGCCCTACGTCGTGAGATAGGTAATTCCGAGACCATGAACGACATAGCCAAACTGATTGGCGAAGGTCGGGGCAAGGTCTTTTTTGACAAATTCAGGGGACAGATCAAGACGTTTATTGATCGTGAAAATGCCCTTATGGATAAAAGAGTGAAGGAAATGAATCTCAGTGGGTCGCAAAACAGTGAACAGATGAAACAATCCATCCATTCGGTGATCCACACCTACCAGGTCATTGGACAGGCCAACGACATCCTGCTTGCTGCCGTGAATATGGAAACTGGTGTACGGGGTTATTTGTTGGCTGGCAAAGAAGACTTTCTGGCACCTTACACGAACGGCAGTCAACAATTCTTTGAATTGACCACAGGCCTGAAAAAAATCGTGGATGACAACCCAGCACAAGTTCAACTTTTGGGTGAAATTGAATCCACAATCAGTGCCTGGAAAAAGGATGTCGTCGAGCATGAGATCGCCTTGCGCCGCAAAATCGGCTCGGCCAAGAATATGGATGACATGGCCAGAACCGTCGGAGAAGGTCGTGGCAAGCTCTATTTCGACAAATTTCGCCAACTCATGGCTGACTTCAGCGGCGAAGAAACAGATCTGATGGGGAAACGCCAGGAAGCCAACAAAACATCAGTCAGTCAAACATATACTTTTATATACTCTGCCATTCTGGCAGCCATCCTCTTAAGCCTTGGAATGGGGTTGTATGTGGTTCGTCTGATCCTCACACAAGTTGGTGGCGAACCCAAAGCAATCTGCGATTTGACATTAAAAGTAGCCAACGGTGACTTGACCATACAGTTCGACCATTCCGAAAAATCAACAGGAATCTTCATGGCGATCAGAAACATGGTGGAAAAGCTGCGTGAGGTGATTGGCGAAGTCTCAGCAGCGGCATCGCAAGTTTCCATCGGCAGCAATGAAATTTCCAATTCCTCGCAAAATCTCTCTCATGGTGCCACTGAACAGGCAGCTTCTATTGAAGAAACATCCTCTGCCATGGAAGAAATGTCATCCAATATCCAACAGAATACAGACAACGCCAACACAACCCAAAACATCTCACAAAAAGCCGCCAAAGATGCAGAAGAAGGTGGCAAAGCCGTCTCTGAAGCCGTAAATGCCATGAAGGAAATCGCTTCCAAAATTGGCATTATCGAAGAAATCGCCCGACAAACCAATCTTTTGGCTTTGAACGCCGCCATTGAGGCCGCTCGCGCTGGAGAACACGGAAAAGGATTTGCCGTGGTGGCAGCCGAGGTCCGCAAACTGGCTGAAAGAAGCCAAACCGCTGCCGGAGAAATCAGTCATCTTTCCGCTACCAGCGTGGATGTGGCAGAACGGGCAGGTGGGATCATCAACAAACTGGTCCCTGATATCCAAAAAACAGCAGAACTCATCCAGGAAATCGCTGCCGCCAGCCAGGAACAAAATCAAGGTTCGGAACAGATCAATAAAGCCATCCAACAACTTGATCAGGTGATTCAACAAAATGCGGGTGCTGCCGAGGAAATGGCCGCAACTGCTGAAGAATTGAGTTCACAAGCCGACTTGATGGCCCAATCCATCTCGTTTTTCGATCTTGGTCAGCAAACCAATACAGCCAGACGGAAACCGATCTCCCAAAAAACTAAAAGTACTTTCAAACCACAAATCTCCAATATTCAAAAACATGCCCCAAAAGCACTGCCCGCCCCAGCACGCAAAGCCGAAGGTATTGAAATGAATATGGGGTCGGGGAACCATTCGGATGATGAATTCGAGACCTTCTAACGATCAGGAGTATCTCTCATGAGCGTTCCTGCCATCATGGAACCAACCCAGTTTCTGACCTTTCATCTGGATAAGGAGGTGTTCGCTATCGACATCTCCAAAATCAAGGAGGTCTTGGAGTTCACCACCTTGACCAAAATTCCCAGAACCCCGGATTTCATGTGCGGGGTGATCAACCTGCGGGGCAGTGTGGTCCCGGTGGTGGACTTGCGCCTGAAATTCGGCATGCCTAAAAGTGAAAAAACAGTCAATACATGTATCATAATTATCGATGTCACCCAGGAGGATGGCACCTCGGTCATCGGGGCCATGGCTGACTCGGTCAAAGAAGTCATGGAGTTGGATCCCAGTCAGATCGAACCTCCACCCAAAATCGGCACAGGTCTGCGTACCGACTTCATTCGTGGCATGGGAAAACAACACGATCATTTTGTCATACTGTTGGACACAGACAAAATCTTCTCTACAGCAGAACTGAATCTGTTGCGGGATGCGGATCAAAAACAAAACCCTGGGGGATGAATCCCCCAGACCCCCTCTTTTTTTTTAATATTAAAAAT
>JAMOBH010000388.1:0-4766 GCA_039908085.1 Magnetococcus sp. YQC-5
CGGCAAGAAACAATCCCTCCAGCCCCTGCCGATGAGTTCTTTAGGATTAATGCCAAGTATTCTGGTTGCTGAATCGTTGAGGAAATCGATTATGCCATCGTTTGACATCCCCCAGGGTTTTGCTTTTGACTTTGTTTCTGATTTTTTGCCTGAATGGCGGCATACAAGGGATTGTGTTGAACCTGGAAGAATGACTCGAATGACCCGACTACCTCTGAACACCTGCCTGGCGGCTATTTTGGTTTGGGTATTGGCTTTTCCGTTGGGTGCCTGGAGCGAGTCGCCCGAAAGTCGGATGGTATCGTTTTCTGCCGATGTCAAACGTCTTCTGACAGACCGCAAGACCACGGTCATGGGCAAATTGTTTGTGAGTCCTGAAGGCATTCGCAGCGAAACGGTGCGCAATGGGATGCCAGTCATTCTGATCCACAAACCAACCCGCAAAACGATCTGGACTGTATTTCCAAACGAAAAGAGCTATATGGAACGTACCGGGATTGCCATTTCGCGTCCGCCGTTGCCTGACGAGGCTGAGAGTCCCTGCCGCACCAACAAGGGATTCATGTGTCGTCAGGTGGGAACAGAAACCCTTCTGGGTCGATCTGTCATGCATTGGGAGATTGTCATCAAGGGACCGGAAAGAGATGTGCCGCATGCTCATTTGTGGGTTGATACGCGCTTACAGATTGCGATTCGCGAACACTACGCGGATGGACTTGTTGTGGAATTGACCAACATCCAAGAGGGGCCACAACCCGCCACACTGTTTGCGATCCCCACAGAGTACCAGAAAGTGGCTCCACCTGCGGAAGCGACGCCATCAACCCAGTAGAAATTGGGTGTCATGCGTAATTTTGGTTGCAAACGATTTAAAAAGAGTTTACAAGAAGAGACTGATATACGAAATAATGCAATAAACGCATTTTGATCCTGGTTTCCGGATGGTCTATGCTGCTATCATACCTATGATGAACTTTAAACGGTGCCAAAAACCGTGTTGGATGCAAATCGGCGAGCCATGAGGAAAGTCTTGCATTATAGAGCATTTCTTCTTGTATTGGCATGCGGCGCGGCATGGTTGGGCAATGCCCGCACAGCATCGGGAGGAGGCATGACCCCAGACATGACCTCCATGGCCCCAGGAATGATGGCACCAGGCATGATGGGAGCTTCTGACCAGGGAGATGCTGTCGAAATGGGGCAGCGACTGGGTAAGTTCATGGGATCCTTCATGCGGGAAATGAAAAACGCACCGGAACGGATGGAATCCGATGACAAGTCCATGCGTTATTCTTATCGGGAACCGCGTCACTCCCGTGACACCATGGATGACAATCGAGACAACTGGCGAGATTACGAATCTGAAGCCCCTGGCCGGAGCAGACGTGGCCGGGCAGATACCAGAGACGACTACAGAGATGGCAGAGATGGCAGAGATGCCAGAGATGCCAGAGATGGCAGAGATGCTCGTCAGGAATTGAATTCATCGCGTCCGCCTCAATACCTCCTCCCAACGTATGACCCTTGGGGAGCTGTGGATCGAGGCAATCCTTTGTTGGATTATGATTCGTGGGGCGGACATGAAGGACGGTCACCTTATGGGCCTGGACCTTATTATGGGGGTTACAGAAACCCCAATTATGGAGGTTCTGGTCCTGGAAGTGCTGCTGATTATAATTGGAACCGGGGTCGCAAGTATTATGGCGCAGGATTGGCCCCTTGGGAATCCTACGAATCAGGCTCAGATCCTCACGCCGAGCGACGCTGGCGTGACCCTTCTTACTATGATCCAGAATACATTCCAAGGTACACGGATCCCGGTGATGGTGGGTACGGCCCGAATTGGCAACCATCGCCGTGGTCCTCAGGCACTCCCCGGCGGGATTACTGGTGGTAAGGCGATTTGAAGAATCGCCACTTTCAAATTTTTCTGCACACGCCATTCCTTTCCATGTCACCTTTACGTTAAGGAGCTTTCCATGCAACGATCTGTGCGTATTTTATTTTTTTCTGCTGTGCTGACTGTCATGGCCGTGTCATTTCCCCAACCGGTACATGCATGGACCATGCCATGGGACAATAATGGCTGGGGCAATAATGGCTGGGGTAACAATGATTGGAACAACAACTGGGGCAACAACGGCTGGGGCAATGGAAATGGCAATGGCAATGGACGTGCCAGAGGCAAATTCACCTTCAGCGTGGATGGCGATATGGATGGCTGGGCCAATAATATGTGGAATGGCAATAACGGTTGGAACAATAATAACGGCTGGAACAACGGATGGAATAACAACAACGGATGGTGGCCAAACCGGGGCGGTCCGTGGAATGGTGGTTGGCCTGGCGGCAATTGGGGTGGACCCGGCGGCTGGGGTTGGTAAACAACAAACATAAAAATGTCTTATTAAAACACACAAACTGGAGAACAAAATGAAAAAAGGAATGAAGGTGTTGGCTGTTGCGGTCCTGTTGGGTGGAACGGCCCTGCTGTCCGCACCTGAAGCGTCAGCCTGGTGGGGTAATGGTCCGGGCTGGGGCAACAACGGATGGGGCAACAACGGATGGGGCAACAATAATAATTGGGGCAACAACGGTTACGGCAACGGCAATGGCAGCGGCAGTGGCAATGGTCGCGCCAATGGCAATTTCGGCTTCAACATGGGTGGAGACGTGGCTGGTTCCGGCAATGGCAACGCCAATAACGCCTGGAATGGCAACAATGCCTGGAACAACAATAACGGTTGGAATGGCAACAATGGCTGGAACAATGGCTGGGGCGGTCCCGGCGGTTACGGCCCAGGTTGGGGTGGTGGTGGTCCAGGCTATGGTTACGGTGGACCCGGTGGTGGCTATCCCGCTGGTCCAGGTGGATGGGCTCCTCCCCCAGGCGGCGCACCACAAATGAACCAACCCGCAGACGCGGGCACCAGCGGCAAGTAAGCGTCAGGCCCTCGCTTCCATGTCGGGAGGCGGCCTTTTTGTGCCGCCTCCTTTTTTTTTGTTTCCCGCCGAGGATCAGGTCATCATTGCGGTCGATTTCCCAGGCAAGCCGAGTCGCTGTTGCCTTGTTGATGAAATGGACGAATGGAGGCTCTCGCCCCACACTCCACGTATGCCCTTTGCCTCTGAACGCCACCTGGCGGCATGGTTTTCGTTGACTCCCTCAATGTTTTGTCTTGTTTGAAGCTGGGGAGGCTTTGATCCGCACTTGAATTTCTCGCCATTTTTGCGTACAAGAGTAGAACCCTGAAATTTTGTTGCAGCATCGACCTCAAACAAGGGGATCAACATGATCACCGTCGTGGGAAACCTGAAAGGCGGATGCGGGAAAAGCACAATCACATTCAACCTTGCTGTCTGGCTGGCACGCTCTGGCGTTGACGTGGTAACCTTTGATCTGGATCCACAGGCCACGTTGAGCGATGCCATCGAAGTTCGCAAAGAAGAAGGGGTACTCCCACAGATCCGTGTTTTTCGGTCGGAAAGTGATCCGGCCAAAATCATGGCGACTCACAAAGGAGAAGCATTGGTGGATGTTGGAGCTTCCAACCTGTGGGCCATGCGTCAAGCCATTGCCCAGGCCGACAGAATTTTGTCACCGGTCCCTCCCAGTCAAGCCGATGTCTGGTCCACGGCCCGTTTTCTGGATATCGTCAAGGAGACCGCCTTCAGCAAAGCCAAACGACCAGAGATCCTGTTGTTTGTCAATCGGGCCGATACCCATCCCATGCTCAAAGAATCGGATGAAACCGAAGCGGCATTGCAATCGTTGCCAGGGGTGACCGTTCTGACCACCCGGATCTGTCAACGGACCGCTTACCGTCGTTCGTTCAGCGAAGGAAGGGCCGTATTTGAGCTTTCTCCCGGCAGCAAGGCCTCCCGGGAATTTCTGGATCTTGCTGCCACGCTGTATCCAGCCTTGATCACTTCCGGGAAAAGCCGGGACAAGCGTTCATCACAAGGAGCCTGAATCCATGCCGGATAACCAAAACAATCGAGAGCCAAATCTCGGCCCCATTTGTCCCGAACCGATGACATACAGACCCTCTGCAACCAAACACTCGCCACCAAATACTCCTGTCATTCCGGCGGGCAAATACCGGGAGTGCGGGGAGTGTTCGGCGATGATTCTTGGGGATTTCGCCAAAAGTTTCGATAAAAGTGCGCGTCGATGGGAACTGATCGTCTATCCCTCGTTGTTTGCGTTTATCATACTCGCCATGTATGGTTTTTTTCTCATCTACAGTCTGACCCAGGACATTCGTACCATGGCCGCCTCGATTGACCCTAAAATGGGGGTGAACATGGGCAGTCTGTCCAACAACATCAACCAGCTTGCCACCAATGTCGAACTGATGAGTACCCATCTGGAATATATCAGTGACAACATGGAAACCATGTCCGTGGATATGCAAACGCTGTCTGAAAATATGGAAAATATGACCGATTCGGTCACAAAAATGAATGTCAGTGTTGGTGGAATGAGTCAAAGTGTGTCTGGCATGGGTGGCAACATGAAGAACATGGATAAATCATTGACTGACATCAACGTCAAAATGAATGCTTTGACGCCCATGAGTGTGAATATCGCCGGAATGAATCACTCCATTCATGCCATGACCATGGCTATGACGGCTATGAGTTATGATATGAACGGTGCTACGCGACCCATGAGTTTTATTAACCGGTTCATGCCTTGGTAGGGTATCGTTTCTGGTGTGAAGACCTTGGGGGGCGGAGAACCGCCCCCCAATACCCCCCAC
>JAMOBH010000389.1:0-4747 GCA_039908085.1 Magnetococcus sp. YQC-5
ATAAAAAAATAATAAAAAAAAAGGGTGGGGGGTTTGGGGGGCGGTTCAGCGCCCCCCAAGGTTTTAAATCACCTGAATCGGTCCATCAATATCGCCACTGATAAATTGTCGAATAATGGGATCCAACGTCGATTCATTAGATGAACTCAATTCCCTGGACGGTCCAGAAAACAGGACTTTTCCCTTGTGTAATACGATAACGTGGTGACACCACTTGAAAATCTCTGGGACCGCATGGCTTATCACAACCATTGTATACCTTGTCCGCATGAACGTATCGCAAATCAGATAATGGATGGCATTTTCAATAATGGGATCCAAACCTGCTGTCGGCTCATCCAGCAATACAATTTCCGGTTCAGTGACCAGTGCCCGCGCCAATGCGGTACGCTTCATCATACCGCCGCTGAGTTCATCGGGGAATTTTTGTTCCATCCCGATGAGATTGACCTCTTCCAGACACCACATGACGCGACTGCGGATCTCCTCTTCGGACAATTTGGTTTTTTCACGCAAAGGAAATGCCACATTATCGTAAACATTCATGGAATCGAACAACGCACCGCCCTGAAACAACAAACTGAACCGATTGCGGACCTTGGTCAGTTCGCGTCCAGAGATGCTACCCAGCACCTTATCCCCAACCCAGACCTTGCCCTGATCGGGTTTCATCAGGCCCACCATGTGTTTGAGAATGACGCTCTTGCCACCTCCACTCATGCCAATGATGGCCGTCACACGATTGGCGGGAATCGCCAAATCCACGGCATCCAACACCCGACGACCATCCAAAATTTTGACGACCTGTTCCAGACGGATGATGGGTCTTTCCCCGGACCGAACCGTGTAACTGTTGCGCTCCTGGGTGAATTGCTGGTACAAACACCCCAGCAAAGTGGACTGGGTGATGTATCCCATTTCCACCAGGGTGTGTCCAACCATATGCATTTTGGTTGTTTCAGGATGCTCTGCAGTTTGTTTTCGCAGAGCCAGATTCAATTCGTTTTCTGTGATGCATCCATTGGCCACCAACTGCTGGCCAATGGGCAAAGGGCGTTGTTCAGGCAGGTTCACCAGGGAGGACTCCGCAATAAAAGCAACGATCCGAAACGTTTGATATCTTCTTCAAAGCATGAGTGACGTAATGAAATAATCACACACCAAAATCAAAACCGAACTCAGCACCACGGCGGATGTCGTGGAATGACTGACACCTTCGGCACCGCGACGGGTGAAATATCCCTTATAAGTACAGACCCATGTGACGATAAGACCAAAACTGACTGATTTGATAAGACCCGTGACGATGTCACGCATGACCACCGCAGACTCGATGCCACCGAAATAGGTGCCACCGCTCATGCCCAGGAGACGCACCGCCACCAGATAGCCCCCAAAAATCCCGATGACGTCGAAAATGACTGTCAACAGGGGGAGAACGAGCAATCCAGCCTCCACGCGTGGGGTGACGAGAAATTTGATCGGAGAAATCCCCATGACATCCAGGGCATCTATCTGTTCGCGGATGCGCATGATCCCCAACTCTGCGGTGAGCGCGGAACCGGCCCGTCCTGTTACCATGAGGCCAGTCAGTACCGGCCCCAGTTCCCGGATGATGGAGAGGGCCACAGCCGGTCCCAGCAAGGCCTCGGAACCAAACCGAGAGAGGGTATAATAGCCCTGCAAGGCCAATACCATGCCTGTAAACACGGCTGTCAGGGCAATCACAAACAGTGAACGAATACCAATAAAATGAACCTGTTTCAGAAAATTGGTCCATCGGAACGGAGGACGCACAAAGGACAAAAACACCTCTGCCAGAAACACAAACATGCGACCTGTTTCACGGACGGCATCCAGGGATTTGAAGCCAGTATGTTGAATAAAATCAATCATTTATTTGTGTTTCTCCACCTTATATTCAGGAAAATACAGCCAACCTGATCAACCAGACACGCAAAAATTTTCTTTGAATTCGTTGCAAACAGGACAATTATCACCCATCATCTTACATATTGGCAAGGGAAGGTGCTTGATTAACACAATTTTCAGCCCTGTCGCAAATCGTCAAGAAGCCCTCTTTTTGACGCGTTCGTTTGTGTCATGACGAATCCCTTCCATGACCAACTCTTGAATTGAGAGGACTTTGGAATCTATGTATAAATTCTTGTTTGCATTCGTAATGATTGCATGTCTCTGGATGCCGTTTGGGGCGCATGCCGACTCCAATGGGACACTCCCCTCAGACATGACAAAAGATGTCACCATCGCCCAGATGGACAGTCACGCCAGTCGAAATGGTTACCTGGATCACGAAGATGTGATTATCTCAGATCCACTGGAGATCTGGAACCGGATCATGTTCACCTTTAATGATATGTTTTATCATGTATTGCTTAAACCCATCTCCCAGGTGTATGCTTTTCTCATTCCAGAACCCATGAGGGTTGCTGTCAGCCATTTCTTCCACAATCTGGCCATGCCCAAACATTTTTTCGCCGCATTGTTGCAAGGTAAAGTGGAGGCCGCAGGCGTTGAACTGAGCCGCTTTGCCATCAATACGGTACTGGGAGGCCTGGGCTTTTTCGATGTGGCCTCCACCGAATTCAACTTGAAAAGCAGTGATGAAGACATCGGACAAACCCTCGGTGCCTATGGTGTGGGGGAGGGATTTTACATCGAATGGCCCCTTTTGGGGCCTGCCAATGTGCGGGATACAGTTGGATTGGTCGGTGATCATTTCTTGAATCCACTCTCCTACTATCCACCCAACCCTTGGACCAAAATGGAAATTTATGCTGCCAAAGTGGTCAATCACACATCGTTGCATATCGGCAAATATGAGGATCTCAAAAATGCCGCCATTGATCCTTATGTCTCTTTGCGGGATGCTTATCAGCAAATGAGACGCGATCAGATCCGCCGATGATCATCATGGGGTTAAACAACCTGATATCGTATGATTTGGCATGATTCCTTCCGTCCATCCAGGAGTGGTCAGCATGAACCCGTCGCGCATTTGGATGTTTGTCTTGGGATGTCTGTTTTGTTGGTCTGCCTCTCCCATGGCCATGGCCGCTGATACTTTGGAGGCGATCTATGCCCTCGCAGACCGCAAAGAGTTTGACTCGGCTTTAAAACGGTTGAATCTCTTTTTGTCCGAACACCCACGGGATGCACAGGCTCGTTTTCTCAAGGGTCTGATTCTCACCGAAACCAAACAACGCGAACAGGCAATTACTGTTTTTCAGCAATTGAGCAAGGATTTTCCCGAACTGCCAGAACCTTACAACAATCTGGCAGTCCTGTATGCCGAACAGGGGCATTTTGACAAAGCACAGGAAGCCCTCCAACAGGCCGTCAAGAATCACCCCAACTATGCAACGGCCCATGAAAATCTGGGTGACATTTATGCCAAAATGGCCTCCCAATCCTATGCCCGCGCCTTGAAATTGAATCAAGGCAATGCCGCACTCACCAACAAGCTCAACAAAATCAAAATGCTGTTTGCCGAAAAAAGCACCGAGAAAAGCCTTGAATCACCTGTACCAGAAAGCAAGTCGGGTGGCATTACCAAATCTCCGCCCCCCGTTTCACCCCCACCCAAAGCCGGACAGGATCCCATCCCACCCCCTGTGACTGCTGCTGACGCGCCACAGGAAACCGTCCGTCACACCACCAAAACCAATGAAGCGGATCCCAAGGTCATTCAAGAGGTGCAACAGGCGGTTCACGCCTGGGCTGCGGCCTGGTCAGCCAAAAACCTCGACCAATATCTCGCAGCCTATTCCAGTCATTTCCAGCCTTTCAGCAAAGCCTTCAGAACACGGGCCGACTGGGAAAAAAATCGCCGTGAGATCATTGGTCGTCCTGGTGCCATTCAAGTCAAAATCATGGATTTGCAAATCAACATGCTCAACGAAAAACGGGCGCAAACCACCTTTCAACAAAATTATTCGTCCAAACAGTACCGGGAGCGCAGTAAAAAAACCTTGTCTTTGGAACTGGAGCAAGGTAGTTGGAAAATTGTGCGGGAATATGCTGATGAATAATTAATTGCCTATTCTTAGGGTGATATTTTTCATGCTGCGGCTTGGGAGAGATTCCTGTCACGTCATGAAACCATTTTTTTATCAACAGATATTTTGGTTGGTCCGATGATGATTTCCTCTTCAGACGCTCCCAAAGCAGATCATGGTGCTGGCGTGCGGGTCAAGGCAACTGTCTCGGCCCATGTGTTGATTGTGGATCAACTTGTGCAATCCGCAGGGAACTCTGTTCAACTGTTACTGGTCCGTTTGGCCTACAAAGATCATCGTGCAGGCAAGTGGTCCTTTCCCGGCGGTTATGTGGACCAGGGCGAAGATCTGACAACCGCTCTGAAACGTGAAGTCGCAGAAGAAATCGGCCTGAAGTTGGCAACCTGCCAATACCTGGAAACCATCCCAGTCTTGCAGAACGATTTTCCAAATATCGGCTTTATCTATTTATGTGAAGAATGGACTGGATCGCCCTTTCCAAAAAGTCGTGAAATCATGGAAATCGCCTGGGTGGATGAGATGCAGTTTTGGCAATTGGACAAGGATGGCCAGTTGGCTTATCCCCAAATGCGTCATCAAACGGCTTGTCTTGGTTGGTGTCAACACTCTTTTTTTGCAAACAAAAACCTTGGGGGGGGGGGGGGGGGGGGGGGGGGGGGGGGGGGGGGGGGGGGGGGGGGGGGGGGGGGGGGGGGGGGGGGGGGGGG
>JAMOBH010000390.1:0-4742 GCA_039908085.1 Magnetococcus sp. YQC-5
CCGCCCAAAAAACCGGCCTCCATGCCCAAAGAGGGAGAGGCTATGGATCCGCCCAAAAAACCGGCCTCCATGCCCAAAGAGGGAGAGGCTATGGATCCGCCCAAAAAACTGACCTCCATGCCCAAAGAGGGAGAGGCCATGGATCCGCCCAAAAAAGCGACCTCTATGCCCAAAGAGGGAGAGGCCATGGATCTGCACAAAAAACAGATCGCCTTACAAAAAGAGGCCGAGGCCGATGATTTGGGATTTTTATATGCCGCCATTTCTGGATATCCGGTACAGATTTTATTGGGTCGCCAGGACAAACCGGAAGAGAATTTTTTCTTTCTCTGGACCAGGCAGGCCAAGGGCTACAACGCCCTGCACGACAGCCACCCCAGCCCGGAAGATCGGCTGGCCTTTTTGCGGACGCGACTGGACCAGTTGACAGAGGTCATTCTTTTTTTTCGTTTTGGTCTGCGTTTGGCCTATTTTGGCCATTGTGAGCAGGCGATTGTGCTTTTTCGTCATTTTTTGCAGGTTTTTCCTTCGCGTGAAGTGTTCAATAACCTGGGTGCCTGCCACCTCCAGCGGGCGCAAAAAAGGATGGAAGCATCCAAGGCAGCAGCAGCCTTGTATTGGTTTCCTGTGCTGTTTGAACCTTTTTCCAGAGCGGAAATCCTGATCACCGGACATCCGTTCCGTCCCCACGATGACACCTCTTCGCTGCTCCCCGTGCTGTCGGACCATAACGGGCATGATCTGGAGCAGGCGGTGGAGTATCTGGAGCAGGCCGCCCATGCGGATGCGGCCTATCTTCCTGCCCGCCTGAATCTGGCAACGGCCTATTTTTATGGCGGAGAGCTTTTGAAGGCGCGGGGGGCCATGAAGGATGCCATGCGCCTGGCCCCGAAAAATCGGGATGTGGCGGGCTGGCACGCCTTGCTTCTTTTTCTGGACAGTCAGGAAAATGGTTTGGGTGAGGCTGCACTGCCCCCTTTGACGCGCCTGGCCCATCAGGCGGATTCACCAGCTTCGCTCATATACAACCATGCGATTCTGACCCAACCATTGGGCAAAAAGGTCAAGTCACAATGGCGTCGTCTTGCGAATTTGCCCACGCCCCTTTCGGCTCGTTATGCCAAACAGGCCTGTGAAGTGGCCCAGGTCATGTGTGCGACGGTTCAGAGTGTCAAGGAAAAGAACTTTCCCTGGCCTGTGCCCGTGCAACCAGGGACAGACCTTCAGACCGTGAATCGGGACCAATTGTTTTCCGGTTGGCAGGTGAGTCAACTGGGTTGGTTGCAGAAAAAACAGCAGGGAACCGTCCATCGGCGGGGAGAAGAGATGGAGGTGTTGGATCAGGATGGTTATGTGACCATGGTTGTTCTGCGGGGAGGGGTATTGGGTTCCACCAAGGTCGTCAAAAAAAAGGTAGGCAACCCCATCCATGTGCGTCCGTTGGCGGATGGCGAAGTCTGGAGCTATGGTCCTCGGTGGTCCCTTCTGGTCCGTGATGGGCTGGTGCGGGAGGCGTGGGTGGTCGGGAAGGGGCCGTGATTCTGACCTGGAAATCCGTTGTAACGAGGTGAAATATGGCAAAGTGGAGTAGGGGCTTCAATAGCCGATGCCGCCTTTGAACTCTTGGGCCATGGCCGCATAGAGGGGCGAAAAACGTGTCAAACGTGAAAAAACTTGAACATTCTGTCTCTGTGAAGCTAAG
Organism: Magnetococcus sp. YQC-5; assembly: GCA_039908085.1. GTDB lineage: Bacteria > Pseudomonadota > Magnetococcia > Magnetococcales > Magnetaquicoccaceae > Magnetaquiglobus. The sequence goes on from JAMOBH010000390.1 coordinate 1,703, forward strand.
ATATTTGGATAATTCATCCGTCAAGCCAAAGTTTGGAGAATCGGCATGCCTTCCACATGGCTGCACCAACCGATCAAAACCGTTTCAAAAACAACGGCAGAAGCCGCCCAGCGTCATTTTTCCAGCCTCTCCGGTCCACCTGGGGCACTGGGTACATTGGCGGAAATTGCAGAGCGGATGGCCGCCATGCAGGAACGCCCCGATCCGGTGGCAGATCCGGTCCAGCTCACCCTGTTTGCCGCTGATCATGGCGTAGCCAAATCAGGAGTGGCCGGAACCACGACACAAATGACTTCCGCGTGGCTCCATAACTGTGTCCACGGCACCAGTGCCAGTGCGGTCATGGCGCGTTCATTGGGCATCCTCTACGAGGTGGTGGATGTTGGACTCTTTTTTGATCCCGGTCCCTTGCCCGGACTTGTCAAACACCGGGCTGGCAGTGGCACGACCGACTTCAGACGCACTCCGGCCATGAGTGAAGAGCAATTGTTCACGGCTCTTGATGCTGGCCAGCAAGCTGTGGAACGCGCTCATCTGGCAGGTGCGAAGATTTTTATCGGTGGGGAATTCGGTGCTGGCAAGACCACTTCAGCCGGTGCCCTGGCTTGCGCATTACTGGGCCTCCCCCCGGAAACCGTGTCTGGCCCAGGATCGGGGATCTCTCCAGAATTCATGGCCATCAAGGCCAACATCATGCAGAATGCTGTTGATCATCATCAGAAGTTTTTTTCAACTCCTTTGGATGTTTTGCGTCGTTTGGGCGGCTTCGAGATTGCCGCCTTGTGTGGGGCTTATGTGAAGTGTGGACAAATCGGTATGACGGTGATTGTGGATGGGTTCAGCTCTTCAGTGGCCGCCTTGATTGCGATTTCCATTCATCCTCCCCTCAAGCAGTGGCTGTTTTTCGGGCATCGGGCTGCCGAACCAGGACAATATGCCATTTTCCGCAGTGTCGAGATGCGTCCACTCCTCAATCTGGACATGCGCCTGGGCGAAGGAACCGGTGCCCTTGCCGCCTTGCCTTTGTTGCGCACGGCATGTGCGTTGTTGCAGTCAGCTGCGGAGCCAGTATGATTCCCCCGGATTATAAAAATAAATCCGTGTCAACGGATATTCTTATTGATTTGTTGCGTCATGGTGCCCCTCAAGGTGGGGTCAAATATCGTGGCAGCCTGGATGACCCGTTGGCCCCAGAAGGCTGGGATGCCATGTGGGCCATGGTAGATCATCAAAATCCTCCCTGGAACCGGATCATCACCTCCCCTTTGCGCCGTTGCTCTGAATTTGCGCAGGCTTTGGGAGAGCGTCTGGATCTGCCTGCTGAAATCGAACCACGTTTGCAGGAGATGCATTTCGGCGCGTGGGAAGGACGTACCGCTGCCGAGATTTTGGCCTCGGATGGGGATCATCTGACCCGTTTTTGGCAAAATCCCCTGCTCAATCCACCTCCTGGCGGCGATCATCTCCTGGATGTCCAGGCCCGTGTACAGGCCGTCTGGAACGAATTGATGACCCAATCGACCCATGACAAGATTCTCATTGTCGCGCATGGTGGCGTGATTCGTATTCTTCTTGGTTTGGTTTTGCTCACCCCGTTGGAACACCTCTCCCGCATCACGGTCCCTTATGCCTCGTTGGCGCGCATTCGGGTTGACCGCATTGAGAATTTCACGCTGCCCAGATTGATTTATTGCGGCATGACATGATTTTGCGATTTTTTTCAATCCTTGGGCAGGTATTCCTGCAATAGAGTGATCTCGATTCCATCTAGGTTGACGTTGTGTCCAGGATCGGTTGATGCATGAATTAAGTTTGGTGACAGCCATGGTTCAGCAGATAGAGGCCATCATGAAAAAGGAGGGAGCGAAACAGTTGGAATCCGTTTCCATGGCCATCGGGGCCTTGAGTGGTGTGGAACCGGAATCTTTTGCGTTTTGTTTTCCTTTGGTAATAGAAGAAACGCCCTTGAAAGGGGCCAAACTCATCATTGATAAGATTCCGTTGCGTCTTGGCTGTTTGCACTGCGGTCAGGCAACTGAACCAGATGATTTATGGATGGTGTGTCCCCTTTGTGGGTCCAGCCAGGTCGAGGTTGTGACTGGCAGGGAATTGACTCTTACTGCTTTGGATCTGTGTTGATGTGTCAGAATTGCGGTTGTCACGAGGGTCTTCAAAGCGTCACTCATGTTCATGATCCCCATCATCATGGATCCGGTCATGATGACAGGCAAGATGGACAAAATCGGCGGATAGTGCATCTGGAATCCAGTATCTTGGCCCATAATGATGCTTTCGCTGCACAAAATCGTCACTGGTTGTCGCAACGCGGTGTTTTTGCAATTAATTTGATTTCATCTCCCGGATCAGGAAAAACACTCCTGCTTGAGCGTACCCTGGATCAAATCAAAGGAACCATTCCCTGCGCGGTGATTGTTGGTGATGTACACACTGATCATGATGCCCGGCGACTCGTGGGCAAAGGGGCGCGTGTTCATCAGATCGAAACCATCCATTCTTGTCATCTGAATGCAGAACAGATTGGCAAGGTATTACCTGATTTGGTGCAGGATGGTATCAAGTTGTTGATTATTGAAAATGTAGGCAATCTGGTTTGTCCGGCAGCCTTTGATTTGGGAGAGCATTGCAAAGTGGCCTTGCTTTCCGTAACAGAAGGAGAGGATAAACCACTCAAGTATCCGTTGCTCTTTTCTGTCGCACCTGTTTGTTTGTTGACCAAAATCGATCTGATTCCTCATCTGGCCTGGAATGAAAATCTGTGTTGTGCCAATCTGCGCAAAATTCGTCCAGATGCTGAAATATTAAAAATCAGCGCAATGGATGGGAATGGAATGGATGCATGGTTGCATTTTCTTGAATATCATGCCCTGCGGGCAAAAAGTCAAAAGCAAAACCTTGGGGGATGAATCCCCCAAACCCCCTCTTTTTTTTAATATTTTTTAAAAATTAAAAAAAGGTGGTAGTGTTGGGGGGCGGTTCACCGCCCCCCAAGGTTTTGATTTTTTATTTCTCCGAAAGATGG
>JAMOBH010000391.1:0-4734 GCA_039908085.1 Magnetococcus sp. YQC-5
CCCAAGGCAGCATAAGCCGAATTTTAATTTTAAGATTTACATAACCTTTCTTATTTAAAGAAAGGCAAAGGTGAGTTTTTGCCTGTGCCAAGTGTTCTTTCATGGTAAAGGCTTCAACTGAATCTCCATTGGGCATCCAACTCCACCAAACCAGCATCATTTGTAATAATATACTGACCTGGCCTTGGAATCACGTTGAATGTGATCAGTTTTCCAACCTTGCCCAAAAGTTGCGACTCAATCGCGCCAGCAACCGAAAGTCGCAACTCATAACGACCCGGCAAAAAAGGCAATTTGGGTATCAGCGTCTCCACCACATGCTCACCCGGCTCCAAAGAAGGCCGACTGACATTCTCCCGCTCCTGATGCACATAGGCCAAAATAATCGAACGACCTACAGGCTCCAACATGAAACAAAACATCGGGGATTTCAAATATTTTTTAACATCTATAGTCATTCGAATCAACAGAGATTGTCCAGACTGAACAGATTCCAACGCTGCTCCAGATACATCATGCAACGTCACGCTTTGCACCAGAAACGACGCTTCGGTGCCAGGGTGATGCATCATGCCTGTGCCACCCGGAAGATGATCCGAGACATAACGAGTAATGACTTCCGCCGTCGGACCATAGGCCTCGAAACACCCCTTGCGCAGATACAAAACGTGGCTGCACAGGCGATCCACCTGCCCAAGATTGTGGGAGACAAAAACCACCGCCACCCCTGAATGGGCCAATTGATACATGCGCTCCAGGGCTTTGTTGCGAAACACCATGTCTCCCACGGACAACACTTCATCCACCAACAGGATATCCGGGCGCATATGAATGGCCACCGAAAAACCCAACCGTGCCCGCATCCCCGAACTGTAACTTTGTACCGGGGCATCCAGAAATTCACCCAGATCGGCAAACGCCACGATATCATCCAGACACTGGGCCAACTCCTGTCTGGAAATACCCAGTACTGCGGCATTGATATCGATATTTTCCCGCCCGCTCAAGATCGGACTGAAACCGGCTCCCAGTTGAATGAGCGCGCCCACCCGACCACGAATGGTCACCTGCCCCATATCCGGCAACAACAAACCATTGATCAGTCTCAACAGAGTGGTTTTGCCTGAGCCATTGGGTCCGATAATGCCCAGGATCTCCCCACGTCGCACCTGAAACGTCAAATCACGAATCGCCCAGAACTCATCCTTGCGCAACTGGTCAACACGACTCTGACCTGCCAACTCCCTGCCCACGTCCAGGATCCCATACCACAAGGAGCGTTTGAGGCTGCGACAAAATTTTTTGGCAACGCCTTCCACCTGAATCAGGATTTCATCCGCCATTCAGGCCCCCATTCTTTCAAGTACCACGGGAATTGAAATGCGATAAAAAAACAAGGCCACCACCAACGCCACCACGCCTCCAGCGCAAGCAAGCACAAATCCAAGCGGGTCTGTCATCACTCCTGTGGCCATCAACTCCCGTGTCCCCTGCAATACAGGCACGACCGGATTGAGGGTCACCACCAACGACCAAGGCCACTCCCGTGGCGGGGGATAGACCACCGGCGTCAGAAAAAACATCAAACGCAAGAACATGCCACTCCCTTCAGTCACATCCTTGTACAACCCGCCCAAAGGCACCAAAAAAATACCCAAAGTCGTTCCAAAAACCACCAAAGCCAGCATCCCACCTGGAGCCAGCAGCATGTATGGGGAAAACGTCACCTTGAACCATAATAAAAGACACACCATCAAAACCATTTGAATGATCATAAACAATAAAACCTGGGCCACTCCAGCCAGAATAGGGGCTTCACGGGGCATGTTGATTTTGATCATGATGGGCACACAGGACTGAAAGGCTTTCAGTGGAGCCAGTACACTCTCGGCAAAAATCTGCCACAACACAGTCCCCAACATCACATAGACTGGATAAGGCATATCCGTGGTGGTGATGTTCAATATTTTGTATGAATTGAGAAAAACAAACAACAAAGCCGTGGCCACTGGCGGAACCACCACCCATACAAAACCGAACACGGATTGCCGATAACGCTGACTGATCTCCCGGATGAACAATTGCCAAGCCAAATCCCGTGCGATCCATAAGTCGCGCATCATGCCGCGCACTCCTTGCCAGGGATGACGCGCCTGGGAATGGGCCGAATAGATCCTCTCTTCAAGCTTGGCAGGTTGCGATTCAGTTGGCATCTGTCATTTTTTCCAGGCGTTGATCATATTTTTTCACTTCTGACTGATTGTTGGTCCGATTGTCCGCATGGCTCCGATATTTATAGAATGGAAACTCCAGTCGTCCAATCCGGTAACGTGCTTCAAAACGCTTGCGCAATTCGTGGCCTTCGCGCATCTTGAATTCAGTATTATACAACCCGATATCAAACAAACACTCCTTGCGAAACAGGATGCCGCAAGCAATTTGTTCTTCCAGGCAGTTGAAACGGCCCAAAACGTTTTCCAGATAATCCACCTTCACATAATCAACAGCCACGGCCTGATAGGCACGATTCATATCCAGAAAAAGTTTCATGACATACAAACAATTGCGTTGCAAATAATCATCCGCATCCACGCGCACCACATAACGACCACGAGCCTGGCGGATGGCATTGTTCAAAGAGAGAGGCAGTCCCTGATTGGTCTCCTGAAACAAAATACGCAAATTAGGCACAATCTGTAAATTTTCCAAGACCTCTTGTGTTTGATCCTCGCTGCCGTCATTCACCACCAGGATTTCCAGCATGTCAGCGGAAATTCCCTCCTGGTGATTGATACTGCGGATACAGCGTTCGATCCAGCGTCCCTGATTGTAACAGGCCACAATGACCGATATGTCAGGCAAATAGTATTTTCGGGTCATCTCTACCCCTCCAAACCCAGAGCCTCTTTCACGGCTGCCCAGGCAAATCGGGCGGCCTTGAGTTCAGAATCACAAGTCAAACCGGCAATATGCGGTGTGATGAGCAAATGATCGTGTTGGGCCGCATAGCGAATCAATGGATGACGTCGTTTATCAGAAAGAAATTCATCTGTAATCACATCCAAACCAGCTCCTGCCAGATGGCCATTGGCCAAATGGGTCAAAAGAGCTGTTTCATCAATAATCTCCCCACGGGAAATGTTGATGAAAACAGCTCCAGGCCGCATGGCAGCAAACCAGGAATCATCCACCATGCCTGCCGTCGAAGCATCCAGATGAACAGCAATCAACACAATGTCCGCATGCCGCAAAACCGCTTCATGAGTGTGAACCTGTTCCACACCTGGAGTCTGAATGGTCTTGAAAGGATCAAAAGCAAGAATTTTCATGCCAAAAGCCAAGGCGTAACGGGCCACATTGCCACCAATGCGACCAAAACCAATGATGCCCAATGTCTTGCCATGCAACTCCACAGCCCGAAGTTCATCTTCAATGTCGCGCCAGTATCCTTGCTTGACCCGCTCGGCGGCTTTGGGCAACTTGCGTACCGTGGCCATCAACAAAGCCCAGGTGAACTCCGATGAAGCCAATATGGAATGGACAAACGCACTGTCCTTGAGCCGGGAAACCACCAAACCCTGTCGTGCGCACCACTCCAGATCAATGTGATTGGCACCAGTGGAAGGGGTGGCGATGATACGCAATTTCCCCAGTCCAAACGACAGCAGGGATCCATCAATCTGGTAAGTCGGACAGGGAGAGCAAATCCAGGCATCAGCCTGGGGCAGAAGTTCCATGACAGTCTCTCGTGTGACGCCATGTGCAAAAATGACATCAGCCACGGCCCGGATCTCTTCCTGAATGACAGGTAGAAAATGGACAGGAGTTGTCACCAGCACCAAAGGTCGCGTGCCGGTCACATGGCGTTCCACAGTGGCAACTGAAACCCGAACCGGGCGGTTGTTGCAAAAACCACGGCTCATCAGGCATTCTGCCAGTATGAGATCCAATCGTTCATCAATGTTGATGGATCGGGCCGAATCCATAAGCCATGCCCGACTGTCTGCCCCATGCCGACTCCCCTCTTCCACAATAACCCGCCGCGTCATGGAATAAATCGCCCCATTGCGTATGTAAGACGGAGGTTGAAGATCCTGACGTCGTGAACCGATGGCTGGTTCAGGGTATTCCTTGGTGAAATCCATGATCTGGTCGTCAATGATTTTTTTCAGGCGAATGGGGTGTTTTTCGCCAGTATCTGCCATGCTGATGATGGAGTCTGCCCCGGTGGCCATGAGTTTTTCCAACGCACCATCCACATCCCGTCCGTCCCGCAGGGGGGCAACACACGGAAGTTCCACTACATAATCAAAAATCACATCCAAGGCCGCTTCTGTTGCCAGCACAGCATGACGCAATGAAGGAGCTGAAGCCACCTTGTCTCCAGACAACTCAGCCGGGCGTAAAAAAGGGGTTTGGGCACCATAGGAGCGTGCAATGGCTGCGTATCGCTCGCTGTCGGTGGAAACCACAACATCAGTAACATGTTTGGAGTCCAACGCAGCTTGAATGGAATAGGCCATCAGGGGATGACCCAAAACTGGATAAATGTTTTTGTCTGGAATCCCTTTGGATCCGCTTCTGGCCTGAATAACCGCCAGAATTCTGGGCGGGTTGGTTGGAGCGTTCTTGTGTTCCATGGTCATCTGTCACCTTTTGCATATAATCAAAGTCAAAAGCAAAACCCTGGGGGATGAATCCCCCAGACCCCCTCTTTTTTTTAATATTTTAAAA
>JAMOBH010000392.1:0-4731 GCA_039908085.1 Magnetococcus sp. YQC-5
GACCGCCTCGGCACCCTCTTCCTGCGTATGGCAGGCCACCCTGAACCACAACAGGTTTAGCCTTCTGGTAGGTTTCAGCATTGCCGAAGCCGACCCACTTTGCGGCAATCTCGCGTGTTTCTTGGCCTATTTTTGATTCCGCAATATTTTGCGGAATCGCTCCATCCGGTTTTGGTCCGCCATCGGCGTTGAACCGCCGCCTGTCTCCCAAGAACTCCTCAATCGTCTAGACGCCAAATCATAAATCTCTTCTATGCCGCCATTTTCTGTACATCACGCATCGCATCCAATACGCTCTGGACCGGAACAAATATGGCTTGACTTTCCCACCGGCCTGAATTCTGCACCTTGGTTCCAAAGGTGTTGGCCCAATAATCAAGGTATCTTGCTGCCGCAATCCTGAGCGTCTGGAAACACAGCAAATACGCAAATTCGCAATCAGCCTTATTCCACGTGAACAAAATCAAGTCTGTGATTTTCGACTCGTCCAACGTCCATCCCACCTTGCTTCGATATTCTGGCGTATTATATCTACCTCCCGGCATGACAGACCAGATTTCCACGGGAACTTCCTCTCCATACAGCCAATACCTGCGACAACTCTCCCGCCTGGTTTTTGCGTCAATAAACACTTGTGCGCCACCGCGAAGCGTTGCGACATAATCAACTCCATATCTATCCATATTTATATCGGTAGACGGGACACAATTTACACATCCATGCAACATTCTTGTTATAGTCACGATATCACTGTCTGCGTTGACCCCTTTTGAAAACCTCAGGTTGTCTATAAAGTTTTGCTCAGACATTATTTTCCCCAAACGCCACCCAACCGGGTCGTTCACTCCGAGAAAACATTTCCAGATACGGACCAGGACTGCACGACTCCACCAGAGGAAGAAACCCAACGGGCTTGCTGCTGTGCCCACCAGGGCCACGGTCCGCATGAAACACCGTACCCGCATCTTTGCGTTTCAGGGGAAGAAAACCCCTGACCCCGAACAGGACATGCTCGGTTTGACCTCGAAAATAGTTGCCCATCCCGAACGATGGTTTGACCCACGTCAGGCATGTGATGTACCGGAACCCCCATTTTTCAATAAGCCTGAATGCTTTTGGCATTGACCGGTTGGTGGTCCACAGGTAAAGATGGCAGTCATCGTCGGCTGGAATTTTCAGATCCATCAACTGGTCGAGCGTCATGGTTGCATAGTCGGGGCGTGCCCGGCCGAGTTGGTCCTGATCACCCTCATCCGACCAATCCCAGGGCGGATCGATCACAATGGTGGAAAACTTGGCATCCGATTCGAGAATGGATTGCGGCGCGGTGGCCACCGTCTCCTGGATTTTGGCCGCGTTTTCCTGCCGACGCTCTTCCCGCCGCTCTTCCTTGATCTCGCGTTTGACCTGGAGTACTGGAACATTCTGGGCGATAGCATCCTGCAATCGGGGGGAACGCTCTACCTCGGCGGCAAATTTGGCGGCTCGTTTTACAGTCGCCTCTCCTACACCGTGCTGAACGGCCAAGGTGGCGGCGGTGGATACGGGTTTTGGTGGTACGACGGCAGGTATTGGTGCCGGAATGGCAGTGGGTGATTGGGTGGTTGGTGGGATGGAAACAATTGGATCAAATTGATCCAATTGTTTTTTGGCATTCCCATTCCCAACCGGCGCACCCGCTGTTGCTTTTTTCACCCGATTGTACCGCCGCCCCAACAGCAACTTGAACGCATCCGGAGATAGGTTCCGTCTGCCGAGTTGGTTGGCATCAATCCAATCGGCAGCAGCGTCGCGGTCAGGAAATTCACGTTCAACCGTTTTGAACTGAATTCCATGCCGGGTGCAGATGTCATGGCGGTTGTGACCGTCCACCAGCACACCATTCCAGACAACAAGCGGATCACGGCACCCTTCTGCCAGGATGCTTGACTCCAACAAACCGAACTCATCCGCCGTCAACGGAGGGATCAGGCTTTTGAACTGTTGATCGATGACGATGTTCATATGTCCTCCAAAAGCTCCTTGGTATCGGCACACACAGGATCTGGGCGGGTTTGTAATGGCTGATTGAGCAACTGCGCGTGTCTCTTGTCCGGGTTTTACTTCTGCAAAATTTTGCGGAAGCTCCACGATGCTTCACGCCAGATGGACAACAAAAAAGCCGCACAATGGCGGCTTTGGGTGAACGGGCACAAAAAAACCCGTCTCAGGTTTCCCCGGACGGGTTATTGGTATTATGGGTGATGGGTGAAGCGGCTATCGTGCGCAACCTCCCCCGATTATGGTGCTGATCATAGCAAGTTTTGTTTCAAATGTCCCACGAAAAGATGTTTAAACATTTTTGTCTCAGCTTGGCCCTGGATGAATGTGATCAACGTGATTTTTGGCGGTTTGGTTTTCCAGAACCGTTTCGCCAAACAGAGGGTCAAAGTCGGGCGGCATGACATGCAAGGACTTTGTCAGTTTGGTTCTCTGGAACCGTTCTGACAAAATCCTGCTGGACGCAAGAAAGACAAAACCCGCCGCAGGTTGCCCTGGACGGGTCGATGGTATTTCAGATTGTCGTGTGTGTTCGTCGTCGCGCACTTCTTCAAGCATGGGGCGGATTATAGCAAGTTTTGTTCGACCTGTCCGGCAAAAAGATGTCCAGACATCTTTGTATCCGTTTTGACACAGCCATTGCGGATACGCCCGTGGGCGTAAGTCACGATCCGTTCACGCCACCCTGCAACGGATCGCGACTCGTGACAACTGGCACAAGTCATGATCCGTTCTTCGTTCCTTGGAACGGATCATGACTTGGCACGGCTGTTTCAACGATTCTTCGACCGGTGAAATTGCATCCGACAGGCAGCAGAACAAAACAGGGCGTCCTTCCGGGTGGGTTGAAATTTCTGTTGACACCAGTCGCAGGTGTGGGCGAACAACTGCCTTGCCTCCTTCCTCACCCTGGCTTGATGGACACTGCGGCACTTGTTCGAGCAGAAAAGCCCGGACCGCCTGCGGCCATCCACGCCGAACTCAAACGATTGCCCACACACCTGACACGATACATCGACAATATCACCCTTTGGGACACAGACCGGACAGTAGACTGCCACACCCCGCCAAGCGTTCCATTCATCCGACCAAAACGGCGCGTACACTCTGGACCCATCTGAAACCGGCACACCGCAACCGGCACAGGACATCGTTCCGATTCGCACCCACCGTCGTGCTTTCCGCCTGGGGAAGGGGAAAGCTGGTTGCCCGGGGGTGGGATCTGATCCCACCCCCTTCAACGCATCAGCCCCTGAGCAAATCACTCTATCAGCCGACCGCATCACATACCATCCTGTTCGGCAGATTGAGTATGGCGACAATCTGCAGGATGGCTGCATTCCATCGGGTGAATGCAGTCGACCGGGAGATTCCGAATCTGCGCATAATCATCTTCCAGGGTGTCCTGGATGCCCTCAACCACACCAACCGAACCTGATCTGGCTCAGCCAGCCAATGCAGCCATTCCATTGCGTCATCCATACGGGTGACGGCATCAGCAGGGGGTATCCCCAGACGCACGACCGACTCGTCCAAACTGCGAGCGTCAACAACACCCATGATGACCGCAGGCCATCCCCTGTCATGCGCTCTTGCCTTCAAGCTGGTGGCAGGGATGCAGCACAGTGTGCTGGCCGCCGTTTCCAATCGGTCGACCACCATTTTTGGTGTCCACCTTTCTACACCCAGTCCATTTCCATTATCCAGATTTTGGGGCAAAGTTGCTATGTCCATACCTACCTCCTCTTGGTTGTGTGGTCAGGGTGACGGCAGAGCCCTTGGAAAGCATGATGCCGTCACCCGTTCCCGTAAAAATTGGCTCAGCGCAGTGACTGGACTACGACGATGGGGATACCCCGTTCCTTGCATTTTTCTGCCGCCAGCATGTCCAGCTTTCTGACAAACTCTGGAGTGGCATGCAGCCCCTCCCGTTCGCAAAACTCCGCAGCGGTCATGTACTGTTGCGTGCCACCACTTGTCCCACAGTCTGGCCCATGACCGGAGTCGGAATGCCCACCCCCCACGCAGTGATCAACCTGCATGTCAAATGCAAACACAATGCGCTCCCCTTCATAGTCGAAATCCATACTGGCGTCGTCGTAGGAAATCAACTTGCCCCCCAAGGAGACCAGTGCACCGACGAGCAACCCAAGCTTCATGGGGTCAGCATGCCAGCCAGAGGTACTCAAACCCTGTTCACACTCCTGCATGAGTGCCTTGATCGCATCCTTGCTGCGCCCACCGCCACCAGACACCCCTCCCAGGTTTCTGATGAAATTTTCCAGCACCTTTTTCGCTTTTTGGGATCTTTCCAACTCCTCTGCCTCCTCGATCGCTTGAAAGAGTTCATCATCAATATCATCAGCCTCGTCATCGATCGGTTGCGGCGATGCAGTATCTTCTCCATCCATTGTTGCCCATGGTGGACGATTGCCCGCCCGACGATTCTCCCGATCCCCAAAAGGGTCAGAGGCAATATCAAGCGCGTGCAGATTGGTATGCATTTCGTCGAGTGCCAACAAAACTTTCTGGACGGCATCGTCCCAAACTGCGTGCACCTGCGCATCCACATTGAGCTGCTCACCTTGATCAGGCACTGTCACTGCGGCCAGCAGGTTGCTTTCCTGCTCATTCGCCCAGGTTGCCACCCGGCCTACCTCCAGCACGGCGTCCCTCATCACCTTGACCGTC
>JAMOBH010000393.1:0-4727 GCA_039908085.1 Magnetococcus sp. YQC-5
AGATTCTCGCGACCACGGATATGGCGTTGATCGTCTCCCCTGGCCAGAACGAAATCGCCCAGATGAAAACGCTGGGGTTGGAGATCGAACCGCACCGCAAACGGATGAATGACTCCCAGCCACCCCTGGATGAAAAATTCAAGGATACCGAAGATCCGTTGCGGCTGGTCTTCGTCTGCGCCATGTGGCTCACTGGCTTTGATGCGCCGAGTTGCTCGACGGTCTATCTCGACAAGCCGATGCGCAACCACACCCTGATGCAGACCATCGCCCGTGCCAACCGGGTTTTCCCCGGCAAGCACAGCGGCGTGATTGTGGATTACGCCAACGTTTTTGCTTCTTTGGAAAAGGCTCTGGCGATCTACGGCGCGGGCAAAGGAGGATTGAACCCGGTCAAAGACAAACGGCAGTTGGTCGAGGCGTTGCGCAAGGCCGTGAACGATGCCACGACGTTTTGCACGCTCCATCAGGTCGTGTTGGCCGAAATTGAGCCGCTCCCTTTGGGTAGCATGGAACGGTTGCAACGCATCGAGGATGCCATCAATGCCTTGATTGCACCCGACGGGGTGCGCCGGGAGTTCTTCGCCCACGAACGCCTCGTGGCCACCCTGTATCAGGCGGTCAAACCCGATCCCGTGGTGCTGGAGTTCGCAGGCCGGGTGTCTTCCATCAGCACCATCGCCACCTCCATCCGCGCCAAGCTCAATCCCAACCCGCCGGATATTTCCCAGGTGATGAGCGGCATCAACGCACTTCTGGACGAATCCATCACCGGCATGACCATCCAGGATCACGGGCCACCCGCCCTGGATCTGTCCAAAATCAATTTCGAGGCACTGGCTCAACGCTTCAAACAGTCTCAACACAAGAACACCGACCTGGAGGTACTCAAGGCGGCCATCCGTACTCAACTGGAAAAACTGATCCGGCTCAACCGGACTCGTGCCGATTTCGCCCAAACGTTCAAGGAACTCATTGACAGCTATAACGCTGGCAGCCGCAGCATTGAAGAGCTATTCGAGAAGCTGGTGGAACTGAGCCGCAGCCTGAACGAAGAGCAGGAACGGCACGTCCGGGAAAATATGACCGAGGAGGAACTGGTCATCTTCGACATTCTCACCCGCCCCGCGCCAGAGTTGAGCCAGGAGGAGCGAGCCGAGGTGAAGAAAATGGCGCGGGAGTTGTTGGAGCGGATCAAGCAACTGTTGGTACTGAACTGGCGGCAAAAGGCAGCGGCACGTTCGCAGCTCAAACTCGCCATCGAAGACACACTCGATTCCGGCCTGCCGCGTGCGTATACGCCGGAGATTTATAAATTGAAGTGTTCAGCGGTCTTTGAACATATTTATGAGGGCTATCCTGAACGGAATGGCAGCGTTTATGGGGTGGCGGCATGAGTCCGATGCTGGAACGTTGCCTGGGGTTCGGATCTGCTGAGTTGCAGCAGAGACGATGAACCAGCCAAAGACAACACGCATCGAACATGAAATCTTTGCGGAATTGGCGATGCTGTGCGTCAAACCAGGATACGTGCATGTAATCGCATATTTCTGCTTCCGAGACAATATCATTACTTATGACGGAAAGATGACGGAAGCCGACATGCAGCAGATGTTCGACCCGTCACGGTTAATCCGTACCGAGATAACAACTTTGACCGGTCTGATGGTCAAGGCAAAAATTGATTGGCAAATTCCCCACCCAGATATTCTGCAAAGCTATATTGATAAATCTGAACGACTTCTTTCGGAACTGCATGATTGCATGATTGCATCATCCTTTAGGTATACTCCGGGAGAGGAGCAGACCAACCAATCTCGCAATCCGTTCAACGCTGGAACGGCAATGCGCGAACCGATTTTTTATGGGAGCGAATCAGCTTATATTTTTCAATACTACGACCTGGCCGCCCGGAAGTACTGTGCAGATGCATCATGGCTTTTGGAGAACTACGGATTTACGATTGATGATGCTTGCACTGTGATGAGGGCTGTTGAACGCCTCCAGGAAGACCGCGTTGTCGAGAGCAGGCAGCGTCTAGCCAAGCTACACCCAGATGATTGGACAATGTTGCCATGTTTCACTTTCACAGCCTCCGAGATAGCCGCACATGCATGCCTGTCGTCCGAGTTGACGAAGCGCATTCTTGCTGCGTTTACGCTACCAGTTGCGGACCGCAATGAGATGTTCGGTGCCCTACAGGACTTTAATGCGGTCAGTGCCACGCCGCTACTGCATATGCCGGACGGACAGTTCCTGTTATTGCAGTCCTATGCGCTTGCTGAGGCTTTGTATGAAGCACCCTTCTATTGGATGATGCGGGACAAAAATTACCAGAAGATTTTGGCTGAAAATCGCGGCTACTTCACGGAATCCTTTGTTGCGGAACGTCTCAGTTTGGTGTTTGGGCGTGATCGTGTATTTATAAATGTAAATGTCTGGGAATCGAAAGCACGTAAAGTCGGTGAGATCGATGTACTTGTAATTTGGGGTGATCGTGCGATTGTTGTACAGGCCAAGTCGAAACGGTTGACACTCGAAGCACGCAAAGGCAATGACCTGTGCATCCGAGACGACTTCAAAAAGAGCATCCAGGACTCTTATGACCAGGGTGTGCTGTGCGCGCAGAGCCTAGGCGATAAGCATCGTGTTCTGATTACGGCGAAAGGGTGCAACGTCACGTTGCCTAACGATTTACATGAAATCTACCTCTTCTGCGTCGTCAGCGACCATTACCCGGCTCGTTTCGACAACGATGGGTCGTATTATCAAAGAAATTGAGAACCTGCCTGAACCTGCGACGATTAGCCTTGGTTTCCTGCTGTTGACCCTGAGCGAGGACACGGTTAAGAATATCAGTCGTGCCATCGATAAGTTGGCGGCACGCGCAAGAGTTGACGGCAATCATCATGACCTTTCTATGGGGTTCGAATCTGCCAACGCAGGCCTGACGGTGCATATCAATGATGACTCGCCCGCCATTTCCAGTCCAAGATTGCAGTTCCACTGCGAACGCCGAAAGTATGCAGAGAAGACAAACAAATGGTTTGGACTCTGCCTGAGCCCGCATGGCCCTATCATCCGCTTCGGCATATCTTTGTGCTTCCCCTGGATACAAAGCGATGCTATGGATACGGCGACCTGCAACATGATGGCACCGTTGCCCCCAAATGAGGTGTTCGATTCTCTTTTTCAAGACCGACGTAAGAAAACCGGTCGTAATGAGCCATGCCCCTGCGGCAGTGGTCAGAAGTTCAAACGGTGCTGTCTGAATGCACCATCATGACGGACAATTGGCTGGTGGGAAGAGTATCTTATGGCAGAGCATTACGAACCAGCAAACAGTCTTCGCAGAGAGCGCACCGGCAGCCACAAAGTCAGAGGTTGGTCGGGCAGGCAGGTGAAATCGTAGCGAGCATAAAAGGAGCGCGCATGTTCGTGTTTGGCGTCGATCACCACCGCCACCAAGCCCACGTCATCCGCAACCCGCAGGCAACGGAACAGGGCGTCCAGCAATAGGTGTTCACCCAGTCCCTGGCCTTGCACCGTTTGATCAACTGCCAACCGTGCCACGCGGGCGACAGGAAGAGGAAACGCCGGAAACCGTTTGGCATCCTCTGGTGGGAGATGGGTGTTGGCGATACTGCCCACGGTCAGGGCGTGATAACCCAACACCCGTTCTGGTTGGGCATCGCCAACCGCCACGAAAATGCGTGCCACCCCAGACTCCTGGTGTTGACGGGCATAGCGGGCCAGATAGTCGTCCAGTTCTGGCTCCCCACACATGAATCGCTTCCTCTGGTGATGACGAGCCAAAGACTCAATGCGCCAATCAGGTTCCATCGCCCTGACGCCGTTTGAGATAATTCTGGGCCGCTTCTTTCAATCGGTGAGCGGGTGGGTCATCACCATCCAGAGCCGCCAGGAAAACATTCCAATCCTGTGGCGTAAGGGTGATCACCTCGTGTTCAGCCAGAATTTCCTTGGCCCTGTCCGATGCGGCGGAAACCAGAAAGCTGGAAACGGACATCCCGGCCAGGGATGCTGCCCGTGCCAGCAGGGTTTTCAGTTCGGCTGTGACGCGCAAATCGATGCGTTCGTCTCGTTGTGTTGCTATCGTATGGTTCATCGTGGTCATGGGCGTTTGTTCCTCCTTTTCAGTCATGATACCATGTACGGAACATGTACGGTAGAATTTTTTGATCCATGGAGGTGCATATTGATGTTCGCCCATAGACCACACAGGCTGTTTGGTCGCCGACGTCGCAGGGAGGCGATGAGTCGAGAGTGGTATCTGAAAAAAGATCGCCAGTTCCGCCAGGACGTATTCAACCATTTTGGGATGGAAAACCATTGGACTCGCATTGCGCAACCACAACCGTCATGAGCGGACATTTGCAGCTCGGACTTCGTCTGACGCCGCAAGGAAACCTTGTTCTGGAGGAAGACGCAGATGCGCCTTCCTTTGATGAGACCGTTGCAGCGCGATTAATCCAGGCATTCTCTCACGGGGCTGGCTATGGCCTGATGCGGCTTGGTGCAGGCGAGGTGGGACGGACATTGCCCCCCGTGTTCGGATGGTGGCGTGATTTTGCAGCCCGCTATGTGGGTGGGCTTTGTCTGCGTGCTTCGGACGCATTTGTCGAGGTGCCACCACCGGTTGACAGCGACCTCATCTCCCTGGTGTTGGCGGCTCCCCTGATGCCTGGGGGGGAGTATCTGAATGA
>JAMOBH010000051.1:0-22610 GCA_039908085.1 Magnetococcus sp. YQC-5
TGAGTCTGCGACATGGCTTATGATCCTTGCAGGATACAAACTTCGATCACAAAAATCAAGCATAAATAATTGTTCTGCAAGATATTTTGCTATTTTCTACCAGGCACTAAATATCCACCTGGATATCCATTTTCAGCATGCTTGAAAATTTTCGGATAAACAGGGCGGTGAAAGCCCCTGCAGGATCACCTCCCACCACAGCAACTTTGGAACCATGCTGCAATTCCATATTGTTCCCCAATGGCAATCAAATAATGGGCTTTTCAAGCAAATCGGGATAGTGTTGTGAAGATGATTATTGGGGCTTCGCCCCAAACCCCACCAGGGGCTTTGCCCCTGGACCCCCCAACAGTTTGCCGCTTGAAGCGGGAGGTTTTATTTTCCCACCACTCCTGGAAACAAACAGGTAAATGTTGCACCCACGTCAGGATTGTTGACCACTGTAATGGAGCCATGATGGGCATCCATGATTTTTTTGACAATGGCCAACCCCAATCCCGTACTTTTTTCCTGAGCAGTTGGTTTCACACTTAATCTTTGAAAGGCCCCAAAGAGTCGATGGTGTTCTGCTTCGGGAATACCCGGTCCTTGATCAGCGACCTGGACGAAAACGCTATCGTGCTGTTGACCGGTGCCAACCGTGATCCTTGTATGCGGACTGGTAAACTTGAGGGCGTTGCTTAATAAATTATCAATGACTTGCGTCACGCGATCCCCATCAAACCGGGTCATGGGCGTGGGTTGCAAATCCGTGATGATGACAACGCCTTTTTTTTCCGCCATGAAGCTGATCAACTGGATCCGTTTGGCCACCAATGCAGACAGATCACCTGGTTGCCAATTCAGCGCGAACTGGCCGCTTTCAATGACGCTCACATCCAACAGATCATTGATCAATTGCAGCATCTGATTAGCAACGTCATGGATGATTTGCGTGAAATTTCTTTTTTCACTTTCATCCAGTTTCATGGTGAGCAGGATTTCACTGAGACCACATATAGAATTAAGTGGATTGCGCAGATCATGGGCCGCCATGCCAAGAAATTTATTTTTCACCTCATTCAGTTCAAGCAGATGAACTTTTTGTCGCTGCAAGGCCAAATGAGTACGAATACGTGCCAATGCAACAGCTGGATTGAAGGGTTTGCGGATAAAATCCACAGCTCCGAACTCCAATCCTTTGGTTTCGTCCTGGGCTGCATCCCTCCCGGTGATGAAAATGATGGGAATCTGAGCGGTTTCAGGATTTGTTTTCAAACGACGACATACTTCAAAGCCATCAATATCCGGCATCATGATATCCAACAGGATCAAATCAGGCTGCGGCAGGATTTTTATCCTTTTCAAGGCCTGTTCACCATTTTTGGCCACAATAATTTTGTAGTCAGCCTGAAGCAAACTGACAAGCATATCGATATTGCTTACTTCGTCATCAACAATCAATATTTTATTATTTTCATTATCCACAGCTATCAAACCTTTCCGCTATCAATCAAAACAGACCGCCTGATTACGGCCCCGTTGTTTGGCCTGGTACAAGGCTTGATCCGCCATGGTGATCAGATCCAAGGTCCGCTGTTGGGCTGTCGGAGTCAAGGAGGCCATTCCGATACTCAAGGTGACGTATTCCGCGACTTTGGATTGGGCATGAGGAATCCGCAAATTTCGGATAGTCTCCAGAATACGATCCGCAACCGCCCTGGCACCTGTACTTCCAGTCTCCGGCAGGATGCAGGCAAACTCCTCTCCCCCGTAACGGGCCGCCAGATCCACCATTCTGGGCATGGCTTGGACAATGGCCTGGGCAACAGCACGCAAACATTGGTCCCCCTCTCCATGTCCATAACAATCATTGAACAGCTTGAAAAAATCAATGTCCATCAGAAGCACTGAAAAAGAATGTGCAAAACGCAACGAACGACCCCATTCATAATCCAGCACCTGGTCGAAACGTCGCCGATTGGGAATGCTGGTCAATCCATCCAGGATGGCGAGTCGCTCCAACATGTCCCCGCGTTGTTTCAATTCGATGTGGGTCTTGACTCTGGCCAAAACAATTTCAGGAGAGTACGGTTTGCCGATATAATCCACAGCACCCACGCCAAATCCTCTGGTTTCGTCAGCCTCGGAGGTGCTGGAAGTGATAAAAATAACCGGAATATCTTTTGTTCTGACATTGCGTTTCAGATATTGACATGTTTCATAACCATTCATTTCTGGCATCATGACATCCAGCAAAATGAGATCCGGCAAAGGATGCGACTCCAGGCGTCGAAAGGCATGTTCTGCACATTTCGCCGATACAATACGATAATGAGGCCGCAACAGTTCAGCAAGAACATCAATACTGATTGTTTCATCATCAATTATAAATACTTTGGCGCGGGTCTCGTCCGTGGTTTCCATTTCAGCTCCATGCCATTGACACACCATCCAAAACAATCAAATGGTCAGATCCAAAGCAGTAATGACTTTTTGCATCGTTTCTTTGGCCTCTTCAAATTCGTAATCATCAATTTGTGCCGTCATCCGTTGCATCTCGTTGACATGGGGAGTGGATGCCATGAGGGGCACGGCTTGAGCAACCCACTCCTGGGCTTCTGAATCGCCTTCGTCAAGTAACAAGGTGAGTTTGCCAAAGATTGTTTGCAAACGATCACGATCTTGATGTGTCAGCTGAACATCCGTTCGGGGCTGGTCCAAACCATCATCCGATAGCTTCAACTCCCGGCTTTTGATTTCAACCAAGGTTGACAAGGATGCCAGGACATGGAGGAGTTCCGATTCCATAGGATGCAACAATTCCGTGATCTGGTCTGTTTTGTGCTGCACCAAGGCTGCTTCCAGATGGGTCAACCGGCTCTGCAACTCCCTGGCACCAATGGTCCCGCATACCCCTTTGAAGGTATGCACCATCCGATGGGCCACTTCGACGTTATTCTGGTCCAATTCTTTCTGTAGTTTGATGAGAAAATCCTGATTGCGGGTATAAACTTCCTTGAGAATTTTTAAATATAATTTTCTGTTCTCATTCACATTGCGCAAGCCAACGTTCATGTCAATGCCATCGAGACTATCTGGCAACAAAATCAAATCCTGTGCTGCTGGCATGATCTCTGGTTGTTCGACTGTCACTGTTGCAGGTTTGATATCTGTGGTCACTGCTTTGGGTGTGACATGTTTGGCGAGAGTGGCAAACAGGGTTGGCGGATGAATGGGTTTGCTGATGTGATCATTCATGCCGATGGCAATACATTTTTCACGGTCACCTGCCATGGCATTGGCCGTCATGGCAAGAATGGGCAACTCTTTGAATCTGGTCTCGGCCCGTATGGCTTTGGTGGCGGCGTAACCATCCATGACCGGCATTTGCACATCCATCAGCACAGCATCGAAAGAGGTCGCCCAAACCGCATCAATGGCTTCCTGACCATTGGCGGCAATCTCCACGATCAGCCCTTCCTCTTCCAGCAATTCACGGGCAACTTGTTGATTGATCTCGTTGTCTTCCACCAACAGCACCCGAATGCCATGCCAGTCAAACTGCGTCTCCTTGTGGCGGGGGGTCTGTTGCCCCAGGGCCATTCCCTGGCGTTCGATATCACGATGCAAAACGGTCAAGACCGATTCAAACAGGATCGAAAGATTGATCGGCTTGGTGATATAGGCGTCAATGCCCGCCCCCTGGGCCGCGAGTATGACATCCTCTCGTGCATAAGCGGTCACCATGACAATTTTAGGAATGTTGGCCTTGGGAAAACGTCTGTTGATCTCCTTGGCCGTCTTGATGCCATCCATTTCCCCCATTTTCCAATCCAGATAAACCATGTCAAATGGTTTTTGCATACCGATGGCCTGTTCCATCTCAAAGAGGGCTTCCTCACCGGAAGCCGCACACGTGACCTGGAACGAAAAGGACTCGAATGATTTTTGCAGGATTTCCCTGGAGACCAGATTGTCATCAGCCACCAGAACCCGCAACCCGACCATTTCCCGTGACGGCAGACGAAACCGGCGTCGATCATGTTCTTTCCTGGAAAACGTGGCGGTAAAATGAAACGTGCTCCCTTTATCTGGAACGCTTTCCACCCAGATACGACCCTGCATCATCTCCACCAGACGTTTACAAATGGTGAGACCCAATCCCGTGCCACCAAACTTGCGGGTGGTAGAGGAGTCGGCCTGCGTGAAGGCGGTGAACAATCGGCCCATCTGCTCTTCGGTCATGCCAATCCCGGAATCCTCAACCTTGAAATGGAGCGTGACAAGATACTCTTCCAGTTGGTCCAGGGTGACAGAAAGAATGATATTCCCTTGTTTGGTGAACTTGACGGCATTGTTGGTCAGGTTGATCAGGATTTGTCCCAAACGCAAAGGATCACCAATCAGATTGAGGGGCACGTTCGGATCCACACGAAAGTTGACTTCCAACCCCTGTTCTTCGGCCTTCAAAGCGACCAGATTGGCCACATTGTTGAGGACATCTTCCAGATAAAACGGGACCGCCTCCATGGTGAGCTTGCCCGCTTCGATTTTGGAAAAATCCAGAATGTCGTTGATGATGCCCAGCAGGGACTGGGCAGAGGCATGAACTTTGGCAATATAATCCTGCTGTTTTGGAGTCAGATCGGTCTTTAACGCCAGATGGGACATGCCGATAATGGCATTCATCGGGGTGCGAATTTCATGACTCATATTTGCAAGAAAATCACTTTTAGCCTTGTTGGCTTCCTGGGCCGCCTCTTTGGCTGCTTGCAGTTCCTGGGCCTGATTGCGCAGCATGTATTCACGAGAAACCGTATTGGTGATGTCCAGAATCTGAATCAAACAGTAACGAATCTCTGCGGAATCCCGGATGGCCTTGATCAGCACCATTTGACTCATTCTGGTATTTTCCTGCGTCTTTTCCGAGGCGGTATACAAAGGAAACGGCGTAGGTGTCAAACGATGCGACAACATGGTGGGCAATCCGGCATTCAAGGCACTCTCCACGCCGCGCACAATGCGGGAATGGGCCAATTCCGGAAAAACCTCCAACAAAGAACGCCCCAAGACCGCATCAGAGGCCAGACGCGATCCTCGTTCCATCCAATCGTTCCAAAAGACGATTTTCTGGTCTGGATCAAGCAACAGGATGCCCACTGCGCTGACATCCAAGGCCTTGATGAACAATATTGGGTCCAAATCGGTCATGCTCATACTAAAATGGTTCAAAAAGTGGCGAGAATGGTTTTGAGTTCCCTTTTGAGAATCTCCATTGAATATTGAGAAAATAATAATACCATAAAACCACTCAATGTGTGTTGTTTCGCCTCTTCGTCATTGGTCTTGAAATCCATCATCAAGACAAAGGCGCGTTCGTCATCCCCGGTGGCAGCTGCCATCATGGAATTCTTTTGCGCGGCCAAATGAGAAGAGACATCCAGCAAAAACGAGCTGCTGCCTTTCAGAAATTCGGCGGCCTCGAATTCGAATTGAATAGACATCATCTGGGTGAAACTTTCCAGGAAGGCGTTCAGCACGACGTTTCCCACATCCAGCAAAGTTTCCTGTTCCAGTTCCATCAACACGGCCAAGGGCATCCGTTCATTGAGCAGGGTGCGGACCAGTTCCAGACTCTCGGCACCAGGAAAAATCAGGAGTGCGGTTCCAGTCAATTCGCCGGTAAAATTTTGCCGGATGGCGACCAGTTTTTCTTCCTGATTGACTACCAACATTTTTGTGGCCTCTTCATAGGGCACTACTTTGAGCTGCGGCAAGGAAAGCAACACCTCGTTGTTGACCATTTCGCTCAATGAGGCGGCAGCCATCCCAAGCCCCATATTGAAGAATTCCTTCAAGGCGTCTTCTTCCATCTCACTTAGACAGAACATTTCTGAACTCCTCAAGATGCCCTGATCTTGATTATTATTAGTCATAAGAGTGTTCTAAACTTGAAAACAACTATAAGCATTATACGAACGCCTGCAAAATATCGACAATCTTGTTTTCTGCAATCGGTTTCTTGATAAAGCCAATCCCCATGCTTTCAGCTCGTTGATGCATGCGTTCCTGAATGTTGGCAGTCACCAGATAGACTGACAAATCGGGATGTTTTGCCAACAATTTTTCTGACAATTCAAGGCCATTCATACCCGGCATATTGAAATCGATCAGAGCGAGACGCAACGAAGAATCCTCCAGGGTCAAGGCTTCAGTGCCATCCTTGGCCTCAACCAGATGCCACTCTTTGAAGCGTGTGGAAAAAATTTTGCGTACCATCATGCGTGCCAAACTGCTATCATCCACTATCATAACTGTTTTTTTGTCCATGATTCCTGCTCCCTAATGATTAAACCCGATTCACTCTCTGATCAACTCTGGCACATTCAACAAAAAAGAGACGGTGCCATCCGGCATCACTGCAGTACCGGCCAGAATCGAAATGTCAGCAAGCACCCGATTCAAAGGTTTGATGACCAGATTGGCGGGTTCCTTGATGCCATCCACCGCCAAACCGAACAGTGTCTCTTCGGATTGCAACAGCACGACTTGCAGTTCTGACTGGGCATGAATCCATTCCACACCCAGGATGGATCCTTCCCCATGAGCTGACAACGTCATGATCTGCCGTAAAAAAATTAATGGAAACAATCGATTACGCACTTTGACCATCGGTTGTTGCATTTTCCCTTCGACATGCGATGCGATTTCCCGGCCATAATAAGAAACCATCTCAATGATATTCCCCTGGGGCAGGGCGTAGGTTTCATTGAAGGCGGTAACCAACAAAACAGGAACAATCGCCATGGTTTGGGGAATGCGCAGGCGAAACCTGGTACCGGCTCCGAACTCACTGGTAATGGAGATGGAGCCACCCAGTTTGTCAATGGAGGACTGCACCACATCCAGACCCGTGCCACGTCCAGAGATTTTGCTGACATGTTCCGCTGTGGAGAATCCAGGAGCCATGATGAGGCGTATGACTTCTGCATCTTTCATCTCCATGACCTGCTCCGGGGAGACGAGATGTTTGTCAATGGCCTTGGCCCGGACTTTCAAGAGATCAATGCCCCGGCCATCATCGGCGATTTCCAGGTAAATCAATCCCTGTTTTTGTTCAGCACTCAGGCGCACATGCCCGATGGGTGACTTTCCCTGTGCCACGCGCTCCTGTGGCGATTCGATGCCGTGATCCACTGCGTTACGAATCAAATGTCCCAACACTTCCTTGATGGAGATCAAGACATTGCGATCCACTTCCGTCTCTTCCCCGACCAGATCAAGTACCACCTTTTTTTTGGTTTCCACAGCCAGATCCCGGATCAACCGATGATAGGTATCCATGATCCGACCAATCGGTTGCAATCGATACTGCAGAACCTCGGCCTGCAACCCATGAATCTGTTGTTCAAGGCCTTCCAATGCCTGGCCGATCTGATGCTTGTTTCTGGCGATGGCATATTTCAATTGATTGAACAAGGCTCCGAGTTCTCCAACCTGATTCATCAAGGCATCCAGACGATCAATGGAGAGTCGGATCGAATCCAATCGACCTGATGTGTGTTCTGCTTCGGTTCGACCGGATGTGTGTTCTGCTTCGGTTTTGACCTTGCCAGGATCTGTTTCGGATGCTTCTGGCGCAACCGTCTGATCTTCGGCGTGGAACGCCTCTCTTTCCGGGTGATCCAGTCCCACTTCTCCCTGGAACTGACTCAACTGAAAAATCAACGCATCAAAGTTGACCTCGCCTTCGCTCCCGGTCTGTTCGATCATTAACAGTGTGCTGCGGACCGCATCCAGAACACTCAACAACTGATTGCCGATGAGTGTATCAATCACCAGCTTGCCTTCCCGCAACAAATCAAGCAAGGATTCGGCGGCATGGGTCAACTCTTCGAGTCGCTCGAACCCCATCATGCGACAGTTGCCCTTGACTGTATGCATGTCCCGGAAAATGGAATTCAACAACTCTCGATTGTTCGGGAAACTTTCCAATTGCAGCAAGCCGCGTTCAATGCGATCCAACGCCTCACGGTTTTCAGAAAAAAATTCCTGTAATAGTGCCTGCTGACTGGCTTCATCAAACATGAGATCATTCAACCTTGACTGTCTTTAGGATCCGGGCTTGATTGAAAATGAAAGTCCTTTGTCAATACATGAACCCATCAAAGATTCCAGGATGGCATCAAGGATCTGGCTGATGTTTTTTTAAAACAAATACTGAGCATAAGCACGATCCTCTTGATTCACATGATTCAACAGCCACTCCAACAGCCATCGCCGAATCTCTGCGATATTGGCTTCATCATTTTGTTGCACAATTTTTTGATACGCATTCAAATCATCGATGAGTTTATTATGTTTGGTTCTATGTTGGGCAAGATCTGGATAGTTTTTGACATGAAGAAACTCCTCTTCTTCTGTAAAATGGATTTTCGCATACGCAATCAGATCATCGAACAGGCCGGAGAGTGTATCCCATTGCGCCAGGGTGAGGGGTTGCGTCTCAAGGGCGGAGCCTAAAATTACATCGGCGTCGATGATGATGTTGCACAGCCGCTCATGGGCAAGATTGAACTTGGGCACCCCCACATCGACCAGTCTGGATAAAATTTTGGCATGAAAATCAGATGGCATCGTTGATCCTTTCCTTCTGTCGATTAGTGACCAGAAACAACCCGATAGGCTTGAAATTACTCGCTTCTTTTTTGGACCAGAGTTTTGGCTTCCAGCAATTGATCTCTGGTCATGTTCAAGGCCAGACGGTCACGCCGCTTGGCGGCTTCGGGAGTACCCCCGGCTGCGGCCATGGAAAACCAGAAATAGGCTTGCACCCAATCTTTTTCAATGCTGGTTCCATCCTCGTACAAACCGGCCACTCGGAATCGGGCCTTGTTGTTGCCCTGTTCTGCTGCACGCCGAAACATTCTGGCGGCTTCTGCCTGATTCTGAGGCACGCCTTGACCCAGAGTATACTTGACACCCAAATTGTAGCTGGCCAGATGGGATCCTTGTTGCGCGGCCATGCGATACCACCTGACAGCCTCGCCATAATCCCTGGCCGTTCCGATGCCCCGATCATACAGGGTGCCCAGATTATTCTGGGAGTCAACATAACCTTGTTCAGCGGATTGACGTAAATATTTGAAGGCGATGCCATGATCTTCCGGTTTTTTGGAGCCTTCGACAAACTTGACAGCCATATTGAATTGGGCCACCGGATCACCATTGTCCGCTGCCATTTGAAACCATTTGAGTGCCTCTTTCCGGTCTTTTTTGACTCCCAGCCCGCGATCAAACATAAGACCCACATTGTTTTGGGCACCACAGCTTCCTTGTTCCGCCAGGGGATACCACAGACGCATGGCCGTGGCATAATCCCCCCGTTGAAAGGCCTCCACGGCAGTGTCAAACGCATCGGCATGGAGAGATACAGCCCATAACAGGATGTACATACATAATGAAAACTTTGTAATGATTGATGCTTTCATTGTCATGATCCGTACCCAGTCCATGAAAGTAAATGAATACGTAGCTTATTGGTCTTGCATGCCACCAATGTTCATATTGTTTTTATTGACGTGGCCATCACTTTTACTGTTGACTCCACCTCTGAGATCGGTATCGACTTGAGTACGTCCCTGAACGCGCATGCCCTGTCTCTCTCCAGGCGAACCAAGCCCCCCTCCTGTCATGCCCTGCCCACCACCTGCCGGATTGAAATTGATCCCGGATTTGGATACAGAACCTGGCACCACACGACTGAGACTCAACTGGGTGATGGTTTGAATTTGCAACTCATTGTCATCCTTGTGTCCCTGCCTGACAGGAGGGGTTTGCACTGGTTCGTCACGGGTGACGGGCTGCAACCCTCTGGTAAAAGGAGCTTGAGGTTGGGTCTGAGGTTGGCTTTGAGGTTGGGTTTGAAACGTTCCCCCCCCTTTGTCAGTGGAACCCCCTTGAATCGCTCCAGCCATGACAGATGGGGCAAAGGAACCGACAAACATCAACACGCCTCCCAGAAAAAAGAGTTTCTTGCTGTTTTGGATGATCATCGTGCGACTCCACATATAAATAGATTTAATCAAACATGCGTTCACACAAAAAACAAAACCACCGAGACGTGGACTCACCAGGGAAGATGGCCCATAATGGCAGAGCTAACAGATAATGGCAAGCTTTGATTCCTGACAGCTCCACAGTTTGATAGGATTGGTTCTGCTCCATGGCTCCTGCCATTCTCTTGTCAAGACCCTTTTTTGCAGACGTAATCCTTATTTTATTGGTCTCTTAATGTTACCGGGAAACATTCCACACATGCACACAGTCAATCAACAATCGTCCACGTCACATCCCCTTCCTTCCGCCCCCCACAGCCAGAAGGATGCGCACTTAGGTCAACTCACACCCGACGAGGCATTTATACTCGTGTCCAACCCGGAAACGGCCTTTATCGACATTCGTTCCGAAGTGGAACATTTTTTTATCGGCAGTCCACCGCATGTCATTAACATTCCATGGCAGGATGCACCCGACTTTGAATTGAACCCCCATTTTGTCGCGGAAGTCTTGCAGGCAGTCAAACGCAAAGATCGCCCCATTGTGCTGATCTGCCGTTCTGGACATCGATCCATTGATGCGGGCAACCGGTTGATCCAGGAGGGTTTTCAAACGGTTTATCACGTCCTGGAAGGATTCGAGGGCGACCGTGACGAACATCATCACCGATCCAGTGTCAATGGGTGGCGTTTTCGAGGTCTGCCCTGGGTTCAATGTTGAATGGCACGGCCAATATCCCGGTCTTGATCCGTGAATTGAACGCAGCTGCCCAATATCGTTAACTCAAAGAATGGTGCCATGGATCGGTCATGATCCAGCATGGAAAGTCAGATCATCCTTGCGCATCATTCCGGTCTCATGTATCCTGTCCCCCAGGATAGGTTAAGGTCAAGGAGCCATGCCATGCAACACCACCAAACCCATGAGGATGTCATCAAACGTCTGAAGCGAGCCTCCGGGCACCTGCAACGGGTCATCGAAATGACTGAATCCCAACGCCCTTGTATCGAAACGACCCAGCAACTTCATGCAGTCATCAATGCCCTGACCAACGCCAGAAAAATATTTATTCAGGATCATATCGAGCACTGCATCCAGGAAGGATTGACCAGCCAAAATGCCGATATCCCGGCCTTGATCCGGGAATTGAACGCAGTCGCCAAATATCTTTAAATAAATTGTCCCTTTGGTAAAAAAACAGGAGATCCTTTATGACAGCCTCGCCCTCTCCCCAATATGGCCTGCATGGTGGGCCTCTATTGAAACATGCCCACGGACAGATTGAAGTCAGTGTCTTTGAGGAAGGCGTCCCCCCCCGCTTTCGCCTCTATTTTTTGAACGAGCACAACCAGGCCATCCCTCCTCTGGCACCTGCGGCCATCACCATTGATACCATCCGCCCTGACGGTGAAAAACAGGTATTTCAGTTTCGGGCAAGTCAGGAGTACCTGGAATCAACCACAGACATCCCGGAACCCCATGAATTTGATCTCTGTTTGCATATCCATACAGCGCATGATGCAGAACATCTGACCACCCGCTTTTCTGAAGAAGGTCATGGGCACGGTCATGGACATCATGGGCACGGTCATGACGAGCATAAAGAGGGAGGTCATGATCATGGACACGGACATGGACAGGGGCATGGACACGGCCATGGAGACGAACACGGCCATGGAGACGAACACGACCATGATCATGGATCCGGGATCCTGGGGTGGCTGAAAAGCACCTATGGTCACTCTCATGATATCTCCGACAAAATCGACTCGGTGATGGAAAGCAATGAAAAAGGCATTCGCGCCCTGAAAATATCCCTGGTCGGATTGGGGATCACCGCCTTGCTGCAAGTTATTATTGTTTGGTATTCCAGTTCCGTGGCCTTGCTGGCTGATACCATTCATAACTTCGCAGATGCCGCCACCAGCATTCCGCTTTGGATCGCCTTTGCCTTGGCCAAACGTGGAGCAACCCAGCGTTTCACTTATGGCTATGGAAAAACCGAAGATGTGGCCGGAGTGATCATCGTGTTGGTGATTTTCTTTTCCTCCTGCGTGGCTGGTTACGAGGCCGTGATGAAATTCATCCATCCTGCCCCCATGACCCATCTGGGATGGGTGGCCGCCGCAGCCCTGATCGGCTTTGTGGGCAATGAGGCTGTGGCGGTTTTCCGTCTGCGTGTGGGGCGTGAAATTGGTTCCGCCGCCCTCATCGCAGATGGTCAACACTCCAGGGTGGACGGTTTTACCAGTCTCTCCGTGCTGATTGGCGTGATTGGCACCTGGATGGGATTTCCGATTTTGGATCCACTGGTGGGAATCGGCATCACCATCGCCATTTTGTTTATTGTCAAAAATGCCGCCATCGCAGTCTGGTTCCGTCTCATTGATGGCATCGAACCGGAAATCCTCAATAAAATCACTCATGCCCCCATGCATGTCGATGGGGTACACTCTGTAAAAACGGTTCGCGCCCGTTGGGTCGGACACAAAGTTTACAGCGAAGTCGAAATCACCGTTGATCCAGAACTGCACGTGCATGAGGCCGACGCAATTGCTCATGCCGTGGATCATTCTCTGCGCGAACATGTCCGCCTGTTGGGCGAAGTCGTCGTGCGGGTCTCGGCACAAAAAACTAAAACAGGTTTGTGAAAAATTATTAACTGAAAAAACAAAGTCAAAGTCAAAAGCAAAACCCTGGGGGATGAATCCCCCAGACCCCCTCTTTTTTTTTAATAATTTTTTAAAAATAAGTATTGGGTGGCGGTTCACCGCCCCCCAAAGTCTTTTTTTTATTCAACCCAAAGGTAACCAATATGTCAGCTCATTTGATCCTGGGAGGTGCCAGATCAGGCAAAAGCGGCCAAGCGGCCCGTCTGGCCCAAGAGAGCGGCTGGCCCGTTGTATTCATGGCCACTGCAACCCTGGGCAACGATGCGGAAATGACCGCCCGGATTCAACGTCATCAAGCATCCCGTCCTTCCTCCTGGCAGGTAATCGAAGAACCCTTCCAACTGGCGGCACGACTCTATGAAGAGGTAGCACCAGACCGTTTTGTGATCGTGGATTGTTTGACCTTGTGGTTGGCCAATCTGCTGCTGGCCCAAGAGGATTCAACCAGATTTCATCAAGAACGCCAAGCTTTGTTGGAAATCATTCCCATGTTGCCCGGTCCTGTGGTATTTGTCAGTAACGAGACTGGTTTGGGCATCATCCCCATGGGAGAGATCAACCGCCGGTTTGCGGATGAAAGCGGGTTGTTGCATCAAGATGTGGCCCGCCTTTGTGACCGTGTGACTTTGATGGTCGCCGGTCTCCCCTTGACTCTCAAAGGAACCCATTTATGACACCTGATTGGTTGAACGCTCCCATTCCTGATAGTTCTGCTCTTCGTATACAGGAGGCCAAACAACGCCAAGATCAACTGACAAAACCCATGGGTTCCCTGGGCCGTCTGGAAGAGATCGCCATTCGACTGGCCGGTTTGCAGGACCGCCCGTTTCCAAAAGCCGATAGGATCAGGATCGTGGTATTTGCCGGGGATCACGGGGTGACGGCAGCGGGCATTTCTCCATTTCCCCAGTCTGTGACAGTGGAAATGATTCGCAATTTTTCCAAAGGGGGTGCGGCCATCTGCGTGTTGGCCCGACACCTGGGGGCTGTGCTGGAGGTGGTCGATGTCGGGGCTGTACAAGATCCTGGGCCACTGCCAGGAGTGATTTCCCATCGGGCCGGACCTGGCACCAAGGATTTCAGGCATCAAGCGGCCATGAGTCGTGCAGAACTGGTGACGGCTCTGCAAGCAGGGGCCGAAGCCGCAAGGCGCGCGTCAGAAGCGGGCATGGATATATTGATCGGCGGGGAAATGGGCATTGGCAACACGACATCCGCCGCTGCCATGGTGTGCGCTTTCTTGCAAACTGCACCAGGGTTGATCGCCGGTCCTGGTGCAGGCCTGGATACCAAAGGAGTGGCCCGCAAAGCAGAAGTGATTGAACACGCCTTGCATTATCATCGCAATCACCTGCGAGACCCCCTGGATATTCTGGCTGCGGTGGGAGGATTCGAAATCGTTGCTTTGGTGGGAGCCTTCATTGCCGCAGCCCAACGTCGCATTCCGATACTGGTGGACGGTTTTATTGTCTCTGCGGCAGCATTGGCAGCGGTACGAATACAACCTGCTTTGCAACCCTGGCTGCTGTTCGCCCACCATTCCGCTGAACCTGGTCACAAGGCCATTCTGGATTCACTGAGTGTCAGACCACTGATCAATCTGGGGATGCGCTTGGGCGAAGGTAGCGGTGCGGCTGTGACCGTACCTGTCGTGCGTCTGGCCTGTGCCATCCATGAAGAAATGGCCACCTTTGCCGAGGCAGGGGTTTCCGGAGCATGACCCTGTGACACTGCGTCCTTGGCGGATCGCCTTGGGACTGCTTACACGCATTCCTGTCAATTGGCGCGGCCCCCCTCCCACGCCAGTCGAGATAGGGGTTTCAGTACTGTTTTATCCCCTGGTGGGGCTTCTGCTGGGTCAGGTGCTGGTACTGTTTACCAGGATACTGCCGGAAATGATAGAGCCGGGAGTACGGGCCGCCTTGATTCTGCTCGCATGGGTCTGGTTGACCGGCGGTCTGCATCTGGATGGTCT
Source organism: Magnetococcus sp. YQC-5 (assembly GCA_039908085.1). Classification (GTDB taxonomy): domain Bacteria; phylum Pseudomonadota; class Magnetococcia; order Magnetococcales; family Magnetaquicoccaceae; genus Magnetaquiglobus. Next base: position 14,689 of record JAMOBH010000051.1, read on the forward strand.
GGCTGATACCGCCGATGCCTGGATCGGCGGCATGGGGGATCGTGAACGCACACTGGCTATCATGAAAGATCCCCATTGCGGCCCGGCTGCGGTCACTGCCGTGGTGCTGCTGCTCATCATCAAATGGAGTACTTTGCAATCATTTCTCAATGAACATCCGCCCGATGTTTTATTCATTCCCCTGTTCCTGGGACGAGTCACCATCCTTGCCTTGTTTCTGCAACTTCCTTATGTCCGTACCAATGGCATGGGGGCTGTGGCATCAAAAATGGTGCCGTATGATATTGGACTGGAAATATTCCTGTCTTGTTTTCTTTTTGTAATCATATTTTGGAATTTTTTGGGCATTCAACTTCTTTTGGTCTGGATAGTAGTGTGGTATATTATATATTATGCCTTGATTCGTCGTCTTGGAGGTATCACGGGCGACACGGTTGGGGCGGCATGCGAAATCACTGAAGCGACTCTTCTGATATCGCTTAATTTTTTTTGAGATCCAATCATGAAACATTTGAACCCGCATCGAGTTTGGCAATTTTGTAGTTTCTGCTATCAAGATTTTGGTTATTATTATAAAAATTATCGTATGCTATGAAAAACCACATCTGCCGGAATCCCTTTGGCCTCCATGCGGCGCAGGTCGGCGGTCAATTCAGGACCAGGGGTGCCGTACTGTTTTTCCCATGCGGCCACCCCTTCCGCGTCGCACTCTCCTTGCAGACGCAAAATTAACCCGGCCAGTTCTTGCAAGGCCTCTTTCATGCGTCTGATGTCAACATGATAATGTCCGTCTTTATGACGGATGAAAGCCTGTCGTTCCAGGAGATAATTGAACCGAATCAGATTGGCGCGGGCATGGGAACTGGTGGGACCAAAACGAATGGCACGAAACAGGGAGGCGAATTCCGTGATATAACGGTCAGCCTCGGTGACCGATACCTGGTGCCCTGATTTTTGTTCCAGTTCCGCATCCAAATCCCCGATCAACAAGGAGAGGGCATCGGCTTTGCCTTCTTCCATCATCCATGCGTTTTCTTGCAAGGCATCGTTGACTGTACCGGTTTGATTGACGCACTTTTTGACGCCCAGTCCGTGAGCCACCTCATGAAACAAGGTGTTGACGAACAAGGCCTCAAAGCTCACCCTGGAGAGTTGTTCCGGATCCAACAGTTCTGTGGCCATGGGCAGCAGAATCTTGTTGAACTTGGCCTGCATGGCATTGCGCAATTGCATCCGTCGGGAGCCTTTCTCCAACTGGACCTGTTCGTCATTGGGGAGATTGATGGCAATCGGACGGGTGGCTGCCGCATCCCCGGTCATGAGCAGGACATCATATACCCCCAGGTCTGATTCCAGGGCGGGTGTTTCGGTGCGGTATTGCGGCAGAGTCGGCAAACGGGCTTGATGGTATTCAAGTCTTTGAAGAATGCGGGTCAGATGTTGATCCCATGTCCGATTCTTGATCAACAGCAGGGCTTCGTAAGCGGTTTTGAGTCCCAACAGGGTGTCATCATAGGCTTCGATGGGGCCGATGATGAGATCCAGATGATTGTTTTTCATCTCCATCCAGGCTTTGTCGCTCTCCTGGTATTGGTCGGTCAACAACGCCTCGGCCCGCAAGGAGAGATAACGCGCTTGTCCGGGATCTTCGGCCAGGGTCGCAGCTTGACGCAAACGGTCGGCACTCAAGGTGAGCAATCGGGAAAATGCCTGATGATACGGCACTGCAATCAAGGCCTTCGACTGGTCGCGTCGCACCAGTGTGAATGGATTCTTCAATGCAGGGTACTCTTTGGCCGCAGCCTCCAGATCGGCTTTGCTCAAATCCGACGGGTAATACCGCCCACCGGATGGTTTGGGAGCTATGCCCGGCAGCATGGCACGATTGCCCTCCAGTCGATCCCATGGACCGAAATGGATCCTCAGCAGTTGGCGGGCAGTCGGTGTCCAAGGGAGCGTCATCAAGGCCACAGGATCCCCGTAGGTCTGTTGCCAAAAAAGGTCATCCATGGCCTGGGCAGCCTCTGTCAACAGGGGCAGCATTTTTTTTTCCTGTTGGGTGAGCGCAGAGGTGTCTGCTTCCAGGGGCACAACGACGTATCGGCTGATCGCCTCCTCCAGCGTGGGAGGATCAGCCCATGATGCGGGTGAGAACGCCAGCAGCATCACTGCGAGCAAGAAGCAAAGAACAGGGGGGGCTTCGGGAAAAAAATCAAAACCCTGGGGGATGAATCCCCCAGACCCCCTCTTTTTTTTTAATAGAATCATATTCCAAGCCGAAGAGCCATGCGTTGCGCAGTATCACGGGCACTTTCAAAATCAAATTCTTCCACCAACGCAGCCAAAGCATTCACCTCCTCTTCAGAAATCACCCCATCAGACCCCCCCCGCAAAATCGGTAAAGCTTCCAGTACCGTCTCCAGATCCCCCGCATCCAAAGCAGCAAAGATCCGGTCCATCACGACACCCAAATCCCCCTGGGCCAGTATCCGACACGAAGCCACCACCGTTGCCATGGCTTGCTCCACCGCATCCACCAAAGGCTCTCCATCCCCCTGTTCCCGGAGTACCGCATCCAATGCCCTGGCCGCTTCTGCCAGTTCCATGGCCGCCAAATTGCCCGCTCCCCCCTTCAAGGCATGCGCAAGTGCCTTGGCACTCCCCAGATCCCCTCTGCCCAAAGCCTCCCGAATCAATACCCCATCCCTGGCACGGGTCGCGCCAAAACGAATCAATGCCTTGCGATAAGCCGCCTCATCCTGCCAGGCTGCCAAACCAGACGCTACATCCAGTCCCGGTAAGGAGGGCATCCCGCAGGGGGCCTCTTGGGCAACTGCAACCGATTCCTCTGCATGCGCAGCATCTTCCGCCTTCTCCAGAGCAAGACCAGCTTCTTGTGAAACCACCTGTCCCATCACTGTGAACAGCTGATTGAAATCAATCGGCTTGGTAACATATTCGTCCATGCCGACATCCAAACACTTCTCCCGATCCCCTTTCATGGCATTGGCCGTCATGGCAATGATGGGCACCCGTCTCCCTGTGCCTTTTTCTCGCGCTCGAATCGCCTCGGTGGCATCAAAACCATTCATGTGCGGCATCTGGACATCCATCAAAATCAAATCAAATGGTTCCGTACCAAACAACCGCACAGCCTCCAGACCATCCCTGGCCACCGTCACCCGATGACCCGGACGCTTCAAACGCAACATCACCAGATCAATATTTTCTTCCATATCCTCAGCCAACAAAATGGACAAGGAACGTTGTGGTTGAACCATCAATGGACTCCTCGCATGCACGGTTTGACACTCCGTCACCCCCACGGCCTCTGGCATACGCACCCGAAACCAGAACATACTCCCCTTGCCAAACGCGCTTTCGACCCAGATTTTCCCCTCCATCCGCTCCACGATCTTCTTGCAGATGGTCAAACCCAAACCGGTTCCACCATGAGTACGGGTCGTGGAACCGTCGGCTTGCGTGAAACTCTCAAAAATGGCCTCCAAACGATTGGCCGGAATCCCAATCCCCGTATCCACCACGGCAAACAATAAAAATTCCGCTTGTGATCCATCCCGGCTCACGCGCACCGACACACGCCCCTCCTTGGTGAACTTGATGGCATTGCCAACCAGATTCAAAATCACCTGTCGCAATCGGGCCGGATCTCCCAAAAAACAAATCCCCAACCCAGGCTCCACGTCAACATTCAACTCCAGCCCTTTCATGTTGGCCGCTGCTGCCAAACTCTCCTGTGAATCGTTCAACAACTGACGCAGATCAAACACCACCTGCTCCAGGGTCATCTTGCCAGCCTCCATTTTGGAAAAATCCAGAATGTCATTCAACAATCCCAACAAGGCCTTGGCTGACGCAAGTACTGTCTTGAGCAGTTTTTGTTGTTCTGGAGTCACGTCCGTTTCCAAAACCAATTCTGTCATGCCAATCACCGCATTCATCGGAGTACGGATTTCATGGCTCATGTTGGCCAAAAATTCCGACTTCATGCGGGTCTCTTCCTGGGCGCGCTGCTTGCGACGACGCTCCTCTCCCCCCACATGCAGCGTGGTAAGCAAAAATCCCAACCAGAACGCCAAGGTCGGTGTCACCAACGGCACAAGAATTCCCAAACGGGCATACAGCAAAAATCCCCCTCCCCACCACAACACCATTCCCCCAAACCCCAAACCAGCATTCAGTATGAATGCCGTCTCCAGGCGCGCCAGCGCAATCCCGGCCCCGGTGGCCACCAGCAACATCAACCACTGGGCCACAGATCCAACCCCTGGCAATGAACGTTCATCCAGTATCTGCGCCAAGGCATGGGCCAAAATGACCACACCCGTCATGGTGCTGCTCTCCTCGTTCTGCAAGGTGGCCACCACACTCAACGGAGTTCGATGACGATCCGTCAATGGCAAATCACCTCCCACCAACACAATCTTGTCACGCACCCAGGTATCCGGCATGACAGCAACCATGTGCGCCGGATACATCACAAAAGGCGAGGTCTCGCCTTTGGGCCATCCGCGCCAGGCAATGGGCAAAATCTTTTTGGGGGGAGGCACCCCCAATTTGGCTGCCAGGGCACCAACAGCTCCCAATAAATAAGTTCCATCCGCAAGCTGACGACCTGGATAAATCCATCGCACGGTCCCATCATGGGAATCCTTGATCATGTCCGATAATCCCCGCTGCTCCTCAGGGAGATAACTGTTCAAAAACTGCATCCGGGAAGCACTCAGATTGGTCCCAAAACGGTCAATCCCGTAGCTGGCCACCCATGGAATCCGCAGGGATTGGAGTTGCTCTTTGAGCATGACATCTTTATCTGGTTCCGTGGGTTGGTCCAACAACACATCCAGCAACAGTGCGCGTGCCCCTTTGTTTTCCAAAGTTTGCAGCAAAAAACTCAAAAAGGCCCGATCAATGGGAGAACGATAAGGAAACATCCGCAACGTATCCTCCGTGATGGCCACCACCACAATATCAGGATGCCGGGGTTCCGGGGGGGTCAGGAGAGCAACGCGATAATCATCCACCCAGTTGCCCATGATGTGAAAAAACGGCAGATATTCCATGGCCGCTGCTGCCAGGGTCATGGATAAACAAGCCACCGCTGTCAAGCGCACGCCCTGATGAGTCCACCACTTCCGAGCAGACATGACCCTCTCCCTCTTTCACATGTGGATTGCGTTATGAACGTTGAGGCAAGACCAAAATCCGTTTGGTCGGATCATGACGGGGACGGTAAAACAGGGCCACATGACCCACCACACCTGCCAGTACACTGTTGCTCTGTTCGGCAATCAAAGCAATCAAGGCCTCTTTTTCATCCTTGTGATCATTGAATTTGATTTTGATCAGTTCATGCGCCTCCAGGGCTTGATCCACCTCGGCAAGGAGCGCGGGCGTCACGCCGTCCCGTCCCACCCATACCACCGGTTGCAGGGCGTGTGCCCGTGCCCGCAAAAATTTCCGTTGAAATCCGGCCAAATCAGTGGGTGTGTTCTTGTTTTTTGTCATTTCCATTGTGACTTTCTATCCTAAAGTAATCCAACAATTATAAAAACTCATCATTCAACCCTTCATGCAAGGATTCCATGGAGTCCTGTGCCATTTCTTTCAATAATGCCGTATTCGGGAACAGAGCGATATGAAACAAGGCTTCCCCCTGGTGGACCAGGGGATTGTTCGAATGGCCAATGATGATACCTTCCTGCAAGGCAGGCACATCGATGATCTCTGTACCCAGTGGATTGCGGATATGGCCCAGAATTTCCCCGGCCTGCACATGCGAGCCAACTGGTTTTCTGGTTTGCATCATACCGCTTTGGGGTGCCCTGATCCAACGGCTGGAAGAGGCCGTACACCATTTGGTCTTGGATGGTGTGATTTTGGTTCCTTCGACGAGCATGCCAAGATGACGCATCACCCCAAGAATACCTTTGAGTCCTGAAGTGATGGCAAGTTCATCCAATCGCATGGCTTCCCCACCTTCGTAAAGCAGAACCGGGACATGGACTTCATGGGCTGCTCCCCGCAACGAGCCTGGCAAAAATCCTGTATGCAGATGGATCGGGGCTTTGAAAGCCTGGGCCATGGCATCGACAATCGGGCATCCCTCCTTGCCACGGGTTTGTGGCAGATTGTATCTCTGGCGTGTTCCGGCATGCAGATCGATCCCATGGGAAGCGCGTGCCACGATTTGCCGCATGAACAGATCAGCCGTTTGTGCAGCCAGGGAACCTTTGGCCAAACCAGGGAAGGAACGATTCAAGTCTCGATGGTCTGGAAAGTAGCGGTTGTGTTGCAAAAAGCCCAGGACATTGACCACCGGAATCACCAGCAGCGTACCACGGACACCACGCATGGCGCGATCCTGTATGAGGCGACGGCAAATTTCCACGCCATTGAGTTCATCCCCGTGCAGTGCGGCAGATACAAACAGACAAGGGCCTGACCTGGTGCCATGGATCACATGCACAGTCAGATCAACCGGCGTATGCGTATAAAGATGAGCCACGGGTATGTGGACCGTTGCCTGACTTCCTGGTTGAACAACGACACCGCCCAATTCAAAAGGAAGATTTTTTTGCAAGAGGGTACGCTGAAGAGAGATCCTTTCCTTGCAGGGATCATGGTTCGTTGGTGTCATGGTTTTGTATTCCTCCGACCCGTTTTTGATGCCAGGCGATGGTTTTTTCAATGGCGCGTTTCAGAGTGACCCGTTGTATCAAGCCCAGTTCCTGACGTGCCTTGGTTACGTCCGGGACATGGCGCATGGGAGGTTTGCCTGGCTTGGGTCGTTTTTCCACCCATACCGGGGGTGGGGGAGAAGCGTGATGCGCCACCTGTTGAGCCAACTCCATCAAAGTGATGGTTTGATCAGATCCCACATTGTAGGCTTGTCCGGTGCGTCCTTGTACCAACATGGTCAACAGCCAAATGGCCACATCCGAACCGTACAGATAGCCAGAGACCATTCTGCCATCTCCGGCAACGCGAATGGGACCGCCCACCATGGCATCCCGGATATAATTACCTGTCTCATAGTGGGCGGTCAGATCCAATCCTGGACCAATGAAGGAAAAACAGCGTGCCACAACCAGTTCCATGTCGCAATCCCGACTCCAGGCCGCAGCCCATGTTTCAGCCATGCGTTTGCTTATGCCGAACGCCGATTCCGGGTTCATGGAGTCGGGTGCCCAGGGAAAATGTTCTGGTATGCGTTCCAGTTCCCATGGTTGAGGACCATACACCGCGCTTGAACTGATGAGCAGAAAACGTCGTGTTTCCGATCGGCGTGCCAAAGCCAGGGTTCTTTTTGTGCCTTCGATGATATTTTCTGCTGTAGCAATGGGTTCTTCGCGATGGACTCGAATGTTCGCAGGAGATGCACCATGGATGATCCAGGCGAATTTTTCTTTGGGAAACTCGAAATCCCGGACATCCCCCCAATGGAGACGAATGGCGCGATGTCCGGCAAGATGAGGATGTGTGGCGGCGAAACTTTGGGGAGAACGGGTCAATACCGTCACTTCCAGGTTCAGATCGAGTTGTTCATTGGCCCAGGAGAGGGATTCCAGCAGCCAAAGACCGATCAATCCGGTTCCGCCGGTCAGAAATAATCGTTGACCGCGCAAGGAATCCCAGAGGAATTCTGTCCCTTGCAGCACATCGGGCAGATCTTGCATCAATGAAAAAGAGTACGTCATGATGGATGAATATACCCTTTGCTCAATCCAACGAGAAGGGGCATTATGACGACCCATCATCAATTGTGGGTTTTGTATCTTAATTTCGGGATATGAAATTTTTTACTATCAGGGGTCCAGGGGGATTATCCCCCTGGTGGGGTCCAGGGGCGAAGCCCTTGGTGGGGTCCAGGGGCGAAGCCCTTGGTGGGGTCCAGGGGC
>JAMOBH010000052.1:0-22608 GCA_039908085.1 Magnetococcus sp. YQC-5
ATCGCATCTCAAGATATTGATTTTTTTTGAAAATATTAAAAACCTACCCTTGTAAGGGGGGATAATCCCCCTGGACCCCTGATAATAAAAAACTTCACATCCCGAAATGGTTTCGGTTGAATATAAATCGCACCTATCTGTTTCGATGCAGTCAAATTTGGGCAACCTGTTGATATTGTGCACAATGCATCATTTTGTCAGTTCGAAAATTTCTTTTATTTTTCATATGGTTCGTCAATTTCACTGCATCGAAGTGAATACGTAGTGCAAGATTGTTTGCCAGGAGAGCCACTCATGGGTCATACCCCTCCGATAGTGAGATTGAGCGTGGATTGAAGCTTCTGCAGCAACTGCTGCGCACCTTGATAATCCAGTTTTTGAATGGATTCTTCCAGTCCTTGCAAATCCGGTTGCAGACTTTTTCTGTTCAAGACCTGTTTTAGGGTTTCCAAGGTCAACTCGGCATCCGTATCACGTGTTTTCAGCAGCGAGAACAACTCTGTGAGAATTGGGAGCAGTATGGTCTTGTCTTCTGGAGATGTCTCTTCTGTTGTGGGTGATGGAGTGTCATTGGGTGGTAGGCAATGGATGCTCTGGATCACCTGCTGCAACGCTTGATCGAACTCTTTGAGCAGGAAGGGGGCTTCGTGGATACGACGTTGATCAATTGCCAATTCCAGTGCATGGGCGGCTTGCTGCAACTTGGTCGCAGATAAATTGCCCGCAATGCCGGTCATCATATGGGCCAGATACAGTGCGGTTTCCAGGTTGTGATTATCCAATGCGGTGTGAATCTGTTCGCTGACATTGGCGTGATCTTTGAAACGCAACAAGAGCGACATAAAAAATGGCTCCTGGCCACCCAGACGAATCATGGCACTGTCGAGATCAATTCCAGCCAACGCCGGGGGCAAAATTCTGGAATGAGCGCGGGATTGGGTTGTGGTTTTGATTGGTTGCCTGAACCGTTGATCCGTGCAGTCTGGATTGATCCAGCGGATCAATGTGGCGTAAAGTTGTTTGATGTCAATGGGTTTGGTGATGTGGTCGTTCATGCCGGACGCCAGACTGGCTTCCCGTGCGCTTTCCAAGACATGGGCGGTCATGGCAATGATGGGTAGCGTCGAAAATTTTGGATCCTTGCGAATGGTGCGCGTGGCCGTATGACCATCCATGACGGGCATTTGCACATCCATCAATACGGCGTCGTAAGGCGTAGTTTGTAACATCTCCACGGCCTCCTGGCCATTATTGGCGATATTGACGGTCACACCTACCCGTGCCAGCAGTTTCGAGGCAACTTGTTGATTGATGTAATTATCCTCGGCCAGCAACACCCTGGCACCCCCAAGTCGCATAGACGCCTCCAGTTCTTCGTTCAGCACCTGCATTTCGATATGGTGTTCTCTTGAGATCTGTGTGCCGAATACCTCAAGAATGGCGTTGAAGAGATGGGCCTGGGTCACGGGTTTGTGCAAAAACAGGTCAATTCCGGATTGCTCGGCGGTTGTCTGGATGGTGTTTTTTCCGAAAGCGGTCAGCATGATGATTTTTGGTGATGGCTGTGGGGGGGTCCGATTGAAGAACTCCTGATGAATCGCTTTGGCGGTTTCGATGCCATCCATGCCTGACATCCTCCAATCCATGAAGACCAGATGATAGGGGGTACCCATGGTATGGGCGTCCAACAGTTCGATCAGGGATGCCTCCCCGGAATCCACCGTGGTGACAGTAAAATTGAAATTGCGCAGAATGGTCTCCATAATTGAACGGGTCATGACATGATCGTCGACCACCAGGATTTTGAGATCCCGCAACATCTCAGGAACAATCAAAGGCTTATTGAGTTCGGACGGAGAGACGATATTCACGGTGAAATGAAACACGCTGCCTTGCCCCAGTGTGCTTTCCGTCCAGATGCGACCACCCATCATGTCTACCAACTGTTTGCAGATGTTGAGTCCCAGTCCGGTCCCGCCGTAGGTGAGCGCAATCGAAGGATCGGCCTGAGCGAACGGGGTGAACAGTTTTTCGAGACGCTCAGGGGCGATGCCGATACCGGTATCTTCAATGGAGAATTGCAGGGTGACGGGACCGATCTGTTTGGGATGGGGATGCGCCTTGACGATAACTGTTCCATCATGGGTAAACTTGATCGCGTTGCGCAACAGATTGATCAGAATCTGCTCCAGTCGTTTGGAATCACCGAAAAGGGTTGAGAAATAATCATCCGGGATTGAAAAAATCAATTCAACGCCTTTGTCCGCCGCCTGACTGCCAAACATGTCCGCCAACTTATGAAACAGTTCGCCAGGATTGAACATCACTGGATAGAGATCCAGTTTGCCCGCTTCGATTTTTGAAAAATCCAGAATGTCGTTGAGACACCCCATTAGAGACTGGGAGGCGTTGGCGATTTTGAACAGATACTCTCTGGTATCGCGTGCCGTCTCAATACGCAGTGCCAGGTCGGTCAGGCAGATGATGCCGTTCATGGGAGTACGAATTTCGTGGCTCAAATTGGCGACAAAATCGCTTTTGGCTTTGTTGGCCGCTTTTTCCATCTCCAGCAATTTGATGGACTGTTCGAGAATTTTTTGTTCGTTGAGCTTACGCTTGGTGATATCCCGCATGACGCTGACAAAATAGTTCTGGTTCCCTTCGATCCAGGAGTTTATTGAAAATTCCAATGGAAATTCCTGACCGTTCTTTTTGACTCCTGTTCCCTCAATGGCACTACCGATCAAATGAGCGTTCTGATTGGCAGGCTGTTCGTCAAAGAGCCACTGATATTCCTCATGAAATCTTTTTGGGATGAGATTCAATAGCGATTGTCCGAGAATCTCTCGTTTTGTATATCCAAATATTTTTTTTGCCCCCTGATTCCAGAAGGCGATGCACCTTGTCTGGTCCACTGCGACAATCGCTTCAGAAACCGCGTCTGTGATGACCCGAAAACGGTGTTCGCTCTCTTTGAGAATTTTCTGAACACGCTTTTTTTCCAGATGAGTCAAATAGGCCTTGGCGTGATAACGCACTCTGGCCAACATCTCCACCTGATCGGGTAATTTGATGAGATAATCATTGGCACCGTTCTCAAAGGCGGTGGCCTTGTATTGCGCCTCCTCCATGGTGGAGAGCATGATGATGGGAATTTCTTCGAAGGCGTCCAGTAGACGGAAATGTTTCAGCAAGGTGACGCCATCCATGCCGGGCATGATGAGATCCAGAAGGATCACCACGGGGTTGATCCGCATCGCCAGAGCAACGGCTTCCAGTGGATCTTGGGTGGCGTGCAGCGTCAGATCCGTCTCACCGGAGAGTTGTCTTTTGAGCATGTGAGCGGTTATGGGTTGATCATCGATCAGCAAGATATTTAAAGGATTTTTTTGGGCCATTTTCAATCACTTGTGCTTGAATGAATTATATTTTAGTTGTTGATCATTCAACAAATATCTTTCCGGTTGCTTGAGCATTGATCGTAGAATATATGGCAACATCAACATATTGGCAAGAACAGATACAGAATTCGTGTTTATAGATCATAACTGTTTGAAAAATTTAGGAAAAATTTTGCATAACCGCTGATCGGCCTGAAGCAACCTGATTGGCATTGATATCATTCTGTCGTACTGCCATTGGTGTTGCAGCATCCGAGCCAAAGTTATGCATGGTGTACATGATACCCTCACGACCAAGCAAAAAACTTCTGCAATGATTATTTCTATTATTAAGTAAGGTTAATAATGATTTATTTTATTGATAATCACCCAATAAATTAAATCCAGCCCAGTTGGCAGGATGGGGGAAGTTCTGTTTGACCATGAGTTGCGCCTGACGCAAACTCTCGGCCTTGTTCATGTTTCTGTAATGGCGATAGAAATGTTTCATCAATACCGCCGTGGACAAGTCATCCACACGCCATAACGAAGATATCAAACTATGAGTGCCTGCATACAGAAAGGCACGATTCAAACCAATCATTTCACTCCCGCGCAGCTGGCCCAGACCGGTTTGACACGCACTCAAAGTCACCAGATCCGCATTGAGTTCCAAGGAAAAAATCTCCTTGACCGTCAGATGACCCGCTTCCTGATTTTTTCCCTTGGATTGGCTGGTCGCCAGCCACAGCGAGGAAAACAGCGGATTGATGTTCTGAAAATCACCATGGGCTGCGATGTGAATGATGCCATATTTGGAAATGTTTTGCAGAATCCATTCCTTGGTGGCCTTTTTGCCCTTCAGCGCATCCCCTTCTGGAAAGGACCAGCGAATGCTGTCGGCTTCGAATTCCGCCAAGGGCAGGTCAAAATGGATGTCGCCCAGATCCGGATTGCCCACCGCCAATACCCGTGTTTTTTTCTCCTTGTGCCGCTTGTCAAAGGCGTATTTCATGGCCGACGCCGAAGGCGCGTAAAAAATCGGATGTCGCTCCACCAAAACACCATCCGGCCCTTCCAATGCGGCAAAAGCAAGAAAATGCAGGGCCTCATGGGGAATGATGCCCAGATGTTTCAAGGATTGGGTCTGTTCAGCCATGGGTTGGATCAACCACTGGTAGAGTTGATGCATGACCACAGATACCGGCTCCATGTTTTGCATCAAATCACGATACTGCCGAATGGTCGCGGTCATTTCCTTTTCGGTGACGGCCACGCGTTTGAACAGCGTGCCTTGCGCACGGGTCAGCCAGATCAACAGCTCTTTTTCAGTCAACAGATAGGCCAAGACCCCAACACCGGGTTCCAGCAGCTTTTCAAATGGATCCAGTTGAATGGGATTGACACTGACAAAACCACTCAATTCCGGGTTGCGCTGTTGCAGTTCCAGTTGCGCCTCTTCGGCGGCGGCCTGCTGTTCCCGGTAGCGTTTGAGCATCTGGGCTTCGGGCTTCTTCTGGGCCGCAATCTCCCGTGCCAGGGTTTCCAGATCCTGGAACAACCCATTGACACGACTCAAGGCAGCCTCATCCTCTTTTTTGTGCAAAGCGATTTTTTGATTGGATAACAGGTCGATGAAATTCCTGGAACGGAATCTCTCCAGATAATCAAAGGCCTGCCGCTCGCGTCCCATGTCTGCCAACAACAGGATGATCTCACGGTACAGTTCCTGTTTGTCTTCCTGAAAACTGTTGCGCAAAGCATCAATCTTGAGTGTGGCCCGCATCCCTTCAACCACCTGGATGGCTTCGACATAGGCCTTGAGAGCCGCCTCGTTGTGGTTCTGCTTGCGCGACAGCATCGCCTGTCCAGCCAATGCCCGCCATAGCACCTCTTTGATTCCATGATGTTTGGCCAGTTTCGAGGCACGCTGAAAATAGTCTGCGGACTGTTCGGGACGTTCCAGTTTCTGGTTGACCCGCCCCAATTCCAGCAGCGTTTTGGCCTGATTGACAGGATCGGCAATCTCCGCGCTGAGGGACTCGGCTTGCAGAAATTCCGTCTCCGCTGCCTTGAGCTTGCCCATTTGCATCAGCACAATACCGATATTGCGATGGTCATGTCCCAAGCCCCAACGACTTTTTATTTCAGAATCTATGGCCTGGGCCTGCTGAAAAAGGGACAGGGCCTCTTCAAGCTGTCCCATCTGCCTCAGGACTTGGCCTTTGTTGTTCAATGATGAGGCCAGTTCACTGGGAATTTTTTCCTTGGTGGCACTGTCAATGGCCTTGTGCAGGTGCAGCAAGGCCTTGTCGTGTTCATTGAGGGTCCAGAAAACCAGACCACGGGTGTTGGCGATCATGATCTCCAACTGGGGATCCTTGGCCTGTTTATTCAACTCCTGGGCTTCCAACAACCCCTGGAACGCGGATTGATACTCCCCTTGATACCAGGCCGTATTGGCCAGATACAGTGTTGCCGTGGCCATGAGAAAAGGAGAATCCTGTTTGGCTCCGAGTTGTTTGGCGGTCTGATAGTGACGATCCGCCTCGGCGAATTGACCGGTGGCATCCAAACTGAGGCCGATATCCAGATGTGCCTTGGCTTGCCCCTCAGGATCCCGCAGCTCCTGGTAGAGGGCCAACGCCTTTTCAAACTGTTCCCGCGCCGTGACAGAACGGGCAAGACGCAAATGATAGATCCTCCCCATGCGCAGATAGTGTTCAGCCATGGCAGGCTTGTTGTTCTGCTTTTGGTACAGTTCAAACGAGTTGACAAAGGCAGCCAGGGCATCGGCGTAAGCCCCACGATTTTCTTTGACCACGCCCAAGGTAGTCACCCCTTCTGCCAGTTTTTCCGTCACCTTGGTTTGGGTCCAGATTTTGATGGCAGCTTCCAGATGGGTGATGGCCGGTTCAAATTGCTCCAGACGCGAATACAAGATGCCCAGGGTGTAAAGGGCCTGGGCACGCGCCAAGGGGTCGCCTGGATCACCAATAAAAGCCAGCAGACGTTCCTGATGGGTGATGGCGCGGGCATACTCGCCCTGTTTGAACAACGCATCCACTGCGAATTGGCTCAATTGGGTAAATTGCTCCATGCGGTTGGCCCGTTTCATCAAACCCAGACCGTTCTCCACCCGTCGCAAGGCTGCGACCGGGTCATTGGCTTGTTGCAGGGTGACAGCCGCAGCCAGTTCCTCCTCGTACAACTCGGTGGCTTTCTGGCGCAGGGTGGCCTGATCCAGTCCGACAGCACCGTAAAACATAAACGGATTGGGTTGGTTTTCACCACTCTCTTTCCAGGCCCGTTCCAGGGCCAGCAAAGCCGGTGTGTCAGCCAGATGCATGAGATACCTGCGGGTGACTTTTTCCACCTGGGTGACTGGCAGTGTACCTGGTGCCAGAATGACATGTGAAAAACCGCTATGCAGCACAGCCGTTGCCAGGTTCGGCAGGTCCGTATCCGGCCATTCAGGTCCGGTGGCAAGCACTGCGGTATGGCCTTCGGCAACCTCGATTTTTTCCAGAGGAATTTTTTCGATCACCCGGTTCTTTTCACGGACAGGCACCGCGAATTCAGACAAGGGCATGCCGACCATCAGGAGATGAACATGAGCCAGTTGGGCCAGATTGCCAGTGGCATCCTCAGTCAACGCGATCTGTTGGAGGGGCACCTCGGCAGGAATGCCCCCCAAATCCAGGCGGGCAGGGGGGATGAGGGCCAGGCGTGAATAAAACAACCCTTGGCGAGGATGGGCCGGAATCAGGTCATAAAGGGTCTGAATGTGGCTGACGGGCAGAGTGGCACGTTTTTTTTTCACCCACTGGTGCAATACAGGATCCTGCGCGGCGAGCATGAGGATTTCCGCTTTGGAGATCACATCCATGAAATGCGGATTGGCCTGAATCTCCCCCTGTGGGGTGAACGTGGCATGGAGGATCTCCTGGCCGGTTGCCAGAAACAGATGTCTGGTTTTGGCCCCTGGGACCAGCTTGAGAAAGGGGCGACGTGGTGACACCACCCGTTGCGGCAAGGAGGTGGGGTCGAAAGGCTGAAACCAGGGCACAGCGCGGGGATGCGTGGCATACAGATCGGTCAAGGCTTTTTTCCAGGGAGCTGTCAGGGTGAGACTCGGTTCCTTGGTGTTTTTGGCCAAAGAGGTCTCCAGATCTTGCAGCAAAGCAGTGATTTCCTCGCGTTCGTCTCCCAGACCCTGGAGGAAAAAATCCCTGCCGAGCTGGTCATGCAACAACAGGCTGACACGGCGCATGGTCAATTGTTCACTCACCGCAAAAGCCTGCTCCAAAGCACCCCGTGTCACCAGCAGGTCGGTATACAAAAGCGCGAGTTGGTCCAAAAAGGGGGCCTGGATCCGGCCATGGCCACGGGGCACCACCGGGGCAGGCAGCATCAGGGTGCTGTCGAGTGCCTGTTGCAACAGTTTTTCCTGCTGTTTGGGGTCTTGAGTGGCTTCGGCCTGGAGCAATGGCAGCATCCATCCACTCTCCGACCAGCCGGAATGGGCCAGTTGTTCCACCTCGGCGGTCAGTCGGGCAGCGGCTTCCGGTTTTTGGGCTGCATGGGCGATGACAATACGATTGAGCTTGATGTGAATCAAATGGGTAAGCCGTTCTTGACTGGAAAATTCCTTGCCAGGGAGCAACAACGCTTCGGCACGTTTGTATAACGAGTCTGAGCGGGTTTTCAATTCATACAGGTGACTCAAGCCGGTTGGCGCATCAACAGGGGTGCCACGCACGGTTTTCAGGGGGATCTCCGGCAGATGGACCAGCGCAAAAGCGGTATTGGCCAGGGTATAAAAAGCACTTTTCGGGGAGGGCGTTGCCCAATCCTGGGCCTGAAGCTGGTCAGCCAGATAGGCGATGGGGGTTGGATCAAGAGGTTCTTTGGCCTGAATGATTTCCACGGCGATTTTGGAGAGGTTGTACAGATTGGCGCGGTGGCCGTAGTTCGAGCGCAGTTTTTCGGTCAAGGCGAGGGAGGCCAAGGTGTTTTCCAGTGCCAAGGCGCGTTGGCCAAGCCGGAAATGCAACAGACCGATCCGATTGTACAACACGGCCCGTTCGGTCATGACCGCGACATCGGTTGACAAGGGGTCGGGAATGAGAGCCAATTTTTTGTGCAGGAACTCTAAAGCCACGGTTGGTTCTTCCAGCCCCTCATAGGCTGTGGAGACAAAACCGAACAGCAATTTTTCCTCGCCTTGACGGTCAAAGCCCATGGCAAACTGCGAGGCGTTTTCCCCAAAGGAGAAGACCATACCAAACAGACCTTTGCTGGCCATTTTTTCCTGTTTGCCATAGAGATCAAGATAATCAAGGCTTTTCAAATAGGAAGCCAAGGCCTCTTGCAAGGCGGCGCGGTCGATGGGGATTTTGGGGTCACCGGGAGCCGGGAGTGCGGCCTGATAGAGGTTGATGCCGATATTCCGTTGCAACAAGGCGAGGTTTTCGGTTTTGTTCAGGGCCAGATTGCCTTCCAGCACCTGCGCAAAATAAGTCGCAGCCCTGGCATGTTCGCCCAGGGTTTGATAGGCCAATGCCAGACGTTCCTGGACTGCCAGTTTCAGGAGGGTCTGGTCATCTGGCAGGAGGTCCAACACCTTGCGGTAGAGCGTGGTGGATTCACGGGTACGGTCGGTTTTGAAGGCACTTTCTGCCAGTTTGCGATGCAGCAGGGCATTGTCCAGGGGGTTGGCCAAGGGGCGTTTGAGTTCGGTCCAGCGGTGGAAATAACGATAGGCTTCGCCATGATTGTTCATGGCGAAAAAGACATTGCCCAGGTTCAAGAGCAGATTGGCTTGCATGTGGGGTGCGGCCAGGGTGTCGGTCAGGCGCAGGGCGGTTTGATAGGCTTGGGCAGCCTGTTCCAGATGGCCGCGTTGGTCTGGATGGAGCCGCTCGAATTGTTCGTGTGCCCAGGCCAGGGTTTGGTGAAAATAGGGTTGGTTTGGGCGTTGTTCAACGACTTTGGTTAAAAGTTCGATGATGCGGGATAAATCCGGTGGTTCCAGATAGGTGAGAACCAGGGCATGGGCATACAGCAAGGTGGGATCATGAGGGTGTTGAGCGACCAGGGTTTCGTATTGGGTCAGGAGTTCGCTGGTTTTGCCGAGCAGTGCTTTGGTGGCGATGTATTCCCGGTGGGCTTCCACGGATGTGGGGTGTTCCGTGAGTATTTGGGCCAGGGATTTGGCAGCGGCTTTGGGGTCGCCGAGGTCGCGTTGTTTGGTGGCGGCTTGGACCCGTTGTCGGGTCATCTGTTCGGTGGCGCGTGTCTGATCTGCGCTGGAGAGGCCGGGCAGTTTGGACAACGTTTCATAGGCCGTGGCGGCTTGCGAGAACTGTTCCAGGCGGGTCAAGCGTTCTGCTTTCCACCAGAGGCTTTTGATCCGTTCTGGCAGGAGGTCAGGATCGTTGTCAGGGATTTCTGCCAGGGTGGCGATGGTTTTTTGTTCTTCGCCGTGGTCCTGATCAATCTGTGCGATTCTCAACAGAGTGGCTGCTCGCAGGTGTTTCAGGTCGGGATGGTCCTGGATGGCATGGCGCAAGGCAACGGTATTGAGGGGATAGGTTTTGCCTTGTTCCGTGACAGAAATGACCTGAGCAATAGCCAGGAGGCCCCATCGGTTTTTTTCACCCATGGCGCGTATGACCTGCATAAAAACCCGTTTGAGACTGGTTTCATCCTTGAGGATCCGGTAGACCTTGCCCCTGGCGAACAGAGCTTTGGCGTTCCATTCCCGGTGTTTCAGGTTTTCCAGGGAGCTGAGTTGATCCAGGGCGGCGAGGGTGTTTTTGGTCAGGAGGAGCAGTCGGCTGGCTTCGATCCGGGCCATGGCCAAGACCGGTTCTTCATGCTGCCAACGTTTGCCCAGTGCCAGAATGGAGCGTACCCCGTTTTGGACCAGGGTGGACAATTCATCGACGCTGACGCGGTTGGCGGATTCATGGATGGGGAGGGCCAAGGCGAGAATGGCGGCCATGGCCCCATTGGGTCCAGGGGTGTTGGCATGGGGTTGGAGGATGCGACGGGCCAAAGAGAACAAACCGGCTTCTTGCAGGTGTTCCACGTATTCCAGGTCGAAATTCAAGCGTTCTGGCAGTGGAATGGGTGCCGGGTTGGCCGAGAGATTGGCCAGAATCATCAATCCCAGGGGGTGTTTTCCTTCGGCAAAGCGGGTGGCGGCTTCGGTTCTTGCCCGGTGTGGATCGGCGTACAATTCAAGAAAATGGGTGAGATCCACGCGATGGATAGCACCATCCTGGATGTCTGCGTAGTAGAGTTGTTCCTGAGATGGGGATGGATGTTGCAAAGAACCGCCGTCCGGGGTCAATTGATAGAGATCGACCAGTCCCTTGTTTGGTTCGAACCGGGCCATCCAGAGCGTGGAGCGGTTGTCATCGTCATTGGCGAAGCGGGTAAAAAAGAGGCGGTTGTTGTCAGATGTCGGGTCTGAAAAGGTTGGTTCCCGATCCAGAGCCGGTCCATGGGTCAGGGTGGTGATGTGCGTTGGTTGGGACAATGGCAAGGCAAGGAGTTTGCCCTCTTTGGAGCAGACCACCCAATCCTTGGGGCCACAGGTGCAGGAGGAGGCCCCGGTGAGCAGCAGGGTTTCTTGCTGGGGGTTCAGGGTGCGGTGGATGACGGCCTGGGGTTCTTTGGCGGTGGCCAGACGGGTATATAAAAACGAATTGTCTTGACACCAAACCGGTGTGGTTTCCCCATGGGAGAGGTTGGTGAGTTGTTTGGTTTCGTTGGTGGTCAGATCCAGGAGATAAATATCGCCGCGTGGGTCGGTGGCGTGGGAGAGATACAACAGACGGGAGCCATCGGGGTGGAGTGCCGGGGCCTCGTCTGCGGCGGGGTGATTGGTGAGTTGCCTGGGCACGGGGGCGGCCCCTGGTGCAAGATCCAGGAGCCAAATGTCTCGATTGTCGCTGCGAGTCGAGACAAAGGCGAGTTTTTGTCCATCACGGGTGATGGAGGGGGCGAAATCGAAGGCAGGATGAACGATGACTGGTTCTGCGAACCCAATGTTTATCCAGCCCATCGAGACGAGCCAAAGCAGGAAGAAACTGTGTCGAATGATTGTGTTCATCGCCGGTTTGGGTATGGATAGACGTTATATATACAGGATTGATTTGTGCATGAGCAGGATGTGGGTAACATTGCCGATCCAGGATTTTTTATCACGGAAAATACAGAAAAAGAGAAGAAACTGATTGTTGTTTTTTTGTTTTCTATGCCTTCTGTGGTTCAGAAAAGTGTCAATATAGCCGCAGCAGAGTATGCCAGGGGGCAAGTCGATAGCCACTGGTATGGTTTTTGGGGAAGCCGTAATCAATCATATCTAGATAAATTTTCATGAAAACGACAAAAATGGACAGAAAGTTTAAATAAGAATAAATAAAATCCAGTCTGACTAAGAGTAAACAATTTCTGATTGTTTTTGTCTGTCAAGGAGTGGGCTGGGACTGAATGGATGTCATCGAGCAAGGCAACATATTCGTCGTTTAGAGTTTCATTTTCAGGAAGGTAGAACATGGTTGTTATTTTTTGTTCTCGGATCGCTTTGAATTTATTTTCAATCTGGTTATTTGTAAAAGCGTTCTTTTGCAACAGTGCGGCATAGTTTTTTAATTTTATAATAGGTGCAAACACTATATTAGTTGGGATGTCTCGTTTGTTATCGGGAGATATGTCACAAGTATTTGAAAGTATAATACCCATAATATTTTTTCGTGTACCATCTGAGGTGTTAATCACTTCCAATCCTTTCCAACCATCTCCCTGGAGCATTTCATTTGGATATTTGTTAATGTAGTATGCGATGTTTCGCTTATTGAAATCACAAAGATCTTTTGCTAAAATTTTTTTCTGTTCTTGCGTAAGATAATAAGGAATATGTTTTTCTATTGTCTGAAAATCAATGTCCATTTGTAAAATCACCCTTCGTACAAATCCCAAATATTATCATGTAAAATGTGTGCAAAATCTTTTCCAATCGACTCTTCGTTTTCTATAAGTTGTTTATAAAAATCAGCTACAACCTTTTCAAACGGATTGTCACTATTTTCTGGAGATCTGACGGATGTATAGCTCAGAATCCCATTGCAAGATGGTGAGATTGTATTTGTCTCGTAATAACTTTTATGTAAATTTTGCGGATGTTCTGAATGATGGTATAAAAAAACGCTGGCAAGTATGGCAGCACTAAATATTTGTGCATTCTTGGCAGTGACTGGTGTATGGTTCGTAGAATATTCATCCATATATTGGCTCCATGGAAGCTATTGTTGCTGGTTGCAAGCATTTAAAAAATATTTTTTTATTGAGCGTATGAATTTTGTCTATATGATTCGATAAATTCCAGTGTTTGAATTCTTGGGTTGGTGTGTTGGCGATGGTATCTATTTCTACGACCAATCCATTTCTTTCATGACCATTTTTAAATTTTGCACGGGCAGATGACACAATGTTTACAATATGTATATATGGATTGTCTGGTATTTCCGTCTTGAATGCGAAAATATTTTCTTTTAGAAAAAGTCTGCCAATAATTATAAATTTAAAAATCATAGAAATTTGTTCGTCAAGGCTGTCTGATTGGATTAGGTTTATATACTTTATAGAGTATCGTTGCATCTCTTCGATGATTTCACATTCTTTAATAAAATGGGTCACTTGAAGTATGGCTGATTTGAAGTCGGACCAACCTGGATAGGGAAATTCGCACACAATAGCAAAACTATTATCACCAATCAATATAATAAACTCGTTCCAGTGAAGTTCAACCAGATGGGAATAGTGTAGATTGGGGTCTGCGTCTCGTATGGGTTGTGGCACATTCCCGGCAGGCAAGCTGTTGATGGTCTTTTTGCCGTCAAGCTTGCTGAACAGGAAGCCGGGAAGAATGTTCGATGCAGCAGTAGTACTTTTAAAGCGCACCTCAAAAATTGCATTGATCAAGGGTTCTTTTTTTAACTTGATTGGTAAGGAATCGGTTTTACTCTCCGTGCTGCCAGCTTCAATAGTCTGTTTGACAAAAATCTCATGTATAAGATCATCCCAACCAGAATCGTCTGGCAACTGGTCAATCAATTGATGAGCAGCCTCTTTGATGCTAACAGATTTCATTCCAATGTTCCTTTTTTATGGGCAATGTTCAGACTGGCCAGGCAGAGTATTTTATTGTGCGTATTCTGTCTCTTTCATTGGTCTCGTTTAAACTGTGTCGCATCAGGATTTTTTGATGCACCGTCGCAGCCATTTTGACATCATGCATCATTTGGTTATTCAATCATACAGAATGGAACAAACGCAACACAATTTTTTGTCGGACTGTGAAAAACAATCCAGCAAGAAAACTGCGTATTGTGATTCAGAATCTTAGTGTGATCACTTGCACAGTTTTTTAACAGGATCGGGGAAGCGTTTTGCAACTGGCTCAAACGCAAAATCAATGCGTGGATCGATGAATTTCTTGATGTATTCCCTGCGGATGATCGGGCAAGAGTCTCTGATGGTTCATTGTTCCGTCAGTAACTGCTTGCAATGATTTTGTCACCATGGCCAAGAGCCGATCCGGCACAAAGGAGAGTGGTACTCCACAGTTTGAACGCAAAAGCGATTTTTGCATGTTCCTTTGCCATCAGAAAAATGCTATTTTTCTTTGATCAAAGCATACCATCTTCGGAGACGAAATCCAGACCTTTTTTCTTTGACGGGAAACACACGGTGAACTGTTCCCAATGCCATCTGAACAACCGTCAGGACGTTTTCTACTGCACCCGTTGCGGAACCCTGCTGGTTGCCATCTGTCCCAAATGCCACGCCCCGTGCGCTGAAGAGGACATTTATTGCGGCATCTGCGGCATCCGTCTGCCCGGAACCAATCGACCCTCATCGCGATCAACTCCGGTTTTGGCTTCAGTGACCTCACCCCCTCGGTTTCCCATGGAATCGGAACGTAAAAACGTCACGGTCCTGTTCGCCGACATCTCCGGCTTCACGGCCATGAGCGAAAAAATGGACCCCGAAGAGGTCACCAACATCATGAACGGCTGCATGAAAATGCTTGCCAATATCGTCCACCGCTACGAAGGCCATGTGGATAAATTCATTGGCGATTGCATCATGGCCCTCTTCGGGGCACCCGTCACCCACGAAAATGACCCGGAACTGGCCCTGCGTGCCGCTCTGGATATGCAAAAGGAGATGTTTGATTACAATGCAACCCTGCCAGACCGTCTCGCAACCCCCTTGACGCTCCATACTGGCATCAATTCCGGCATGGTCATTGCCGGCGGGGTCGGTTCAGACAAAAAAATGGAATACACCGTGATGGGGGATACCGTCAATCTGGCCTCACGTCTGGAATCCCTGGCCCAGCACGGCCAAACCTTCGTCTCCGGCTATACCTATAATCTGACCCGCCATCTGTTCGAATTCGTGCGCCACGACCCCATCAAGGTCAAAGGCAAAACCGAACCTGTGGCCGTCTACGAACTCATCCGCGCCAAAAGTCGTCACGAACAAAACAACGACACATTCCAGGCCTGCTCCCCACTGGTGGGCCGCAACCAGGAAATGACCACTCTGCGTGCCTGTCTGGAACGCCATGCCCAGGGACAAGGCCTGGTTGCTTTTCTGATCTCACCGGCTGGCGTGGGCAAAAGCCGCATGCACCAGGAGATCAAAAAACAGTTCCTCAAAGGCGAACGCATCCAGATTTTGGAAGGTATTTGTCGTTCCTTCCACCACGATACCAGTTATGCACTGTTCATTGACCTCTTTCGACAACTGTTCAACATCGACTCCGCAGACCTGCCTGATTCCATGGCCGACAAACTCAGTGCCAACCTGCCACTTCTGTTGGGCCTCACCCCGGACACCCTCTCCGACGAGATCCGTAAAACCATGGTATTCATCGGTGCAGCCATGGGTCTGCAACTCGGTGCCGAATTCGACGTTCCCCTGGACAAAATGCATCCTCAGGAGATCAAAATGGGGATCTTCCGCGCCTGTGCCTGGTTTTTTCAAACCTTGGCCAGCCGCAAACCCCTCATCCTCACCCTGGAAGACCTCCATTACGCCGATGCCACTTCAGTGGAATTGATCGCCTCCTTGTTCGAAACCGTCAAACAGGCACCCATTCTACTGTTGCTCCTCATGCGTCCCATCAACGACCACCCTTCCAGCAAGCTGCCTTTGATTGCTGACAAGGAATTGGATGATCTGGCGGTCGAAGTCCACTGTTCGCATCTCTCCCCCCAGGAATGCGATGCCTTGACCAGACAACTCTTTCAGGCGGATCAAGTTCCAGAGTCCATTTTGCAACTCATCCGCACCCGGTCCGAAGGCAACCCCATGTTCATCGAGGAGATCATCCGCAATCTCCTGGAGTCGGGCATCGTGGAGTCCATTCCTGGCTCTGCTCCCAAGGTATTGAAAAATCTGGAAGAGGTTACCATTCCCTCCTCGATTCAAGGCATGTTCATCGCCCGTATCGACAAGTTGCCCTCGGATCTCAAAGAAATTCTGCTCACAGCAGCGGTGATTGGACCTGTATTTCCCTTGGCTTTGCTCCAACGCCTGTTTCCCAACAGTGAGTTGGAAACCAAACTGGCCAATCTGGTGACCATGGGTTTGATCTTTGAATCCAGGTCATTTCCCGAAATCGAATACAGCTTTCGCAACATCATGATTCAGGAAGCCATTTATTCCACGCTCCTGCACAAGAAACGTCGTGAACTCCACGCCACCGTGGCCCAGCAAATCGAAATCCTCTATGCTTCACGACTGTCGTGCCATTTTGAGGTTCTGGCGCAACATTATCTCAAGGCGGATCAGGACAGTCATGCCTATTATTATCTGGTCAAAAGTGGTCTCAAGGCCAAGGAGGCCTTTGCCAACTCTGTGGCAGTCGGTGCCCTGGAAAAAGCCGTGGAACTGGGAACCTCATTGCCAGAGCCTCCGGCTTCTCTGTCGGAAACCTGTGTGGCACTCTCCGAGGTGCAGGAACTCTCTGGCGAATTCCAGTCCGCCATCGAAACCCGTCAGTACATCATGGCTGCCATCAACGATCCTTTGCTGCGGGTTGATCACATGCGGCGGATTGGACGACTGTATGAAAAGATGGAACAGTATGATCAGGCCATGGCCATTTATCAAACCACCCATCAGGAACTGATTGACCATCCGGATTCCATTGAAATGGGCATGCTCCTCATGAATGAAAGCTGGATCATGAACCGTATGGGACAACGGGATGAGGCTGCCATCCGTGCCCAACGCGCATTGAAAATTTTTGAAACCCTGGACGCCAGAGAAAAAATCGCCATGGTTTGCAACAATCTGGGGGTCATACTGGAGCATCAGGGCGACCTGGAACAGGCCATGGTTTATAATCAAAAAAGTCTCTCCATTTTCTCGGAACTCGGAGACAAACGCCAAACAGCCAATCTTTATCTCTCCATGGGCTTTTTGCATGAGAAACGCGGGTCATTGACCGATGCGTTGCATTTTTTCGAGCAATCCAGGGAAATCATGCTGCGTATCGAAAATCCATTCGGTGCCGGGACGGCTCTCATGCGTCAGGGAATCTGTTTGAGCCGACTCAACCGCCTGGCCGAAGCGGAAAGGGCACTGAAAGCAGCCCTTAAAATCCATCGTCAGCTTCATTTGACCAGAAAAGTGATTGCCAATCTCTGGACTTTGTGTGAACTTTATCTCACTCTTGGTTCCACGTCCAAAGCGCGCAAACACATGGAAGAGGCCAGACAGATCGCCCACAGTTGTCATGACCTTCAGGATCTCGCCCAATGCGCACTGTTGGAGGCGCGTATTTTCATTCAGGGGAAAAAGGATCCTGAACAGGCTTTTCAAGAGGCTGTCAGGCTTTTTACCGCCTGTGGGCGCACTGCGCTTGCAACTGCCGCATCCCAGGAACTGGAACTCTATCGAAGGAACACCCGGCCATGAAAACCGTTTTGGTCGTTGATGATGATCCCGACATCATTCTCATGATGCGTGCGATTTTGGGCAAGGCGGGATACCATGTCCTTGGTGAAACCAACAGCCTGCTCGTCATGGAGCGTCTCGAACAGGAGCCAATCGACTGTATTCTGCTCGACATCATGATGCCGGGCATGGATGGCTTGCAATTGTGTCAGCTCATCCGTGGCCGTTCGGAATGGGATTCAATCAAAGTTGTCATGGTTTCCGCCAAGCCTTATGATTTTGATCGTCAGCGTGCCCTTCAGTTTGGGGCTGACGCTTATTTTGTCAAGCCCATCGAACCCAGGCTGTTTCTCGAAGGTCTGGAACGTCTCTTTCAGGATGCCGTGCAATTGTGTTTTTGGGGGGTGCGTGGCACTCTGCCCATTCCAGGACCGCATTCCATTCAGTATGGTGGCAATACCAACTGTATAACCATGCATCTCACCAAGGGGCCTTTGTTTGTTTTTGATGCAGGCACTGGCATCAAGACCTTTTCAGATCACCTGCTGGCCACGAAAACATTCCCGGTGATTGCCAAGATTCTGTTATCCCATCCGCATTGGGACCACATCAATGGTCTGCCTTTTTTTGTCCCGCTTTACATCAAGGGTAACGATGTTGAAATCTGCTGTGGCAGTCAGCAAGGGATTTCAACCAGGAAGATGATTTCAGACCAGATGGATGGTGTTTATTTTCCGATCAAGATCAAGGAATTCAGTGCAAGGGTTTATTTTCGGGATCTTCAGGAGGAGACCTGGGAGGTTGGTCATGGTGCCAAGGTTTCCACCATGCTTTTGAACCATCCTGGCACCTGCCTGGGATATCGAATCGATTATGGCAGGCGCAAAATCGCCTACATCACCGATCACGAACTGCATCCAGCGACCAGCCCTTACCACAACCCGGCCTATGAAAAAAAATTGATTCGTTTTGTGGAGCAGGCAGATGTTTTGATCATGGATGCCACTTTCAACGAGGCACAATACGTGCAAAAGAGCGGTTGGGGACACTCCACGGCCCGACAGGCAGCACTTCTGGCCCATTTGGCACAAGTCAAAACCCTGTGCCTGCACCATCATGACCCAGATCAGCGTGATGAGGACATCACAGTCAAATTGGAGGAAGCATGTGTTCACTTGCAAGAGCTTCGTTCCACCACTCGGTGTGTCGCGCCCAGGGAGGGAGAAATCATTACCGTTTGATTTGAATGTTTTGGAAAATAAAAATCAAGACCTTGGGGGGCGGAGAACCGCCCCCCAACACCCCCCACCCTTTTTTTTAATTATTAAAAAAAAAAGAGGGGGTTTGGGGGATTCATTCCCCAAGGTTTTGTCTTTGACTTGTCAGATACGATCTTCGAAAACACCGTCCAGGGTAGTGGCACCCAAAATGCGCAAGGTCCACTCATCCAGAGCAGATGGTTCTGCTTGGATCATTTTTTCATGGACCCATTCGGGTATCGTGCCAAAGCGGTGTTGCAATATGCGTGTCAGAATCTCTGTTTTGCCTTCTTTCTTGCCTTCCTGCCGGGCATTGACGACCGCACCGCGAGCATTCACGATGGCCATGCATGCATTTTCGTACATTTCCAATTCTTCCGCATTCATATTGGCGACTCTGGCTCTTTCGAATGCGCGAAAAAAGGGTTCCGTGTGCATTATATCTGGGATACGATCAAGCGAACCTGCGTATTTGACAAAATAAATCCACTTGTCAATAACAGCATCCAATTCCTCCAAACTTTTGGTAAATTTGGGGAGTTCAATAAAACAGTGTAGAATATCTGACAAATAAGAGTGTCCGGTGATTGTTTCACGATTTTCATGGTGTGAAATATAGTGGTTAAAATTTTTGAACAGAACAAAATCTGTAATTGTTATTCCGATTACTTTATTTAATATTGTATAATCTTCTCCTGCTGGAAGTTGATTGACATACACTTTGGCGGTCTTGTATTGAATCTGTTTCAGAAAAGCCTCAACTTTTTGGACTTGCATTTCAACAATATAAGAGATTCCTCGATGATCTGTGCATTTGACATCCAGGATCGAATATTTCATTTCGCGGATTCTTGGTGCCAAAAAAGGATCCAGGAGGGTCAATGTCTGGATGCGTCTGTCACCTTCAAGTTGCAGGAGACTCTCCAGAAAACTGATCAGGATATCCTTGGCGTCTTCGCTGCCAAAAATCTTTTTGAAAGCAAAATCAATGCGTGGGTCGATGAATTTTATTCTATAGTTCACGGTCGAAGCCTCCTGGCTCTGTTTTTATTCATGTTTTTCACGAACAAAAAAATTATTGGCGACCCTGGCATCTTGAATGTATTGATTATCGGTTCTTCTATTGTTAATGGTTA
Source organism: Magnetococcus sp. YQC-5 (assembly GCA_039908085.1). Classification (GTDB taxonomy): domain Bacteria; phylum Pseudomonadota; class Magnetococcia; order Magnetococcales; family Magnetaquicoccaceae; genus Magnetaquiglobus. Next base: position 19,765 of record JAMOBH010000052.1, read on the forward strand.
AAGAGTTCCGGTTTGTGTGCAGCCATGTGTTCCAACAGTGTCTTGACCTCTTCGCGCAACCAAATGTTGGGTGGACTTTTTTCTGTCCTGGGATGCCAGGCAAGGGCCATGCGCAACGGTGGCGTGTTGACAGGAACCGGAGCCACCCCCAACCCAAGGGGGGTGCTGACCAGTTGAGCCACGCGATCCGGCAATATGGCCATCATGTCACTCTGGGCCACCATGAAAGGCAAGACTCCCAACGAATAGAGTCTGGCCTTGATGGAACGTGAACGCCCCATATGGGCCAACGTTTCATCCACCACCGTACTGGTCATGCCACGGGGATAAAAATGAACATGATCCGCTGCCAGAAACGCCTCCAAGGTCAAACGTCCATCAGGCACCAGGGGGTGACCCGCACGAAAAATGCAGGCGTATTGCATCTGAAAAACCCGATGCAACTGGATATTGGGTGGAACCCACTGAAACCGACTGAACACCAGATCCGCAGCTCCATTCTCCAGAACCGCACGTTCATCCTCACCGCCGATATCCACCAATTCCACGACCACACCAGGGGCTTTTTGACGCAAAAATTCCATCAACGGGGTCAACAACAAAATCGCGGCATAGTCCACCATGCCAATCCGAAACAAATGTTGGTCTTGTGTCGGATCGAACCGTTCCTGGTTCAAGGCCTGACGGACCTCTTTGAGTGCCCGCTCCACTGGTCCGGCCAACTCCAAAGCACGGGCTGTGGGTTCCATGCGCAACCCGATCTTGACAAACAAGGGATCTGCGAAAATGTCTCGCAGTCGCCGCAAGGTATTGCTCATGGCTGCCTGGGTGATCCCAAGTCTGCGTCCGGCACGGGTCACGCCCCGTTCGGTCAGCAATACATCAAACGCCACCAACAGATTCAAATCAAACCGAACCAAATCGTGCATAGCCGTTCATCTCACTTTTCATGAATACTGATGGTTCCGAAAAAAAATTTGCGTCCGCTCCAGAAATCAATATAATCCAGCTTTCTTGTGAAGACAAATTTTCATGCGAGATGCCAGTCATCTCAATGGTCAGGCGACCAATGACGACTTTGTCTTCATTGGTCGTCGGCGGGCCAACAGGACTGCGGACTCCCCCCCCTCGTGAGACCGTGGTTTTGTTGGCCCGTTTGTTTACCGACCCTCTGCCCGGCATTGTGCCAATTGTTCCTGATACAAAACAGCGTTGTGTCCCACCCGTTCAGCCACCTTCATCAGCCATTTTTTTTTCAAATAGCTTTTATTGTTATACCCCCGTTGACCTTCATGATAGGCCAGATACTGCAAACGGGCATCCGACTTGGCAATGCCGCACTTTTTATGGCTTTGATCCACATACCACCCGATAAAATCCACGGCATCACCAAAATCGTCCCGATCCGCCATCCAGACTCCGGTCTGCTTTTTGTATTGTTCCCAAGTACCATCCAGGGCCTGGGCATACCCGAAAGCACTGGATGGGCGCGGTCCGGGAATAAACCAGAACAATCGGGTACGCGGTGGTCTGGCATCCTGTTTGAATCGGGATTCCTGATGAATAATGGCCAATTGCACGGAAACCGGAACCCCCCATTTTTTTTGCACCGCCAAAGTCTGCTCAAACCATTGGCTCTGGTCATGAAAGATGGCGCAGGCATTATCGACATTTTTGAGCGTTGGTGCAGTCGCGCACCCGGCCAATACGCCATACCCCAACAGGACCATGACCATGGCATGGTTTTTCCAGATATCCATCCATTCAGCCCCCAAACCACATTTTCCCTTGCATGTGTTCCAGCTTGATTTTGGCAATATTCATGGGTGTCAAACGGTCGATGAAATTGAGTGCCATCTGCCAATAAAGTTTCAACTTGAATGCCGGATCCAATGTCTGGAAGCAATCAAGGGAAATCCGCAACCCTTCACAACGCTCAAGCGCAATGACGTTCGCTCGTTTTGGCCCGGCCCGGAACAGGGTGTCCATCCCCAATACCCGCTCCGGGCCAAGGGTGACCAATATCAACCTGGGATCCGCATTCAGGGTGATCATGACATTTCCTTGCAATAAAACAAAAAAAGTGTTGTCGTCATCACCTTCCTTGAAAATGTATTCCCCTCGACGGACCCTGTCAAAGCCGGGTGTCATGCCACGGATCAGATTGACTTCATCTTCAGTAAAATAATCAAAAAAAGGTATTCCCTTGAAAAACCCAACAGGACTGGCCAGGAGAGATCCTCCAAAATGCTGCTTTTCCAGTTCCGCCAACTGGAAAAGTAATTTATTCATGGCATCTAACCGTCCCATTACTTCAGTTAAAGTGTTGTGGTAAATTTTCAGCAGCAACTCCTCTCCGTATAAATGATTCTTTTTGTAACATATGCGCAAGGCCAAACCCGCTTCCATGGCAACAACACTGGCGGTCCGTTGTTCCCCAGTAAACCAAGCGATCTCCCCACAAAAGCTGCCTGCCTGTAAAAAGCCTAATGGAAAACCAGGCTGTACCTTTTTGATGACCTGATAGTGACCCGCAAGCAAAAGCCATAAATCACGATCCCTCGCCCCTTCCTGGATCAGAGTTTCCCCAGCCGCCACAGATTTCACTCCCATATCCAAGGTACACAAAAGCTCCTGTTCCTCGGCAGTAAACATGCAAGGAAATGTGATGTCCGCAAATAATGTGTGCAAGTCGTTCATTTGTCACCTTGAAAATATAAAAAAGATACCGTGCGGGTAGAAAGTCAAAACCCTGGGGGATGAATCCCCCAGACCCCCTCTTTTTTTTAATAATTAAAAAAATAAAAATAAAAAAATTAAAAACAATAAAAAAAAAGGGTGGGG
>JAMOBH010000053.1:0-22587 GCA_039908085.1 Magnetococcus sp. YQC-5
AAAAAAAAAAAAAAAAAAAAAAAAAAAAAAAAAAAAATTGGGGGGGGGTTTTTGGGGGGGGCGGTTCACCACCCCCCAAGATCTTTTTTGTGTTTTTCGTCCTTGGCTCTGGGTGCCACACCCCCGCCATGCAACAGGTCCGAAGGTGCGGTATTGCCCCGCAAGGGCAAACGAAACAACAAGAAAATCGTCACACATGCCACGACCGCATACACCGCACCAAGAGTCATCAGAATTTCTTGCCAAGGCAAAGGCAGGGCTTCAAAATCATAACCAGGTGGCAACAGGTCTTGATAACGGGCAATGATGCGCTTGAAACCATCTTCCAATAAATAACGCAAGGCCGGAATCATGCCAAAAACCGCAATACATCCTGCAGTCAGGGTGGCCAACATCATCTGCCACAGAAGTTTGCCGTAAATTCCTCCCCAGGTGAATCCGCGACTCAACAAAATGCCATAGTGATGCCGACGATGTCCGATCAGGGTGCCTGCTTGCGCCAACAATAACGCCCCCAAAAAAATACCAAACGTGATGGCATACGCAGGGGTCATGGTGGACAATAAATCGCTTAAAAGATTGAAACGGTTAAGGGCGTCCTGATACATGGAATGAATATTGAATGCCGGACGTCCTTCCTTGGAACGTACTGCCATCAAGGCGCGAATACCCTTGCTCAATCGGGTGGGATCAGGCATGTAAATGCGAACTGCCGAAAAAGCCGTGCCGGATTCCGTGACATCCCAGGGTGCGTAAATCAAACTTTGTCCAGGTTTGGGACGTCCCGTGGAACAAAGACTTTCACGCAGGGGATTATCCATGGGGAGTCGATGACAGGGCATCCAGAGACGATGATTATCGTCATGATTAAGGACATCCCACCCTTCATCACCTCCCTGACGGGTCACACCCGTGGTTTGGGTCGCCAGATGAGGACGGGTACAACGGTTTTCGGGGATTTTGGGCAATCCCAGCAAACCGGTTTTGGCCATTTCCTCCTGCAAACAGGCTGCAAAAGAGGCGATTTCTCCTCTGGGATAGGTGGCGGCAGTCAAACGACGGAATTCTTCGGGATCCCCCATCCCCTTGGATTTGACATCAAACCGGATCTCTGGAAAGTGATAGGCCGCCAACAAGGCGTGATAGGTGGAGAGCGGAAACAAAAACGCCACCTTTTCCATGGCCGGAATGTGATGCACCCAACGTACCCGGAACGGCACCAGTTCTTCTGTATTGCCGATCCCCACCTCCAACCAGATGGCATCCAGGACGGTGCGCAGGGAATCTTGCGGGGGTTTTTCTGGCAGACGACGCAGTTTTTTCTGACGCAGTATGGGTTGGACAGCCTCCCGGTAAGCCTCGTAGTTGAATTTCTCGGCAAAGCTGGATTCACTCAGAATGACCGTCAAGGGGAGTCCGATCCAGCCATCGGCCTGCTGGTTTTGTTCTTCGGTCCAATCCTTGGGCAGTTCCAGTTTCCACAGGGGATCGTTCGGGTAAACGGCCCAGCCGATCCAGGGCGCGCCCGGATCCCAGGTCGAAGAGCCTGGCAGACGGATTTTGGGGGCACTGTCCCCCAGTTGTCGATAGGGATGGGCTGTGATGGCAAAGGATTCTCCTGGAATCCTTTTTTCCATTTCCTTGAGGCGGGCCAACAGGTCTGAACCAATGCCCTGGTGATTTTCCCAATGGGCGGTCGCCCAGACCGGCACCCCATAGGGTCGCAGAGTGCCCAGGAGCGCGTCGGTAAACCGTTCCAGGAGTCCGGCTCTGGTGCCTACCAGCAACAGGGCCATGCAGATCACCAGAGCCAACAGGAGCGTCAACCAGGCAAAGTCCCTGCCGCCATGGCTACAGCCAAAACGGGCGCAGACAAAAGAACGCCAGTAGGCCTTGGACCCCAGTGAGGCCCAAACCGGAGTCCAGCGTCGAGAAATTTTTTCCTTGGCCCGTGAGGGGTCCAAGAGGGTTGGATCAGCAGATTCAGCCATGATTGGAAGAATGCTCAGGCGGTTTGCCGCCTCCTTTGAGTCGCAGATGACAACGGTTGTTGGCGACCATCAACCAGTGATTCACCCGTGGATCCAGGGCGTCGGATTGATGATGGGTCACCCAGATGACCATGCGATCACCTGTGGTAAGCCAGCGATCCACAAGGGACATGACCTCGCGTCGGGTTTCGGAATCGAGATTGCCGGTTGGTTCGTCGGCGAACAGGACATAGGGGTCGTGGATCATGGCCTGGGCCAGGGCAACCCGCTGGAATTGGCCGCCAGAGAGTTGATTGGGATAGCGTTCCAGGAATTCTTCCGGGGTGGTTTCTTCGATGCGGGCACCGTTTTTGTCCCGCAGCAATACGCGGTCCATGGCGGCATGGACCTTGCGGTCCATTTCCGCCTCGGAATAACCCCCGCGTTGTTCCAGGGGATAGCGTAAATTTTCGCGGACCCGCAGATAAGGGGTCAACGTGCTGCTCTGATAGGCAAAGCCGAAACAACGTCTTCGGATGTCGGTCAGAGAGAGGGTGGAGGAGGAGGTATCCAATCCTTTTGGCCCCCAGGCTGCCTGATTGCCATCCGGGAACGACCATCGTACCCAACCTTCCTGGGGTCGTTTCAGGAAGGTCAGGAGATACAAAAGGGTGCTTTTGCCGCTGCCGCTGCGACCCAATACCGGCAGACGGCCTGCAATGACTTCGGCGTCCAGTTTCAAGCCGCCAACCTGAAGATTGAAATCACCCCAACCCACGGTTGCGGATCGCACCTGAACGCCCCATGTCATGGCAGCAGTTCCTGCGGAATCCAATAACCCCGCATGCCACCGATTTCATGACCAAACCGATAGGTTTTGTCCGGGCCTAACGGAGCCTGCTGGATGGCTTCGCTGATTTGCGGCAGGGCGCGACCATTGGCCGTGGCATCCGGGCATTGACGGGGTTGATAGGGGACTGTCTTGAAGACCGGGCGGACATGATCCCGTTCCACGATTTCCAACAGCTCTTTGGATTTGATGGCCCACAGAGCCAAGCGTCGGAGTTCGCAGGCCGGAGCAGCCAGAATTTCCTGGTTGGCTTTGTCTTTCATGGGTTTTTTATTCGCATCCAGAACGACCAGACGTCCATCCTTGTTGCGGGCGGTGGATTCCGCTGACAAAGAGGGGACCAGATAGCTCAACAGAGGGCTGTGACGACGCACAGGCAAACCGCCGCGCCGCTGGGCATATTCTGCAGGCGTTTCGCCAGCCACGTCAATGGGAGGACGACGGATTTCCTGTTGCAGGCCAAGTATCATGGCACTGATCAGGGCGCGTCGCAGTTGGGATTCCGGCAAGTCAAAATATCCTTCGAAACCTTTCAGGATACGAATCCAGGAGGAGAGCGCGCCACTGCTGATCCAGAGTTCCTCGACTACCTGATCATCGGCTTCGATATAACCGATGCGGGTGGTGTCATAGACCCGGTCTTCGCATTGAGTGCCCAACTCTCCACAGGTGCCACGCTGTAAAATGTGCCAATAAACGCCGGGGATGTCAATTCTTTCCCTTCTCAAGCGTTCGATCACGGCGTTCAGGGCTGCCCCTCCACGAATATCCAGAATGATTTCGTCGATCAGGGCACTGCTGCTCAATTTTTCCACGGTGGAGACCAGGCGGGGAATCAGATTTTCTTCTTCCATGCGGAAGGCGTGGTCTTTGACTGCCCCAGAGGTGACTTCTTCGGGTGGGAGGCTTTGTTCCAGGAGATATTTGGTCTGGCTTTCGAATTGATCATAGGCCAGACGGTAGGCCTGACTGTGTTTGACATGCTCCCCACGGTAGGGGGTCTGGATAAAGAACGGGATGACGTTGTTGGTTTTGGTGCCGACTTCGTTGGTGCCACGGATGAGGCGGGCCAGGGCATCCCGGTTGGCGGGACGGGCATATTTGGGCACCTGACGTACATTTCCACGCGGATCCACCTCGGTACGACTGGGCGTGTAACCGCTGTCCCCGATCACGAACAGCAGTTTGACATTATCCGCGCAGGGGACCAAATCCTGCTTGAGAACCTGATCCAGGCCCCCATAGAAGTTTTCTGGATAATCGTCTTCGTCGTTCTGGGTGACTTTGACTTGGGTGATGGCCTGTTCGAATTTCACAAACTCCCGTTGTTGAGTGGCGGTATCCATGTCGCAGGCTTCGGGCAAGGGATGTCCTTCGCCCACGCCATCGCCGAGGGAATTGGGGAAGAGTTTGTCGGCATAGGGATCCCGGTAGACCCGGAAGCCAAAACGGAACTGGGTATCCTTGAAGCCTTGGGTATTCTTCAGGGTATGGATGATTTCCTGAATCACCCCCTGTTTTTCCGGGGTGCCTCGGACGGCGTCGATGACCGATTCCATGCTGGCGGTGGCGTCCAACAGAAAGAAGATATCCACCCGTTTTTTGGCAGTCAGGTTTTTGAATTCCGGCATGATGCGGGAGGCCAGCGTGGGTGAGATGGCCACTTTTTCATCGCTCACCCGACGGCCAACCAGTCCGGGTCGTGCCAGGGCGACTTTGTAGAACAGACGTTGGCTGGAGTCGGTATCCAGGCTTTCCGGGGCGACATGCTGATTTTTGGCGTTGACCATTTCCAGCACGGGAATGCGCAGGGAGGAGCGGAACCATTCCCGTCCTCCGACAACGGGTTGACAGCTTTGCTGATTGTGACTGACTGCGTCTTCCAGACGTTCATAGGTACACAAGGTGCCTGGACCCTTCTGATCAGGGGCGGTGAGCGTCTCTTTGGGACGCAGGCTGAAGGCGTTGTTCCACAAGAAGCCATTGGCTTTTTCCACCCATCCCAACAGGATGTCGTCTTCTTGCAGGCGGAAGCGGTCAGCCAGCAACACGGCCTTGTCGGTTTCATCGAAGACGAAGTACATGTGAAAGCGGGAGGCCCCTTCCCGACAATGGCCTGTTCCGCCGACACATTCTTTGAGTTCAGGATCCTGGAAGGGTTGCACCTTGGGTTCCTGTCCTGAATCGTCTCTGGCCACGGTGGAGGTGCGGATGAAGAATTTCATTTCCAGGCCGGAGTCGCTTTTGATGGGGAGGTTGCGGCAGAGCAGATCGGATTTGGCGACCCAACCGTGTGATTCGGGGTGATCCTTGTAGCGAAAGGCGCGGATTTTGACGCGATCTTTTTTCTCTTCCTGGATTTCCGCCTGTTGGTTGAAGAGCAGGACGCCGGTTTTTTTATCTCCGCTTTCCTGATCATACAGGGTGGTATTGTTGCGCAACACGCGGGCCACGCCTGCCCATTGCAGCTTGTCGTTGTGATAAAAGCTGGAAAAATCGTAAGATGCGCAACTGCCTGGTTGAATTTCTTTGGCAGAGGCCGGATACGGTGTCACAGTCAACAGGAAACAGGCGGTCCAGAGGTAAGCCAGGGAGATGGGACGGATGTTCACGGATTTAAGATCCCCACTAGGTGTCAAAAAAATGTTATTGAAGTGTGCTATGTCGGTCATGGTTTGGCCGCAGCGGGAAGTTGCTTGGGTGAGTTGGGTTGATTGGATGGGGCAACGGCTTTGATCACCACCCGGAACCCGGCCACCGACAGGATGGCCGGCATGCACGTTGCGGACCGAACTTCAGGCAAAGGCACCAGATCATCCTCGCCGACGAGGTAATATCCCCCGGTACAGGCGGAGGAGGTCCATTCCCGCGTCCCCCAAAGCCATTGTTTCATGGATTCGTGATGGAGGGGAGTGTTTTTGCCGGAATTTTTCGGATCATTCAGGAACAAGACGGCTGCTCCCCACTGTTCGCGGGAAGGGAGCGCGTAGGCGCAACCGGTTTTTTGGCCGAGCCATTCGGTGTAATCCCAGGCTGCTTCCCATGAGATGCCTTTGACGGAGACCAGATCGGAATCCTCTTTGTTCCAATGCAGACCGATGTGAGATTTGGCGCGTTCTTTTTCGGCACCAGAAGGCATATTTTGCACAAAATCGACATAGCGGCGGAAGGCTTTGACGGTCACTTCATTTTTTTCGATCAGAAACGGGTCTTTGATGGCTATTTTGTGCAGACCGTGAGGAGCCAGGAAGGATTTGAGTTCCTGAGAGGAGGCGGACAATGGATACTCTCCGGTTGGCACCGGGAGCAGATCGGGATAGAGTGTGCCGTCTGGCCATTGGGTCAGGCAGGAGTGCCACGGGAGTTGGGAGGCATTCCTGGTATCAAGGGTGTTGGTGGATGGGGTGTCACAGGAGCGCAGGAGCATCAGGATCATGCCAATGCCGAGGATCACGCCACCGGTGATGGCGAGTTGTTTTTTGTTGAGGGTTGGCACCTTCCGCCTGATGAATTCCCGTTTCGGTTCCTGGATGGGTTTGCGAGTCGCCCCGGAGGTCCGATGGAATTTTTTGCGGTTGTCAAAAAGGGGTCGTTTAATATTCAAGGTTGCCCCAGTGTGTCTGTGCGAAGCGACGAACTTGGTTTGAAATATATAACCAATAGTGTAAGCAATTTTTATGCCAAACAAAGGAAAAAAAATGGTTCAGGAGTCAAAAACAAGATTTGCGTCCAATCTGGTGGTCATACTGGATCATCCGGCCCAGGCTGGCAATGTGGGAGCTGTGGCCAGGGCCATGGGCAACATGGGATTTGCGCGGTTGCGTCTGGTGGCTCCGCGACAGTTTCCCCATCCAGATGCGGATGCATTCGCGGTTGGCAACAAGGAGATTTTGCAGAATGCCGAATTGTTTGATGATGTTGCCTCGGCGGTAGCTGATATTCATTATCTGGTGGCCACGACCAACCGGCATCGGGGACAGCGACAAATCGTTCTGACTCCCAGGGAGTTGGGAGTGGTTTTGTTGGAGCATTCTGTTCATCCAGAGCGGTTGACGGGGATTTTGTTTGGCACGGAGCGAACCGGGTTGTTGACCAGTGATGTGGAACGGGCGCGTGTGATTTGTCACATTCCGACTGTTGATGGTCAGGGTTCGTTGAATCTGGCTCAGGCGGTTTTGATTGTGTTGTATGAAATCATGTTGGGGCAGGGGCAGGGTCAGACCATGGCGCATGATCCTTTTCAGGAAGATGTCTTGGCATCGGTTGGGGATATGGATCGATTGTTTCAACACATGGAAGAGACCTTGACGACCATTGAGTTTATCAAGCCTGAGCAGAACCGGCACATGATGGGGAGTCTCAAGGCCATTTTTCATCGGGCCGGTTTGAACCGGCGGGAGGTGGCGATTCTGCGGGGAATATGGCATGAGGTGATCGCGTTTCGGGATCGTGGGCGTCAGTGAGTGGACTTTTTGGGATGGGTTGGAGAGGTGCGTTTCAGGAATGTTGACATGAGTTGTCTTTTTTGTGCGAAGTCGGTGGTGTCAGGTGATGTCTCTTGGGGTTGTATGGGATCTTCTTGTTCATTTTTGCGTCGGATTTGAGTGGTTCGTGCGCGCATCACTTTGTTGAACAACTGTTTGGTATGGGTTTGTTTGGCCACGATGGCGTTGTGATGCGGATGGGCATCCACGATGGCCAACAATTCATCAAGATTTTTTTGGATGGAGGGGGTTGCGTTGAGGATCTGGACGCTGTGTTGTTCCTGATCCATGGCTTGAAAGAATTGGAGAAACAGGGCCAAAGCAGAGGAATCGATTTGTTGAATGCCGGACATGTCAAACAGGATGATGGTTTCGCCACTGTTTTTGATTTTTTCAATCCATTTGGAAAAGGTCCGGTAGGCGCGAAAGGTGATTTTTTTACCTTTGAAGCGGACGATCCATTCCTGTTCATTGATGTCTACGATCATCTTGTTTGCTCCAAAAAGTTGAGAATGCCCCCCCTCTCTCAATAAAAAAATTAAAAAAAAAGGGTGGAGGGGTCTGGGGAGGCGGTTCACCGCCTCCCCAGGAAGTTTTTTCTTGAGGAGGGGAGAACGTACAGTGAATCATGATATAAGCATATCATGTGTCACGTATCATTGCAACTTGCATGAGTGATTTTCATTGCGATTCATGCAAGTCGGAATGAAAGATTGTGATGGTTCATGATGGATCCATCATGGCCTGTTTTGAGCAAACACGTCACAGGATTGCATCGAACGCCAGCAAAATGGCATGGACTTTGGTTCTGTCATTCCAGTAGAATAGGAACCAGGAGCCATGCAACGTCCTGCCAGGAGCCAGAGCCATGACCCATTTTGCCATGGCATTTGACACGCACAAATTCATCAAGCAAATGATGGCCACCGGGTTTACCGAACAGCAAGCGGAATCCCAAGTGAATTTGCTCGCCGAGATTTTGAACAATCAGCTCTCTACCAAAGCGGATGTGGCCACAAATCTATTTGGATTGATCCTGACGATGCACCGGAGTTGACTGATGAATGGTTCGAACAAGCGGACCTATACAAAGCTGGCGTATTAGTTCGTCGTGGTCGTCCAGCCAACGCTGAGAAAAATATTTTATCATCTGTAGCCTTTGATGCCGAAAAAGCGGCAGCTTTGCCAGCATGAACAGGGAATCCTCATAACTTGAATCTTGGGGCTACCTGAATCTGTGAATCTGGGGGCACCATCCCCACATCTGAATCTGAGGACACCATACCGATTAAAATCTATAGATATGAGTAAAATGAATGTAATGTTCTAGGATTTAGAAAATGAGTATGGTGTCACCGGATTTCGAAGTATGGTGTCCCCGGATTTTGATTTTCGGATTTTGATTTTAGTATGGTGTCCCCGGATTTTGCGGATTTTGATTGGTGTCCCCGGATTTTGATTTTTGTCCCGATTTAATTGATCGACGTATCCAGAGGGACAATCATCAGTGTGGCAACAGTTTCAGTTCCAGACGGCATCCGACGGCAGAGGCATACCGACGTAGCGTAGCCAGGGAGGGAGATGTACGATCATTACCCAGTGATGATTCCAATCGAGATATGGCACTTTTAGTGGTGCCCATGCGTTTGGCTATTTCCTTTTGGGTCAATCCGGCGGCTTTGCGTGCCCCAAGGAAAACGGATAGTGTCGAATACTCATCTTCCAGGGCATCATATGCGGTTTTGAACTCAGGACGTTTGAATGCTTCTTTCAGTTCTGCGGCCAGATCCATCGGTACGGGATTATAACGATCATCTTCCACGTTGCACCTCCTTTTGCCTCTTACGGGCAATCTGTATTTCATCATCGGGCGTTGTCTGAGTTTTTTTGATAAAGTTATGCAGAACCACAATGGTACGCCCAGTCATCATGCAGTAAAAAGCACGTCCGATGCCGTCCTTACCCCGGCATCGTAGTTCAAACAGTCCATTTCCCATGGCTTTGGAATGGGGCATTCGCAAATCCATCCCGTAATCATGCAACAGACTGGCAAGACGCAAGAAATCTGCATACATGTCATCTGGCCAAGATTTGATCTCCTGGTGAATACGTTCATTATAGAAAGAAATTGTCCAATTCATAGTCGTATGTTAGCAAATTTGCTAACACTTTGCAAGGAAAAAAAGGCCAAATCCGGGGACATATATGAATCTGAGGACACCATACCGATTAAATTTATAGCCATAAGGGAAATGGGTATGGTGTCCCCGGATTTGCGCGGCATAAGGGAAATGGGTATGGTGTCCCCGGATTTGCGCGGATTTGCGGATTTGGGTATGGTGTCCCCGGATTTGCGGATTTGGCGCAAACAGACCCTGTGCCGCATTTTTCCATTCATTCATGGCGCGTTCATTGGTAACATGGGTGAAAAGTTGAAAGTGATTCGTGCGTTTTTCATTGTTTCCTGGAGGCAAACCTGTGTTACAAATCGATGCGGTCGAGTTCCAAAAATGCCTGCCAAATTATCTGAAGCAGGTCGAGGCTGGAGAGATCATCAAGATTTCTTCCCAAGGTCGTGTATTCGCCCGCCTTGCTCCTGAACAAAACGATGCCGAAACAGCCCAAGCACGACTGACTTTGATGCGAGGGTCAGTCATTGTCGGAAATATTTTAGATCCGATTGAAGACACTAAATGGAATGCCGATGCCAATCATCTGTGACACTCATGTATTGCTGTTTTGGGCTGATGCGCCGCACAAACTTGGAGCATCGGCCCAGGCTGCTATCGAGCAAGGGTCAAAGGACAAAAATTTGGCATGTTCCGACATCAGCCTATGGGAAATTGCCATGTTGTTCGCCAAGGGACGATTACGGCAAGATATAGATGCCGCGCGCTACATGGACGACATCATCACAGCCATGGCCTTGGAGGTGTTACCGATAACACCAGCCATTGCTGTTTTGGCACAATCTGGCATTTTTCCCCATAACGATCCCGCAGACAGGTTGATTGCCGCCACTGCGTTGCATTACAAGGCCAACCTCATCACGATTGACCAAAATTTACAGAATATCCCTGGATTGAAAACGATCTGGTAACCAATCAGAAAGCAAACTGATCCTGTATCCGATTGAGTATCAGCACCGCCAGTCCCTTTCCATCGAGTTGCACATCCAAAATCCGTAAAATCCGGGTAAAATCCGACCATACCGATTAAATTTATAGCCAGGTGGAATCTGGGGACACCACAGGTGGAATCTGGGGACACCATGCCGATTAAATATTATAGCCATAAGGGAAATGGGTATGGTGTCCCCGGATTTTGCGGATTTTGCGGAATCTGGGGACACCACAGGTGGAATCTGGGGACACCATGCCGATTAAATATTATAGCCATAAGGGAAATGGGTATGGTGTCCCCGGATTTTGCGGGTATGGTGTCCCCGGATTTTGCGCGGATTTTGCGGATTTTGATAGCCATAAGGGAAATGGGTATGGTGTCCCCGGATTTTGTAACATAAGGGAAATGGGTATGGTGTCCCCGGATTTTGTGTAAAAATGGGTATGGTGTCCCCGGATTTTCACAGAATATTTACTGTTTGAGTTTTCCAAGCATATAAGATAGTTCATCATCGCTACCCTCTCCTGGAAAACGCATAGCATTTAAAATACTTGCAATACGACTTCCACTTCGATAAATCCGCGTATATCCATCTTCTTCAGTTTCATTGAGAGATGGAAAAACAAGCAAACCTTCATTTATAAAAGCAACTTCAAGCTCACTCCAAACGTCATCACCACCTTTATGCGCCCCAGATCCAACTATGTCCTTTAAATTATTGGTAAATTGATTTCTTTGATAGGTCTTGAATGCAAGTTTATCATTATCAAGCATCCGTTTAATGTCCCGCGCAACCCTGCGATAGTCATCTTTCTTAGCCATGAAGAATATCTCCAATATAAGTTTCTGTGGTTTTTAGAAATGAAAAAAAACTCTAAAGAAGAAAGCCGAAACAAAATCCGAAATTCGGGGACAGTATATTCATTCCCCCACAAAATCCGGGGACAGTATATTCATTCTCCTGTCCCCCGCAAACATACTCCACGCTCAACTCCTTCTTACCAACCAAGTTTCACATCGAACCAATCCAGCATCAGGAGTCAATGATATTTTTTCAATATTAGCCAGTTAAGCAAATCCGTAATTTCCATACCCACTCATAGCGGGTCCACGGCTTTTGGAGAACATAACCGTGAAAAGAATGATATCCGCACATTTAAACTCCCGCAAGTCCAAATTTTGATTAAATGCATTTTTTAACCGCTCCGCGCAACCATGGGAAATATCAGAGTTATTTTATTACAAAAAAAAACCGCCACAAAGGGCGGCGCGAGATAAGGAAAACTCTTCAAAATCAAATTTGTGGGCCCACCAGTTAATCTGGGGACACCTGCCTTTAATCAATCTAATCAATCTGGGAACACCATATCGATTAAATTTATAGCCATAACTGGACTTTAGGGTTTCACAGAATCCACCTGACCGAGCAGTCGCAGGAAATAGAGTTAACACGATGAATAATAAGACATTTTATTTGTTTTTCAGCCATCTCTGTTTAGGGGGTTGGATTTTTTGGCACTTCACTGTGCAAGGCGGTTTGAACCTAAAGTGCCAGAAATTACTGCCTGTGCGGGCCATTCAACGGGGATTTGCAATCCCCACATGGGCTGTCAGATCACGTCAAGCCAATGAAACTCTAACGTCCAGTCAACAAGCCAAATGGTGTTTCATTTCTCCATTGCGCTTGCCGGTCCAGGATCGCATCGAACGCCAGCACAATGGCATGGACTTTGGTCCCATCATTCCAGTAGAATAGCATCAAGGAGCCATTCAACGCCCTGCCAGGAGCCAGAGCCATGACCAATCTTGCCATTGCATTTGACACGCACAAATTCATCAAGCAAATGATGGCCACCGGGTTTACCGAACAGCAAGCGGAATCCCAAGTGAATTTGCTCGCCGAGATTTTGAACAATCAGCTTTCCACCAAAGAGGATGTGGCCAAGGTGGATCTTAAAGTGTTGGAAATCAATCAGAATATCAAGGCAATGGATGTCAAAATTGAAACCATCAAGTCGGATTTGCAACAGAGCATACTTTTAATTGAAGCCAACCTCAAGCGGGACATCAAGGAGCTGGATGTCAAGCTGGATGCCAAAATTGAAATAACCAAAATCGCATTACAGAAAGACATCGAAACCGCCAAGGTGGAGACCCTCAAATGGACTGCGGGGATGTTTGCCGCCCAGACCGCTTTGATTATCGGTTCGATGTTCGCCATGATGAAAATGTCTCAACCTTCCCATGAGGTGCGCCTGCCTGCTCCACAAGCACAGGAGATGCGTTTGCCTGTACCCTCACAGAATACCCAACCGACCACTCCCCTGACGATTCAGCCCGTGAAATAATGCCATCCATTCATCTTAAAACTATAGCCATCGTAAAAAATATTTCAGGCATGCCTGGTAAAATCGTTTTATTATTAATTTCATGCATCGACAGGCACCACTCACAACCCACAAAGCAGCAGCCTGGCAGATGCAGTTTCAACCAATCACATCTATGTCAATCGTCCCTGGAGTCCAGGGGGCATGGTTCCCCCCCCTGGACTCAACACAAAATGATTACTCCACGCTCTCTCCTGGTCGGCACTCTTTGAGCTGTTTGTCTGGGCCATCCACCTTGTCGCAGGATTTGCACGCCTTTTCAAAGAAATCCTTCTCTTTCACCTCGCAGGCGGGTTTCCCGGTTTTGACGGGAAATTCACAGACTTCCGCAGTTTTGAAATCCCCCCATTTGGGTCCATGGGTCTTTTCCAGGGCCATGCTTTTGAGTTTCCAGCCTTCCAGACTCTTGCCATTTTTGGCGACTTCCAGCTCGGCGGTGACAAAACCAAAGCGACTCATGCCTCGGACATCAGCTTGGAATGCTTTGCTTTCCTTGGTGGCCTCGTGTTTGACGCAACCACTGTATACCTTGGGATTGAGTGTGACGCCTCCATTGCCCACTCCCAGTTCGAGCATTCTGCGCCGCTCATCGTTGGGATTGATATCCAGGCTGATATAGATGTGTTTGTGTCCCACCAGGGTCAATTTGAAAGGTTCCGGCAAGGCATGATGTTCCAACGCCTCCAGGGCGGCCTGGGGTGTGGTGTTGCCAAAGCTTGCTTTGTCACAAGACCCCATCGCCATCCAGATCGGCTTATGGGAAATCAACCAGGCTGACTGTCGGCTCCCCTTGAAATTCTGCGCCATCTCCTTGTACCAATCGATCAACTGCTGTTTGTGGGTACTGCAAACATCCTTGCCTTCATAAAGGCCAGCGGAGTCCGTCACCACCAGGCTTAGGCCATTGGCAAAATCGAGTCGATAAGGACGGGTCAAACCATCGGCCACCCCTTGACAGGAGTTATCCTTGACCATCTGCGGCGAATCCCCAGCCACCTGAGATGTCGGGTCCAGCAGATAAAACCACCCCTCGCCATTGTTCCCCATGCTTTTGCACAATTCGTGATTGCCACGGGCGATCACCCAGGGAGCCATGGCAAACAGATTCGGCCCATGGCCAGAACCTGACATCGGAATGAAGAAATCCGCTTTCCAGTTGTTCCACTTGAGAGCCATTTGATTGGAGTCGTCGTTCTTGCCTCGATACTTGAGGTCGCCCACATGGATGATCACAGCAGGTTTGTCCTGTTTTTTCAACTGGGCGGCCATCTGTTCCGCCATGACCGTGGGAAAGGGCCAATCCTCTTCACAGGTCTGATCCTTGTTTTTCCGGCACCCGGTGTCCCCCAGAATCAACGCCGTTTCAGGGGCTTGGCTGACTGTCGGCAGTTGGATCTTGAATGTTTTGCCATCAGTCCCGGTCACGGTCCAGGTCTCTCCATGCAGATGATATTTCCTGGCAAAAGGCAGGGCAGCTTCACAAATCGTGATGGGCATCTCTTTGGGATTGGGATTGGGGCGTGTGATCAATGCAATGGGTGTCCCCTGACCACTGCTCATGGTCAAGGTGGGACACGTGGCGTCGGAAAATCCGCTGGCATGTTCCAGGACCAATCGTGCCACAGGGACGGTTTCCCCCTTCAAGGCATGTCCTTTCTCTGCCAGTACCACGTAGCCCAACGGGGGCATCTCCCGGTGATGGGTCTCATGGCCTTTTTCTGCTGATTTGTCCTTGGTCCAACCCTGGAGTGGTGTTCCCAAGGTCAAACCAAGGGTCGCAAGGGCGGTTACGGTCCATTTGAACTCTGTGTGTTTCATGCATTGCAATCCTTGTCAGTGCTTGTTTGATCGTGTTTTTTGTGGTGGTGCCTGTTAAAAATGATATTCTCAACTTGATGCTGGAACAATCATAAAGTGTCAACGAAGCATATTAATGTTTGTTTGTATGTCTGACAGGATCGAACGCACTCAATAATCATCCCTCTCTCGTCGCAGGGTTTCCCCCTCGATGACCATCCCTGCCGGGTCGCCATGAAACGCAGCGGCGCGGATTTTGCCTTCCATGTATGACAGAACCCAATGGCGTACAAGGGTTCGGGTCCAGGGTAACAGCAGAATCAATCCAATCAGGTCGGAAAGATAACCCGGCAGGATCAACAACACCCCGGCCAACACCAGCATGGCTCCATCCAGCATCTCCTCGCCAGGAATTTCCCCACGACTGATACGATCCCGCATGATCATCAAGGTCCGCATCCCCTCGCGACGAATCACAAACACGCCCAGAAGGGCTGATCCGAGCAGCGAGAGCAGAACATATCCGATGCCAAAGAGGCCACCCATCCAGAGGAACATCTGGATTTCAAGCAAGGGAATGACAATAAAAACAAGCAACAAAAAACGATTCATGGCAACTCTCCAAGGCAGGGGTCAAGTCCGACGGTGACAAACAAGGTCCGCAAGGCATCTTATCCGTCCCTTGCAACTATACCGGCTTTTTCAGGTTGTCGCCCCCTGTTTTGTCGGGCATACAGCAAAAATCGATGGAGCTGTTTTGTAAACCGTTGAATCCTTCTGGCAAGGTGTGGTATTGAATTCAACGTTGACAGCGAAGGAAGTGTGATGCCTGCGAATTTTTCACTAATCAACATCCAAAGTGTCCCGAAGGAATTAACGTGCTGAATCCCGCTCTGGCCAAACGTTATGCTACCGCATTGGCGGACCTGGCAACAGAACAGAATCTGCTTGGCATCGTCGGTGACGATCTCAACCGTTTTACGGCAGTGGTGAACACCACGCCCAACATGAGATTTCTGTTGACCAGTCCCACGGCACCCACACAAGAGAAACATGCCGCCCTGGAGACGTTCATCACCCATGCCGCTCCGGCCCGGATTACCGCCAATCTGTTGAAACTTCTTGTGGACAAACGGCGTATGGACCTTGTGGATGCCATCATCTCCGCATATCATAAAGTAACAGAAGCGCGCAGTGGTCGAATCACCATCGCCATCCAGACCCCCAAACCCCTGGAAGCCAACCACGCCGATGAACTGAAAAGCGCGCTTTCCAAATTGACCGGCAAAGAAGTCAATCTGGAAAGCAGTCTCAACCCCGATCTTCTTGGCGGTATCGTAGTGCGTATCGGAAGTCTGATGATGGATTATTCCGTTCGCAACCATTTGAACCGGCTAAAAGCACAAATGAGAGGATAACTGTCGATGCAGATCAGCGTCGCCGAAATCAGCGAAATTCTGAAAAAACAGATCGCCAACTACGGCATTGAAGCCGAAATCTCCGAAGTGGGGCAGGTGATCGCCGTGGGAGACGGTATTGCCCGTGTTCACGGTCTGGATAAAGTCATGGCCAGCGAATTGGTCGTCTTCCAGGATGGCACGCAAGGCATGGCTCTCAACCTTGAAGAGGATAACGTCGGTGTCGTGATTTTTGGCGATGACCGCAATATCAAGGAAGGGAGTACCGTCAAACGCACCAAACGGATCGTGGACGTGCCCGTTGGCAAGGAAATGCTGGGTCGCGTGGTGGACGCCCTGGGCGCACCCATCGACGGCAAAGGGCCAATCAACAGCACGCATCGTTCCCTGGTGGAAGTCGTGGCCCCTGGCATCATTCCCAGAAAATCGGTTCACGAGCCTTTGTATACGGGACTCAAGGCTCTGGATGCCTTGGTTCCCATCGGACGAGGACAGCGGGAATTGATCATTGGTGACCGGCAGACAGGCAAGACCGCTGTGGCTGTGGATGCCATCATCAATCAAAAGCGTACCCATGAGACCGATAAAGCCGTCTATTGCATCTATGTAGCCATCGGGCAAAAACGCTCCACAGTGGCCCAGGTCGTGAAAACCTTGGAAAAACATGGTGCCATGGCCTATACCACCGTGGTTGCGGCTACAGCCTCGGATCCGGCTCCCATGCAGTTTCTCGCCCCTTATGCAGGGTGCGCCATGGGCGAATATTTCCGTGACAACAAAATGCATGCCCTGATCGTCTATGATGATCTCTCCAAACAGGCCGTGGCCTACCGTCAGATGTCGCTGATTTTGCGTCGTCCTCCGGGTCGTGAAGCCTATCCTGGCGATGTGTTCTATCTCCATTCGCGTCTCCTGGAGCGGGCCTGCAAGTTCAACGAAGCCAATGGCAGTGGTTCCCTGACGGCTTTGCCCATCATCGAGACTCAGGGCGGAGACGTGTCAGCCTATATTCCTACGAACGTCATTTCCATCACCGATGGACAGATCTTCCTGGAATCGGAACTCTTCTATTCCGGGATGCGTCCGGCCATTTCCGTGGGTCTGTCAGTCTCCCGCGTGGGTGGCTCGGCCCAGGTGAAAGCCACCAAACAGGTGGCCGGTTCCCTGCGTCTGGATTTGGCCCAGTTCCGCGAAATGGCGGCCTTTGCCCAGTTCGGTTCTGACCTGGACGCCTCCACCCAGAAGCTTTTGCACCGTGGTGAAAGGCTCATGGAACTGCTCAAGCAGCCCCAGTATCAGCCCCTCTCCATGGAAGAACAGGCCGTGGTTCTGTTTGCAGGAACACGCGGTTTGTTGGATGATGTGCCGGTCAAAAAAATCACAGATGTGGAGCGTGCCCTGTTGGAATACATGCGAACCCAGCAAAGTACTGTGTTGGAAGCCATTCGCAAAGAGGAAAAACTCTCCAAGGAGATGGAAGAAAAATTGACCAAACTATTGGGTGATTTCATTCGTGGTTTGGCAAATCGTCTTGAGGTTGACAAAAACCTCATGCACACGTCGTCATGAGCTGCAAAGGGAAGGGCGCATGGCCAATTTAAAACATCTCCGCAACCGGATCCGTTCGGTTAACAATACCCGGCAGATCACCAAAGCCATGAAAATGGTTTCGGCTGCCAAATTGCGGCGTTCGCAGGAACGCGCCCTGGCCACACGACCCTACAGCACCCGCATTCGCGCCATGATTCAAAGCATTGCCGCTTTGATTCCAGCCGGAAATGCGCCCCCCTTGCTGGCCAGTCAAAAGGAAGCAGGAGCAGGAGCCGCAGGCCACAAAAAAATTCATTTGGTGGTCTATACTGCGGATCGGGGGTTGTGCGGCAGTTTCAACAGCACGATCATCCGCGCTGTGCGGGGTCGCATTACCTTGCTGCAAAGTCAGGGGCATACGGTGATGCTGACCTTCGTTGGTCGCAAAGCCCATGATGTCTTGAAACGTCAGTTTGGTGATCTGACCAGGGATGTCCATACGGGATTGACCCGAAACCTCTCCTTTGAGACCACGGAGCGGCTCGTGGCATCCAAGCTGTTGGCCGATTTTGATCAGGGTCATTTCGATGAGTGTCACTTGATCTTCAACGCCTTCAAGTCGGCGATGACCCAGGAACTCACTTGGCGGCAGATCATTCCTGCTCCCGTGGAGCAGTCTGAACATGAAGACGAGGCAGCCAGTACCCCGATTTTTGAGCCTGACGATGAAGCGGTCCTGAACTCCCTGCTGCCACGCAATATTGCCGTGCAGGTCTTTCAGGCTTTGGCGGAATCCAATGCAGCGGAACACGCAGCCCGCATGACCGCCATGGACAATGCCGTGCGTAATGCCGGTGAAATGTTGAAAAAATTGAATATCAAATACAACCGAACGCGCCAAGCCGCCATTACCACAGAATTGATGGAAATTATCGGTGGGTCTGAATCCTTGAAGGGATAAACGGTTCAATCTCCTTTATATCCCCTCTTGGCGTGTCACCTCAGGGAGTTCCTTGTTGTGGCAGGCAGATGGTGTCAGGCAGATGGTGCCAGGCAGATGATGCAGGTATGGCGATACATATCAAACGCAAGACGGAGCGATCAATGAGCAAAAATGTAGGTCGGGTGGTTCAGGTAGTCGGGCCAGTGGTTGATGTCCGTTTCGACGGAGAACTGCCAGCCATTCTCAACGCCTTGCACATGGACCGGGGTGAAGCGGGTCGCCTGGTGCTGGAAGTCTCTCAACATTTGGGAGAAAACACGGTTCGCACCATCTCGATGCACTCCACCGACGGCATGGTCCGCGGTCAGGAGGTCGTGGATACCGGGGCACCGATTCAAATCCCGGTGGGCGAAGCCACTTTGGGTCGCATCATGAATGTGGTCGGCGATCCGCAGGATGATTTGGGGCCGATTCAGACCGAAATGAGATTTTCCATGCATCGTTCGGCTCCTCCCTTCGTGGAGCAATCCACAGAAGCCGAAATTCTCGAAACCGGCATCAAGGTGGTGGATCTGCTGGCTCCTTATGCCAAGGGCGGCAAGATCGGCCTCTTCGGCGGGGCCGGGGTGGGCAAGACCGTGTTGATCATGGAACTCATCAACAACGTGGCCATGGGGCATGGCGGTTATTCCGTTTTTGCCGGTGTGGGTGAGCGTACCCGTGAGGGCAACGACCTCTACCACGAAATGATCGCTTCCAAGGTCATCGATCCCCACAATTTCAAAAATTCCAAAGCCGCTCTGGTTTACGGTCAGATGAACGAACCCCCAGGTGCCCGCGCACGGGTCGGTTTGACGGGTTTGACTGTGGCGGAATATTTCCGTGATGTGGCTAAACAGGATGTGTTGTTGTTTATTGACAATATCTTCCGTTTCACCCAGGCTGGTTCCGAAGTGTCGGCTTTGTTGGGTCGGATCCCCTCTGCTGTGGGATATCAACCAACCCTCTCCACAGACATGGGTGGTTTGCAGGAACGGATCACTTCCACCACCAACGGCTCCATCACCTCGGTGCAGGCCATTTATGTGCCAGCCGATGACCTCACGGATCCGGCTCCGGCCACGGCCTTCTCCCATCTGGACGCCACCACCGTGTTGTCGCGGCAAATTGCGGAAATCGGTATTTATCCCGCTGTGGATCCCCTGGACTCCACTTCACGCATGTTGGATCCCCAGGTGGTTGGGCAGGAACATTACAAGGTTGCCCGCGAAGTGCAACGGGTTCTTCAGACCTACAAGTCCCTGCAAGACATCATCGCCATTCTGGGCATGGACGAACTCTCCGAAGAAGACAAACTGACCGTGTTCCGGGCGAGAAAGATTCAGCGTTTTCTTTCCCAGTCTTTTCATGTCGCCGAGGCGTTCACCGGTCAGAAAGGGGTGTATGTCCCGCTCAAGGAAACCGTGCGTGCCTTCAAGGAAATTATCGAAGGCAAGCATGACAATTTGCCGGAAGCCGCCTTCTATATGGTGGGCGATATCGAAAGTGCCATTGAGAAAGGCCGACGTTTGGCCAATCAGTAAAGGATGCGCTCATGTCCGTTTTCGTGCAATTGGAAATCGTTACCCCGGAAGCCATGGTGCTGGCCGAGGAGACCATCCTGGTCACAGCTCCAGGTGTGGAAGGATACTTTGGCGTCATGGCAGGTCATGTCCCTTTTGTGACCCTCCTGAAAGCAGGGATTTTGATTGTGGGTCACCACACCCCTGGAGAAAAGGATGACGCCAAACGGTATGCCATTGCCGGTGGTTATGCCGAGGTTTTGCCGGACAAGGTGATCATCCTGACTGAAAAGGCTTTGGCGAGGGAACAAATCGATGCTCAACAGCTCCAGCAGGAGCAGCAAGAGGCGCGGAACAAACTCGCGACCTTGGGGCATGACGATGACATGGTCTCTTATTGGCAATCCCGACTCGACTTTGCCACGGTCTGCACGGAACTCCTGCGTGGACCGTCGGCTTAGGCGGTTGATCGTCGCAGCTTTGTCAAGATCCGGGAACTCCCTCTCATGAACCGTTGTTCCGTTTTGGTGTTGGCAGCGGGTCAGGGAACCCGGATGCGTTCCCAACTTCCCAAGGTTCTGCACGAGCTGGCAGGTCGCCCCTTGCTGTGGCATATTCTGCAAGCCGTGCGGGGTTTGCAACCGGATCATCTGACTGTGGTGACAGGTTATCAGGCAGACCTGGTGGAACAGACCTTGGCCGCCCCGGATATTCACTGGGTCCGTCAGAACGAGCGCAAGGGTACGGGACATGCCGTGCTTTGTGCCATGCCTGATTTGGCATCGCAGACCGGTGAATTGTTGATCCTCAATGGGGACCATCCTCTGGTCCAAACCTCGACCCTCCAAGCTTTGTTGGACCATCATCGACAACAGGCTCATCTGTTGACCCTCCTTTCCACCACTTTGGATGACCCGTATGGTTATGGTCGGGTGGTGCGGGATCAAGAGGATCGTCTGCTGCGGATTGTCGAGGAAAAAGATGCGGATGCATCGATACGGGCCATCAAGGAAGTCAATACCGGCTTTTATTGTGTGGCACTGGATCGACTTCCTGAATGGTTGTCACGCATTGATAATCACAATGCCCAAAATGAATATTATCTCCCGGATATTGTTTCCATGGCCATGGCCGAAGGGGGGGCCGCGGTGATGCGTGTGGATGATGCCCTTTCATTGTCTGGGGTCAATGATCGTATCCAACTGGCCAGACTGGAAGCTGTTTTTCGGGAGAGGATGATTTTGCGTTGCATGGCAGAGGGGGTCACGTTTGTGGATCCCGGTTCCTGTTGGGTGGCGGCTGATGTGCGTATCGGGGCTGATACGGTCATCGAACCCAATGTCCTTTTAGGGCCTGGGAGTGTGGTGGGTGAACGGTGTCATATTGGGCCGTTTTGTCACATTCAAGCGTCACGAATTGGGCCTGGGTGTCAGATTCATTCCTTTTGTCATTTGGATGGTGTTGACATTGAGGGCGACAGTGGCATTGGACCTTATGCCAGGTTGCGTCCGGGAACTTGGTTGGAACCCAAAGCCAGAGTGGGCAATTTTTGTGAAGTCAAGAAATCCCGTATTGGTGCGAATACCAAAATCAATCATTTGAGCTATATCGGCGATGCGGTTGTGGGTCGTGATGTCAACATCGGAGCTGGGACCATCACATGCAATTATGATGGGGTGAACAAGCATCAGACTGTGATTGAAGACCATGTGTTTGTGGGATCGGATGTTCAGTTGGTTGCTCCGGTTCGAGTGGGGAGTGGAGCCACGATTGGAGCGGGCACCACGGTGACCAAGGATGTTCCGGCAGCAGCATTGGCGGTTTCTCGTACTCCACAGACTCACGTTTCCACCTGGTTGCGCAAGAAAGCCAAATCATGACGCGAATTTTGATTATTGAAGATGATCGCCAGATACGCGAAGTACTCAAGCAGATGTTGGAACGGGCGGGTTATGAGACGGATCTTGCCGCAGATGGTGCGGAAGGATTGCGATGTTTTCGTGTCAGACCTGCGGATATGGTGATTACGGACATTCTCATGCCTGGCAAGGATGGGTTGGAGACCATTGATGAGTTGACGCGGGATGATCCTGATTTGCCCATCATTGCCATTTCGGGTGGTGGTCCGGGTGAAAAGGCTCAGTTTGCCTTGGAAATGGCTCAGACATGTGGTGCCAGACGGATTTTGGCCAAGCCGTTTTCAAGAAAGGAAATTCTGGCCATGGTCCATGAAGTTCTGTCTGAAAAAAAATAATAAAAAAAAAGAGGGGGTCTGGGGGATTCATCCCCCAGGGTTTTGACTTTGATTTTGACTTTCGTTTTGACTTTTTTTCAAATATTTTCAGGATAACTCACAAGCAAAACCTTGGGGGGCGGTGAACCGCCCCCCAAACCCCCCACCCTTTTTTTTTAATAATTATAGCTTGACCCAATTAACGAGATAGTAAGCTAAAAATCTGTATAGTCATCATAGCTATCATTAATAACATATGTTTCATCTTCGTCGTCAATGGCATCAAGCAA
>JAMOBH010000394.1:0-4677 GCA_039908085.1 Magnetococcus sp. YQC-5
GGAATGATTCCCCCTGGACCCCCCAACACTTTTATACAATGATCGGACCTGGATAATGAGGCCATTCATGACGAATCCGTGCCTTGACCTCATGTTTGCCCGGACGACAAACAAACAACGGAACCGGATCATGAATATCATCAAACCCCGTCAATCCCACCGGACCGTCACCGGGATCATCCACATGCACACGAATCTTGACGCCATCGAAAATTTCTTTCAAATCCTGATAATAAGACCCGCCTCCCCAGATTGCCACCTCGGAAAAACCCTGTTTTTGCAAAATTCGTTTATAACGATGTGTCGTGATGGAATCAGGGATGTCATGGGTGCCAATGGGCATGCGATAGCCTGTATTATGCAGATATTCCTGATAATACTGTTTCAATGCCTGCCAGGATCCAATCAGTTTCGGGTTGATGCGTACCTGTGCGAATTCTTCTTTAGGCACTGCAAAACAGATCAGATACATCAACGCCATTCGATAATAATAATCTGCATTCAACGATTGTTCGTTGAAAGGAGCCAACATATCACCAATAGGAGTATTGGCATAATAGAACAATCTTGGCATAAAAAGATAGCTACGTTTATTCGGCAAAGCCTGCAACAAGGAAAAGGCAGCTTCATGATCCTGAGGTGTTTCTGCCGGATTGAAAATAATGAAATCATACTTGGCGTTGACATGACGCTCATCCAACATCCAGGCATACTTCAGGGTCTGTTCATGGGAGAGATAACGGGTAAAAATCTCCCGGTTGATCCGATCACTCCCGGATTGAAAACCAAGTTCCGTATCCACAAATCCGGCATCCACAGCCAGATCCAAAATTTCCGGGTCGCTTAACACCTGTTTGGGCACCAGATAGGCCCAAAACGGCAATCCCACCTCCTTTTCATACAGACGGAAAAACCGCTTCAATTCCTCCCGACTGGTGGTCAAAAATTCATCCCGAAAATGGACAAACGTGAATCCAAGCTCCTTGGCCTTGATCAACTCTCCGATCACCTCTTCCACCGGACGATTGCGTCGTTTTTTGATGCGAAATCCTTCATCCTCATACAATGCACCCCAGTTGCCAACCGAACAATAAGAACAGGTCATGATGCACCCACGACCCATGAATGTACTGTAGGCATTGGTTTTGACAATGGCAGCTCGATCTGTATAGTTATACAGACGATCATTTTCAATAATATAAGTCTCTTTAATCAGACTCTGTTGCTTGAAAGCCATACTGCCTGGAGCTGACAAAGGATTACGTCGCAACTCACCCTGGTCCAAATAAGCAAGATTGGAAAACCCCTTGACCGATTCACCTGCCACCAACTTGTTGACCAGATCTTTGATGCACCCCTCTGCCTCGCCGATAAAAACATAATCCACCAGTGGAGCAAAAACTTCCGGGTTCAACGAAGGACCAAACCCCCCTGCAAGCAAAGGGACATCCATCTTTTGCCGAATCGCTGGAATGATCAATTGGGCCAACAGCGTATCTTGCGTGCGCAAACTGAAACCAATCAAATCGGGTTGCAATCTGCCCAGCAGCTCCAACAGAATAGCCGTCTCCTGTTCACTGGCTGGGTTGCTGCCTGGATGAGAACAATAGATTTCACCAAACGTGTCCACGAATTCCATGTATTGTTTGGCGTCCGTGGTAAACCATGGAATTTTCTTTTTGGTCGGCAGTTTGCAAAAAATGACCGAAATCTCATGGCCATCTTCTTCCAACAGACTGCTCAGGACATTGACGCCAATGGAAAAATCATTGTACGCCGTAATAAAAGTGATTCTTGCCATGTTCAATCCTCCCGGACGTGTTCAAGCCGCGCATCTTTTTTTCACAAAAAATGTGTACAGATGCTCCTGGCACAAGGGAACTCCGATCAATTCTGGATGTTTGCGATAATATTCGGTGCTGACTTTGGCACGGGAAAGATAAACCGCACTGTAACGATGTTCTGGACACATGCCCCGCCGCAGGTGATGCGCCTTTTCGTAAATCGTACGAAAATGCGCCTGAATGCGTGAATCATCGGCTGAATGATAGGCTTTATGTATTCGTGCCACCATCTCTTTGGTGGCATCCAAAAGATCCTCTGGCTCGTTTTCGTGCAATTCAATCTGATCTTTTTGATAATCATCATTAAACAGAAATTCCGAGACATGGGACAACAGAGTCTCTTCATAGGTGAGATAACGACCCAAAAGATGTGAAAAATATTTCTTGTACAGAAACATATCATAATAAAAACCGAATTCATAATGCGCAATAATCGCATTGGTGCATAACACGGGCGTGCCAAACATGACCGCCAAGGTATAGGGTCCGGTCGGCATGCCCAAATGAAAATCACTGACCGCGCAAAAATAGGGATCCACAAACGTTTCATATAAAGGGTGATGAGGTGCGTCAATGACTTGATCCATCTTGGGCAGAGGACGCATGGTATTGTCTCCAATGCGAATCACCCAATATCCTTCTTCACGGGTCAGATATTCAATGGCCGGAATATAATTGTCAATCAAGGCGTCACGATAATTGTGATATGAATAAAATCCTTCCCGTGGAGCCAGTTTGGTCAGAAACCCGGATTCCCGGACATGCAAGGTCACGGTTTTGGCATCCAGGGGAATGCCAAGTCTGGCGCGCAATGCAGCCCCTCGCGCATGTTCAGCCTCACTCAGATGATAAAAATCCGGCATTTTATCTTGAATGAATGTGGTGCGAAAATAAGTGCGTAAATAATCTGTTTTGAATGGCGGAAACAGTTCGCCAGTATCTCCGACTTCGGCCATCAATTCTTGCAGAGCCTCATTGAAACGATGGCCCGGCAGCATGATGTGATCCACGTCTTGCAGCAAAATCTCCATGACATCGGGATTGATGACATCCTTTGGCTGATATTCTGGTGTCACAATCGTCAGTGGACGGTTTTCCTGGCGACAGATGGCCCGTGCCTGAAAAATCTGATAGGTTGCCTCACCGATCCGGTCAAGCCAAGTAAAGACATAATAAAGCCGTTTGGGTGGATGGGGTGCTGCTGCATCCGTGGTCATCACGATTCTCCTGGACTTGAAATGGATTTGCTTTGTAAAACCACATGCCAACGCGACCAATACCGTTGTGCCAACACCTCCTCGAAGCGTGCCAACGTCATCTCTTTGATCAAAAAATATCGTGAAAACAATAGATTGATCGAATTCTGATTGAAATAAAAACGCACAATGCTGTTTCCTCCCCCTTTGTCCACCTCCATTTCACCCGTGAAACCAAGCTCCAGGCCAGAATCCACATCCGAATAGAGATCGCAGTATAAATATCCACCTGGTTTGAGTACCCGATGAATTTCCACCACGGCCTGTTGGGCAATGGAAAATCGCATGTCATCCAGGGCGGCATGGCTGATGGCGTGATCAAAAAAGTGATCGGCAAACGGGAGTGAACGGGCATCACATTCCAGTATCCGTTCCTCGCACCGTTTCAAACCTGCTTGAGTCAACCAGTGACGCGCCATGGCAATGGCATGGCCAGAAAGATCCATTCCATAAGGATCAAAACCCAGATCCAGCAGATATTTCAAATGGCGACCCAGGCCGCAACCAACATCCAGGATTTTGGCTTGGCCCAGATTGGGGATGTGATCCACAAATCGATCATGACCCGTTTTTTTTCTGATATGGCGTGAAAAAAAACGGATGATTCCTTCATCGGGATAAAATAAATAATTTTCATTTCCCTGTTGGTACAAGAGATCCCAATCATCTTTATTATTATCTTCAGAATTCATGATCGTTTCTTTGCCGTCAGCAGAAGGGTCCATGATGACTGAGAACAGTCACGCAATTTTCACGCCATATTCTGTGCGGACAACAACCATTCAGCCAGAAACAGATCACGTTCCGAATCGATATCCACAGAACGTTGGGGGGGCATGACACAAGCCAGGGTGTTTTGATCCATGAAACGTCTGGATTGTTGCAGCCAGGAGGTCTTGACCACGTAGACTGCGCCGTTGAGTCCATAGGCAACAGGCAATTCCTGCCGGTTGGCTTGGGTGTGATCTCCAGGCAGGATGGGACGCATGGCACCGCAATCATCGACAAAAAACATCCAGTAAGGTGATTTGTCGGTTGGGGTCACGGTGACGGCACTCATGGCCTGGTGTTTGACACAGAGGTGCAGACAGTCGGAGATGTCGGTTGCGGTGCGCAATGGGGAGGTGGGTTGCAGCCAAATCAGGTAATCATACTGTTCCGGCAAGGTGGCCAGGAGGTGCAAGGCCACATCGATGGATAAAGTGTCATCTTGCGCCAAGTTCTTGGGGCGGGGAAAGGGGGAGTGACATCCCCATTGACGGGCGATGGCGATGATTTCCTCATCGTCCGAGGAGAGGATCAGACGATCAATTTCAGGACAGGCCAAGGCTGCCTCGATGGTCCATGCCAGCAAAGGTTTTCCAGCCATTTGGCGGATATTCTTGCGTGGCAGACCTTTGGAACCTCCACGAGCTGGAATGACAGCCAAAACCGAAGCAGAATCGATCATCATTCAGCCTCCCAATAAAAAAAAATTAAAAAAAACAGCATGGCAAATTTTTGCCACCCTGGAGGATGAAAATGTGTCAGAATGGGGGCGAGGATAGAATCGGATATGGTCGATACCCTTTTCAGAG
>JAMOBH010000395.1:0-4659 GCA_039908085.1 Magnetococcus sp. YQC-5
GGGGATTGGGGGGCGGTTCTCCGCCCCCCAAGGTCTTAATTTTTTTATGATTCAGCAACATTCACAATACAAACGAACATTCAAAAAACAGGCACAAAATACAACGTTGCCAGAAATGTGACAAACAGTGCGCCAAGCATGACTCCAAAAACCAGATTGGAGTGCATCCAACGACGCCCCACCCCTTCATCGACCATGGAGACCATGCCCAACACCGGCAATCCCAAGACCCGCTTCAAGGCCGCAGGACTGTCAAAAACAGGTCGAATCACCGCCAAAAACAACGACAAGGCCAAACCAGCCAACACGCCCCCAACCAATACCACAGTCGAAAACAAGGGACGATCCGGCCCAACAGGATTTTTTGGTTTTTTGGGCCGTTCCAGAACCTTGAAACGCACAAACCGACTCAAATCCTCCTCCAATTCTCCTCGCTCCCTGGCTTGACTCTCCTGTTTCAACATGGCTGACATTTCTTCCTGGGTCATGGTCAAACGGGTCTCCAGGCGATTCAACTCGTTTTCAATGGAGGGCAAAGTCGATTCCTGAGTCTTGAGCCGATTCAAACGATTCTCTGCTTCGGACATGTGACCCCGCAAACTGGCCAACTCCACCTCTTGCTTGCTGGAAGTCATTTTCAAAGAACGATAAACCGGATTGGCCTCCAACTCCCACGACGAGGAATCATCTGCATTCGAACGCAAACGATTGATTTTTTCCTGCTTCAGTTGCTCCTGCTGCATGATGCTTTGACGCAAGGCTATGACATCCGCATGCGTATCCGTATACAAGGGCATCTTGCGACCCCCTTTCATATAAAACTTGCTGAACAATTCCTGAAGCTGCTGATTGAGTGCCTCGATTTTCCGGTCATACTCTTCAGTAGGAGAACCATGACCTTGTTCAATCACCTGCATCTGCCTGCGCACTTCCTGCTGACTCTTCTCCAATTCTTGTATCTTGACGCGGGTGGTGTCGATATCACGAGCTATAACAGCAACCCGCGCATAATACCCCCCATCTTTTCCTGGCATCAAATCAGCATATTTACTCTTGAACTCCTGAAGTTTCTGGGAAGCGTCCGCCACCCGCGACTCATACTCGGCAATGCGTCGTCGCAAATACTCCTCGGCTGTCCTGGCCGTGCCACTGGCTTCAGCAGAAAGCGTATTCATGGGCAACTTGTCCAGAATGGCCTCCACCACCTGACGTGTAATATCAGGATTGTTATGCCGATGCGTGATGCGATAGACATCATCACCCACAGCAGTCAAACTGATCTGTGCGCGCAAGGCGGTCATGACCTCCTGCCGTTCACGATCATTACGAACCAAAAACGACAAATCCGTCTCACGCAAAACATGGTTAAGCGTCTGAGTACTCATTAATTCATTGAGTACCCGATGCGCCTCCCTGGTCACATCAACCACCTGTTTGGTTTTGGCCAGATAATCGGCAATCTCCTGACGCGGATCTTCAATCTTGACAGAGGCACTGGCCATGTATTGATCCTGCATGACCGCAACCGAGGCCCATCCCGACAGACAAACAAACCACGCCAAACCAATCATATGCCAACGATGACGCCACATGCCACGAGCATGCAGAATCACCTGAAAATATATGTCTCGAATGCCAAATTCCTGCTGCATGCGTTCCAATCCACGCCTTGATTATGTAAACAGTTGGATAGGATGCCCTTCGGGCAAAAGTCAAAACCCTGGGGGATGAATCCCCCAGACCCTCTCTTTTTTTTTAATAATAAAAAAATAAAAAATAATAAAAAAAAGGGTGGGGGGTTTGGGGGGGCGGTTCACCGCCCCCCAAGGTTTTGATGATCAGTTACTCTGCCCCACTCACGATGCATCCCCTGTTGATGCTTCGGTCCTGTGGCTCCCTGACCGAACAGCACGACTTCCACGGTATGAATCAACACCAGCAAATCCAAAAACAGACTATGATTTTTTACATAATAGAGATCATACTTCAATTTTTCTGCGGCATCTTCCTCCGAGGCCCCATAGCCATAACGGATTTGCGCCCATCCTGTGATGCCGGGTTTGACCCGCAGCCGCTCGGAATAGTAGGGAATTTTGTTCTTGAGAAATTGCACGAACTCCGGGCGTTCGGGACGTGGTCCCACCAGACTCATTTCCCCTTTGAGAACATTGAAAAATTGCGGCAGTTCATCGATGCGGCTTTTGCGTATGAACCCACCCACCCTGGTGATGCGCTCATCATTCTTGCTGGCCCATCGGGCCACGCCGTCCTTTTCTGCATCAATATGCATGCTGCGAAATTTCAAGACGGAAAAAATCCTTCCGCCAAAACCGACCCGCTCCTGTGAGTAGAAGATTGGTCCTTGCCACCTGCTTTCGATCAGGATAGCCAATCCGGCCAGTGCCATCAAGGGCCAGGTTATCAGAACCAAAATCAAGCTGATACAGACATCAAAAATCTTTTTGACGCTTTCACGCCAGGGTTCCCGATACAACCCTTCCGAATGGAACACCCACCAGGAGACATCCATGACATCGGTATGGACAATATGCCGCTCCCGTTCACAAAATTCGAGCAGATCCATGATCCGTATCCCGCGTATTTTGCACTCCTGAATTTCATTCATATACAAATCCGGGAAAGGGCTGTCCAGTGCGACGACAATTTCACCCACATTGAGCTTTTCGGCATATTCGTAGATCTCAAGCGTCTCCCAAATAATCTGTTCCCTCTCCACCTGCTCGACATCACCAGGGACAGGCCAAAAACCGACAATGGTGCAATCGGACTGGGCCGCATGAGCCACGGTTTCTGCCACCATGCGTGCACGATCTCCGGTGCCAAACACGATCACCCGCCGTTTGAGGACATTCAGGTCAAGCATATACCTGAAAAACAAATAACGAACCAATAATATCATGAAAAAACAAGATATCAGGGCATACCCAAAGGCTCCGCGTCCGATAAACATATCTGGAAGAACATAAAACAGCATGCTCATGGCCACCAGGCCAATCACAAAACTAACACCGACATTCAACACCTCACCGGAAAAGCCCTCATCCATCAGCCGCTGATAGCGGCCAGTGGCTGCCAGACTGGTGACGATCACCAACGCGAAAAACAACGCCCTGGGCAACAACATATTCCCGTGAATGTCATCGTGATGCCCCAACCCGGAAAACCGAATGGCCACACCAGCATAAATGGCACTTGTTGCCACCACGGCTTCCATAGCCAGGAGCATCAGAGACCAACGCGAGAGATAGTGCCGAAAAATCCGAATCACACTGTTTTCCAATGACATGAAGTTGCAAAGAAAACCATAAACCAAAACATTGTCACATGCAAAATCTTAAATAAGGATGCTGCGACAAAAAAACAACATTTGAATACCATACACAGTTTTGCATTCGAACGGATGACTGGTGCCAATGGCTTTCCTGAATGCCGTTTAACTGTTTATTCTATCCTGCCACCCATGCCCCAGGTCAAGCATTTCCTTGCGAGAGAAGCAGGATCTGGCTGTGACGACATGAGAAAATCTCTTCAGGAGGCTTGATCTTGATCCTCATTTTTCGAGCCGTCAGTAAAAAAAACAGGGATAGGGTCTTGGGAGCCAAAGGTCAGGCGACATCCCACACACTGGCCAACAAAGAGCATCCCTGCCAGTTTTTTCTAATCCTTGCGTGCCACCAGCAACAGGTTTTTGCCGACTGGAGGAGGAATGCGATTTTCCAACCAGCGTGCCGAAGGCACCACCCATCGATCATAAATCTTGACCATCTGGAGATTGAGGCGGGTGCTGCGGCTGATTTTAAGCAAGAACCAGGAGAGGATCCCCGGCAGGTCAAAATAACGTACCAGCACAAGTTGCAACCCGGATTCACGAATCAGTTGCTCCAGGATGGTACGCTCATAGCGTCGAAAGTGTCCCAAATGAGCATCCATGGCAGCATACAGCATGGGTAAGGCAGGCACGAACAGCAACAAATGACCGCCAGCAGTCAACACACGGGCCAAATCGGCCAACACGGCCCGATCATCCTTGATATGTTCCAGCACATTCACCAACAGAACAGTATCCAGTTGTTGGTCGTCCAGGCGTTTGAGATGATGTTCAGCGGTATCATGATAAATCAACAGGTCAGGCGTGTCGCCAAAACGAGTCCGCAACAAGCCCGCCAGTCGGGCATCTGGTTCAACCAGCTCCAACGATTCACTCCATGGCAAAATATCCTGGGCAATGCTGCCACAGCCAGCACCGATCTCCAAGGTGCGACCATGGATGTAGCGATGAAACCAGGAAAGAATCCATGCCCGATAGTTGACGGTCTCGGCCATGACTTCCAAATCTTCGCCAGCATAACAAAAAATATTATTTTGATCCTTGATCATTTTGGATTACCTGACAGGAGATCAATGATGAGACACTGCGCGGCCATGATTGACACTTTATTGTGAGACACGGAAAGCACGGAAAGCACGGAAAGCACAGAAGAAAAAACAAAGCCGACAATCCATTCTTTTTTTTTTCGTGCGTTCCGTGGTAAACCCTGACCATCTTGGGATGGTTGGTTTTAGTTTTGGGGCTTCGCCCCAAACCCCACCAGGGGCTTCGCCCCTGGACCCCACCAAGGGCTTCGCCCCTGGACCCCA
>JAMOBH010000396.1:0-4658 GCA_039908085.1 Magnetococcus sp. YQC-5
TCGAATATCAGGGTCGGCGATTCGGGAGTCTGTCAGCGGTGGCCACCGCGATCACCGGCACCAAATGGAATGGCCACGTTTTTTGGGGCCTGCGTCGCTCAGGAGAGAAAGCATGAACATCAAGAAACCAATCATATCAAAAGTTCGATGCGCTGTCTACACCCGCAAGTCCACGGACGAAGGGCTGGACATGGAATTCAACAGCCTCGACGCGCAACGGGAGTCCTGCGAGGCCTACATCGCCAGCCAGAAGTCCGAGGGGTGGTTCCTGGTGCCGGACCGCTACGACGACGGCGGTTTCACCGGCGGCAACATGGAACGGCCCGCGCTCAAACGGCTGATGACTGATATCGAGGCGGGCAAGGTCAATGTGGTCGTGGTCTACAAGATCGACCGCCTGACCCGCTCATTGATGGATTTCGGCAAGCTGGTGGAGGTCTTCGAGCGACATGGCGTTACCTTCGTCAGCGTCACACAGTCCTTCAATACTACCACTTCTATGGGCAGGCTGACACTGAACATCCTTTTGTCGTTTTCGCAATTTGAAAGGGAACTCTCGGCAGAGCGCATCCGGGACAAATTCGCCGCATCGAAACGCAAAGGCATGTGGATGGGTGGCCATCCGCCCCTGGGCTATGACGTCAAGGAGCGCAAGTTGGTGATCAACCCGGCAGAGGCGGAAACGGTGCGCTGGATCTTCCAACGATTCGTGGAATGCCGGTCTGCCACCCAGATCGTCAAGGAGTTGGCCGCAAAGGGAGTCATCAGCAAGAACGGCAACCGGATGGATAGGCCGTCGGTCTACCGGTTGCTCAAGAACCAGTATTTCATCGGCGAGATCGCGCACAAGGGCGAGGTGTACGCTGGCGAACACGAGGCGATCATCGACCGGGAGTTGTGGGATCAGGTTCACGCCATCATGGCGGACAACAACCATTACAACCCGGATCGGGTTCGGGTGCAGACCCCATCCTTGCTGAAAGGGATCATCCGGTGTCACCACTGCGACCGGGCCATGCGCCCCACGTTCACCCGCAAGACGGGGCGGCTCTATCGCTACTACGTCTGCCATGGGGCCGACAAGCACGGACGCGAGACATGCCCTTTGCGTGCCGTGCCCGCCGGAGAGATCGAGGCCATGGCCATCGGCCAAGTGCGTACCATGCTGCGCGCTCCGGAGATGGTGGTCAAGACCTGGCAGTCGGAGGAAGGGATCAACGAACGCGACGTGGTCGAGGCCCTGCGACGGTTGGAGCCGGTCTGGGAGGAGTTGTTCCCGGTCGAGCAGCAACGGTTGGTGCAACTCCTCATCAGCAAGGTGGACGTGGAAAAGAGCGGCGTCCAGGTGCATTTGCGCGCCACCGGGCTGAACACGCTGGCTCGGGAACTGAACGGTCTTGGGAACGGAAAGGAGCAAGTGGCATGAAGGCGGAATTGAGCAGGGACGGCACGATCATCGTCAGCATCCCCATGCAGATGCGCAGGCGCGGGGGGCGCACGTTGATCATCGCTCCGGAAGGGATGGCCATGGCCCCGCCTCGGGAGGACACTCTGGCCAAACTGGTGGTGCGGGCGCATCACTGGCTGAAGCTCCTGGAGGGAAAGCAATTTGCCTCCGTCCGGGAACTGGCGGCGTACAAAAAGACCGACGCTTCCTACATGGCCAAGATCCTGCGACTGACGCTGCTGGCGCCGGACATCATCGAACTCATCCTGGACGGGCGGCAACCGGACATCATGACCTGGGAGGAGTTGCGCAAATCGTTTCCGATGCTTTGGAGCGAACAGCGCGAGCGGTGGGGCATCCCCCCGGTCCCGGAGTCGGCGTGACTCCGGCGGCGATGGCATCGGGCGTGTTGGCTTATGCCCGATGCCACCTGCGTTAATGATCCCAAGGCACATTTTTTGCTTGAAATCGGCATCGGCGTATTCATCCGTTCTTTTTTGACATTTCCAAACCGATTCAACCATATCAGGGAGTGACTCATACCACAAGCTCATGCTCAAGCCGCCGCCAAGCCGACCACCTATCAGGGCATCGCCGGTGGCGGAGATTCAGATGAACAGGGTGGCACGGGCGTTTAGGGCGACTTCCATAAAGGTGGCTACCCCTCCCAACTCCACCCCGGGTATAAACTCTTCGGCCCGAACCCCCATCACATCCATGGACATAGCGCAGCCTATGAAACGGGCATCCATCTCCTGGGCTAGGTCGCGTAACTCCTCCAGGGAAGAGATGTTCTTATCCCGCATCAACCCCTTCATCATGGTCGGCCCCATGCCTAGCATGTTGAATTTAGATGTGGTTAGCCGTGAACTGTTGGCAGGGGTCATCAGGGAGAGCATGCCTTGCCGGAACCCCTTGCCGGAGAGTCGAGTGCTCTTTTTTACCGCCGCCAATCCCCAAAAGGTGAAAAACATCGACACCTCCATATCCATGGCCAGAGCACCGTTGGCGAGGACAAAGGCTGCCAACACCTTATCCATGTCGCCGGAAAAGACCGCGATTGCCACCTTGTTGTCGGGCACACGCCGTTCCAGGGATTGAAACCGTGCTTCCATCTCCTGACGCAACTGTTCGAGAGCCTGGGTGAATCCTGTCTCTGGGGTGATGGGGGTGACTGGGGGTTGGGTAGTTTGGCTTTGTGGGGTCATGGCTTGCTCCTCATGATGATAAACAGACAGGATTGTCTAATAATTGGTGGCCGTTATCTCTGACATCTCCTGCAAAGGCGGCCTCGGTCTTTGCAGAGCAACTAAACAGACCGGTCAGACTATTTAGATTCCAAAAAAAATCAAGGTGACAGGTAGCCCTTCAGGAAATAGATGGCACCGTGCATATCCTGGCTGTTCTGGCGTGTTTTGTCCATTAGTGTGGCTCCTTCCATCATGGTCAGGATCATGCCTGCGGTTTGGTCCGGATCCAGATCTGGACGGATTTCCCCCAACTGCTGAGCATGGGTGATCAATGTACGGATCACCTCCCGGACCATATCGAAAATCTCTGCCACTTTGCGTCGTACTGGCGCATGATCCACCGATAACTCCAGGGCGAGATTTCCGATAAAACAACCTCGAATCTGGCAATTTCCAGTTTCAGCGCAACGTGTCTGACTGGCCATTCCTTCCAACAGGGTCCACAGTCCATGCAGGGGAGAGGGGTCGGCAAGGATGTCATCGAGTCCCACTTCGGTGCGCATTTTTTCCATGTACCAGGAAAGAGTAGCCACAGCTAGCGCCTCCTTACCCTTAAAGTGGTGGTAGAAGTTGCCTTTAGCCACTCCGGCGGCACGAATGATCCGTTCCAGGCCGGTGGCGTGGTAACCGTGCAGCGAGAATAGCTCAAAGGCAGCTTTCACGATCCGTTCCCGGGTCGCCAACGCCTTAGGCGATAGCCCGGTCAACGATTCCTGCTCCTGATTGATCACCACGGCAACTCCCATGCGCTAAACATAACAGACTGGTCGGTCTGTCTATAAATATTCTGATTCAATCTGGCTTGTCAAGAACAAAATCTGCACTGGTTAGCCGATACAACCATTTCCAAAACCAACGCCACAAAGCGATTGGAGGTGGCATCCATATCAATCATGTCGGCCATCCAACGCATGGATTAACACCCGAACCGGCTGGGACAAACGTGGAGCGACTGGTGGCGCGGGGTCTGGCATGTCGCCGCTTGGCATACGGCAACGAGGGAGGAACATCAGACCAGAGTTCGATCTCCACTCGATGCCAAGAGGTAGCAGGCGCATCATCGAATTTTCATGTGCCGTGTGTTGCTCCGATGGCCATGTGCCGCCCAAGTCACCCAACACAACACGACAGGTAGCGCGGAGCTTGGAACGATGCAACATGCCGCCGTACAATGAAAAAATCGTCTCCGGCATGAGCGGGACATACCCTGTGGACGCCCCAGACAAGACCAAAGTTTGATCCTGTTTGCCGTTTTTTGGAAGCAAATACCCCATCGAACTGGTCCTGAAGCTGTGGACCAGCTATTTTCGTTGATATTGAAAGGAAAATGTCTGGTCCACAGGGATGTGGACCAGAAGGCGTCTGGTCCACAGGTATTGGAGAATTTGGGCCGAGAGAGAATGAGGAACGCGGTTTTCGGTGTGCGCGGGTCCAGATTGAAACCAAAAGGCATTTCGAACCGGTCACGCTAACCATTGAAAATATTGGACTTTTAAGACACAAAAAAGCCGCCCCGGAGGACGGCTTTAATTTTGAGACTTTCTTAATAACTTTAATTGGTGGAGGTGAACGGGATCGAACCGATGACCTCCTGCTTGCAAAGCAGGCGCTCTCCCGACTGAGCTACACCCCCGGTAGTGTGGTGCCGGGCCGGTTCGGCCGTTCGTGGGATGGTGGGCCTAAGTGGAGTTGAACCACTGACCTCACGCTTATCAGGCGTGCGCTCTAACCATCTGAGCTATAGGCCCGCTATCAATGAAGAGGCTTTTACCCGACTTGACGGCCCAGGTCAAGGAGTTGATATCCTTTTTTCACTTTTTCCTCCAGAAAGAACATTGACAAAAAAAAAACCACACGCCAAGCTATGCAGTTGTCAGCGGAGAGATGGCCGAGCCGGCTGAAGGCGGCACCCTGCTAAGGTGTTATACTCGAAAGGGTATCGAGGGTTCGAATCCCTCTCT
>JAMOBH010000397.1:0-4617 GCA_039908085.1 Magnetococcus sp. YQC-5
GTTATCCAACCTGCCAGTCACGCTCGCTCGACCGTTCGAAACCTAAAATTTCTCCAAAAAAGTACACTAAAATATTAAAGAATTCCCGTTTCAGGGTCGGTACGCTCCAGGTGTTTTGCCAGGTCGAGAGCAATTATAAGTTCAATTGACCGACGGCTCAATCAAGAGTGTACCGATGATAAAGCCGGAATTAGAAGGATCAGAAAGGGGGTGAGAGGGTCGTGTATACTTTAAATGCTGCCATTGTGCAACTTCTATCCAACCAACATCGCCTAATTGAGAGAACGCTTGACGAGATTAGTCGATTAACCACGTTCAAGCCAAATCCTGAGATCACTGTATTATTAGCAAACAGAATAACACTTCTATACGACCAATTATCATCTCATTTAGAAGATGAAGACCGTCTCATTTTTGGATTCTTAATAGCATCTCCAAATAGTTATGATGATATTGATCATAAGTTTCATCCATGGTCACAGGAATCTGTTCTTAAAGTTGGTGTCCTTGCTTCTGATTTTTACAAGACATGGCGTTTTGCAGACGTTATATTAAGCAGGTGGGATGATTTTGTAAGTAATGCAGAGGAATTGTTAGAACTCATAGAGAACAGAATGCACACAGAAGAAGCGAGTGTTTTTTGCGATATATTAAACAAAAAAAACATTGGCAGTTTTGGCAATTGTACGACAGATCTAGAAAGTAATTCTTGTGAAGAGAATTATTTGATTATAAACTCATTATTCCCATTTGAAGATTATTCTGAGAAAGAATCAGGTGCAGGTGTTTCTGAATGCTGGGTATCTACGATAGACGAACAGGAAAATTTTGAAAAAATCAGCGACCATGATTTATGGGATTAATATTACAAACCAGCAAACAGTCTTTAAATAGTTCATCTTGGATTGTTGTTTTAGCAAGTAATGAAATGTTTTCTTCCTCATTCTTTTGCATTGCGAAGCAGATCAGAATCATTCATGACTGATTTCGAGAATGACAGATTAAGATTGTTTTATTAATTGAAACAAATCCAGCTTCATGAAAAACCTTGACCAGCAAAAGGAGAATTTTGTTTGTGAATTGTGGAAAATGTAATCGAACCATTTCAGGCAATTATATAAAAGCTATTGGTGGCGCATACCATGCTGACTGCTTTTGTTGTTCTGTGTGCGGAGAAATAATTGGTTCTGAAAAATTTATTGTGCATATGAATCATCCTGTTCATCCAAAATGTTACAGTCAATCATTTGCTCCACGATGTGTTGGATGTGGGGATCCAGTAACCGAAAAAACCATTCAAGCACTTGGAAAATATTGGCATCCAGGATGTTTTTTATGTGCTAAATGTGGCAAACCTATACAGGGTAAATTTGCAGAAAAAGATGGCAATGCTTTCCATGAATCCTGTCATACTTCTTCTTTTGCCCAAAAATGTTCAATATGCAACAAGGCAATGTCGAAAAAATACATTAAAGATGGATGGGGAAATAAATTTTGCATAGACCATACAAAAAAAATGTCACCTTGCTTCAGTTGTGAAAGATTAATTTCAGACACTTTAACAGGTGGTGGAGTTAAACACGTTGACGGAACTTCGATATGCAATATTTGCAACAACACAGCTGTAATAGATGTCGAAGAAAATCGCGACCTAGTCAGAATGGCATACCATGTATTGTCCCAATCAGGATTAGAGTTAGGTGATATCTCTGTTCCGATCCGGCTGGTAAATGAAAATTATCTTCGCAAACACGCTAGATCAGACACAGATGGTAGTTTGTTAAGCCTGTTATTTGGCTGGTTGCGTATCCATAAAAAGAAAAACATCTATGGCCATGCAATGACAAAAACCATCCAGCAAGAAAACAAAGTAGTGGATATTCAAATTGTGGAAATAGGAATACTCTTTGGTTTGCCTAGAGAACTGTTCTGTGAGGTATTGATACACGAACTAACACATGTTTGGTTGGCTCTGAAAGGTTATTACGACCTACCTATGCAGGTCGAAGAAGGACTTTGTGGACTGTCAGAGTACCTCTGGCTAAGACATTTATTAACACCAGAAGCAGCTTATCGCCTAAAACAATTGCAAGAGTCAAAACACCCTATATACGGCGTTGGTTTTAGACGAGCGAAATCTGCATGGAGCCAACACGGGTTACAGCCTCTTTTAAAATTTGTCCGTCGAAAAAAAAGGTTTCCCCTTGTTTGGGGGGCTGGTGGTTGGGTGCTTTAAATTGTCTGCGATTGACGCTGGCTCACGGTTTATAGAGGATCATCGCGTATCAGCCATGTTGCTCGGTACCAAGACTGTTTAGTCCAATATCCTCACGCAGGTAATCCTCTCCCTTCATGAAATATTGACGTCGCTCCGGCTCAAAAAGCTCAATAGCGTAACGCAGCATGGTTCGCGGCATAACCCCAGCATACATCCCCAAAAATTCCTCCAGGACGATTAGATGTGTTTTGCCGATTTCCCGAAGCATCCATCCGACTGCTTTGTGCATGAGATCGTGTGAATCGGTGAGCGACATTTTGGCAAGTATCAGCAATTCTCCAAATTGCCCCTGTCTGATCAACGGCAAAGTAGCCACAACGGCAACGCGCCGTTCCCATAGATTGGCCGATTGGATCAGAGAGAACAGAACATTTCGTTCCTCAGGGTTATGTAAAAGATGTTCTCCAAGGATCTTGGGCGCAGACAAATCCACCAGATCCCAATTGTTCACACGAATCAGGTTGGTCATGTAAAAATCCACAACCTCCCGACGCATATCCGAGTCCTTCGCTTTGGAATACTGGTCCACCAGTATGAGCAAGCCAGTCAGGCGATATTCATGAATCTGGGCGGCCAATAACTTGCCTATTTCTTTCAGTGGAAGCGAGCAAAACCGCTTGGCAACTGTCCGCTGTTCAGGCACACGAACGCCAATGAAGCGGTCCCCCGCCCCGTACTGGCCAGGACCAGTCTTGAAAAAACGAGACAGATGGGCTGCTTTTTCAACATTCCCCAGAACATCAAGTGCATCCGTAACATCTGAATATCTCATGATTTTATCCTGGTGGACATCTACCCTCCTCCCCCAATCTCAGAAACCCGCTCCTGATTCCCTAGACCCGCCGGTTTCCCTACGTATCCTCAGGGAGACTATCAAGAACTGGATCCCTGTCCATCACAAAAAATGCTGCGCGTCAGAGCCATGAGATCAAGAACCTTGCAGTCCCCAACCCGATAGAACACCTGGTTCGCATCCCGGCGTGACACCAGAATGTTCTTGTCGCGCATGATCATCAGGTGCTGAGAAATGTTGGACTGCGTCGTTCCGACAACAAGCACCAACTCCTGCACGCTCATCTCCCCATCCCGCAAGGTGGCAATGATCTTGAGCCGCAGAGGATGCGCCAACGCCTTCAGGCAAAAAGAGAGCTTTTCGATGCTGTCGTTATCCATTTTTCCAGTGGTTTGCATCGGTCAACGCACCTTCTCGATCTGCCTGCTCTTCGCGCCAACCTGCCTGACGACTGTTTCCGCCTCATGCGCTGCCATCCTCCACTCCCTGGTTGCCAGGAGCCATGCTGTCCTGGCGGCCAAAAACGTCGCCTTGTTTTCGGCAGTATCATTGGCAAGCCATTCTCGCCAGGCGGCCTCCTCAACAGCCTTGGCAGCATTCACTCTCTCTGCGGTGCGGACGGCGGCCTCAGCCTCTTCGGCCTCGTTGCCCCACAGGTGGACATATTTCCCGGCCTCATAAATCCCCCAAACGGCAAGACCGACACCAAGGGTCTTGAAGGCCCTGGAGAGCAATACCATGGAGGCACTCGCCCCCTGACCAGCGACAGCCAACCCCCAGAGTGCGTTGGTAAGCGGAATGACACCCAGTACCATGGCCGCAAAAGCGGCGATGAGCAGTCCAGCCCCTTCAATGTTTTTGCGGGTCTCATCGTCCAGGGAGAGAAACGCCTGGACCAACCCGTGGATAATGCTGCTGGTCCGTTCGGCGTTGGGGGCGAGATCTTCTCCCACCTTCTGCCTGAGTACCCCCAGGATGGCAGAAACCCGCTCCATGGCACCCCCCAACCCGCCTTCGATATGCTCGGCGGCCTTGCGGGAGGAGTCACCGGAGGCAAGCAACTCCTTCCTGAACGCCTGGATGACAGGCACCCCCTTGTTCAGCACCACGTTCATGGCGTCGCTGTGGTGCATGCCGAACAGGATGGACATGTCGGTGGCAGTGGCCCCGGCCTTTTCCAACTGCTTGAAGATGTCAACCAAAGGGATCAGCTTGCCCGGACTCGATTGGAACACGAGCCCCAACCGATCCATCACCTCCTGCATTTGCCGGGTGGGGTTCAACATCCTTTGCAGAGAGGAGGCCAACGCCGTACCCGCCCGTTCGCCACGATAGCCCCCATCGGCCATCACCCCGATCACCGCCGCCAAGTCGAGAAAATCGATACCCGCCGATTTGGCCGTGGCGGCGGATCTCTTGAGAGACTCACCGACGGCGTTGACGGTGGTCATGGAGGACTGTGCGGTCTGGACGATGACATCGCTGATGGCGGTCAGGTTGTTGGCTTTGAAACCGGACGAGTTCATGATGGTCAGCAGGGTCTCTG
>JAMOBH010000398.1:0-4615 GCA_039908085.1 Magnetococcus sp. YQC-5
CAAAAAAGTCAAAAGCAAAACCCTGGGGGATGAATCCCCCAGACCCCCTCTTTTTTTTAATAATTTTAAAAAATAATAACAAAAGATGCTAGGTGTTGGGGGACGGTTCACCGCCCCCCAAGGTCTTGATTGTTTATTTGAGCAGATCAGCGACTGCCCTGATCAGACGTTCGGCGACCTGTGTTTTGGGCAACAAGGGCCAAGCATCTTCTTGGCCGTTGCGACCGATCAGGGTGATGGCATTGGTATCAGAGCCGAATCCACATCCGGGCGCGGTCACGTCATTGATCGCCAGCAGATCGCAGTGTTTGCGTGCCAGTTTTTCTCGTCCACGGGCCAAAGCCTCGCCGGTTTCAGCGGCAAAACCGATCACGGCTCGTTGTTGTCCATTGGGCAGTGACACCCCGGACCATGCGGACAATACCGCCAATATATCGATGTTTTGTGTCAAATGCAGGGTCAAAGGTTCCTCTGATCCTTTTTTTTTGATTTTTTCAGAAGCGCGCATTTCGGGACGAAAATCAGCCACAGCCGCAGTGAGTATGGCCGCATCGCATACAGGTCCGCCTGCGGCACCGATCCAGATGTCAATCACCGTCTTGAACATCTCTTGTGCTGAAACCACAGGCCACATCGAAGCCCCTGGGGGGGGAGGGAGGGCCACCGGACCATGTACCAGATCCACCAGTGCCCCGGCTCGCAAGGCCGACAAGGCTGTTTCCCAGCCCATTTTTCCAGACGAGTGATTGGAAATGAATCGGACCGGATCCAGTTCTTCGCGAGTGGGACCAGCCGTGATCAGGATGCGGCGACCTGTCAGAATTTTTGGGGTGAGTAACCGTTGTGCGGCTTCCAGGATGGTGGCAGGTTCCACCATGCGTCCTGCGCCGGTTTCGCCGCAGGCC
Source organism: Magnetococcus sp. YQC-5 (assembly GCA_039908085.1). Classification (GTDB taxonomy): domain Bacteria; phylum Pseudomonadota; class Magnetococcia; order Magnetococcales; family Magnetaquicoccaceae; genus Magnetaquiglobus. Next base: position 906 of record JAMOBH010000398.1, read on the forward strand.
ATGGGTCCGGTCGCCGGGCCGATGAACTGCATGCCATCTTCTTGCAATCTGGCGAGATTGCGTTGGGTGGCAGGATGACTCCACATGGCTGGATTCATGGCGGGTGCGGCCAGGGTTGGTCCTTGACGGGCCAGCAACAAGGCGGTCAGCAGGTCATCGGCCTGTCCGACAGCCATGCGGGCCATCAGGTCAGCGGTGGTCGGGGCGATAATGACCAGATCGGCTTCACGGGCCAAGCGGATGTGATCCATTTGTCCTGGATGCAAGGGTTGCATCAACTCTCCATGGACCGGTCCGCCTGCCAGGGATTGCAGGGTGAGTTCCGTGACAAAGCGCAGTCCCGCAGGTGTAGGAACTGGAATGACTTCGGCCCCCTCTTTCTTGAGTAGTCGAATCAATTCCAGGGTTTTGTAAGCGGCGATGCCGCCGCCGATACCGATCACGATTTGTTTGCCGAACCAGAAGCCCACGATGTGCCTCCTTGCTGGAGAAGGGAAAATGGATAAAAAAAATAATAAAAAAAAAGAGGGGGTCTGGGGGATTCATCCCCCAGGGTTTTGCCTTTGACTTTGCTTTTGATGTTTAATACAAAAAATAAACAATATTATAATAAACATGCAGCACGATGCAAGGATAAATGCGATCATGGCGTTCTCTGAAGAATCCGAAAATCAAAGAAGGCACCAAAACCGTCACCATGATCCAGTGTTTTCTGACCAGCAGGTGAGCTGCGACAAACAACAATGATGTCAAGAGATTGGCCAGTGAGAATGCATGAAACCGCCAACGGGTCTGTTCCAGCAGCCAACTTTGTATCAAGCCACGAAAGGTCAGTTCTTCCAGAATGGGGTAGACGATGATCTGGAGGATCGGGAATCCAGGTATTTTGGCCGGATGGGGCCAGACCCAATCAAGCCCATACACAGTGACAGGAGCGACCAGAAGTGCCAACCAAAACAGTCTGTCGCCAAACAAGCGGTTCATGCTTCTGGTTTTTCCCGTGTCAATGGCTTGATGGCAGGTTGAATCGTACCCGATATTCAACCACGGAAAGCACAGATTGTTTTGTGTTTTCCGTGGTTTTCGTGGTTTAAGAAACAGTGTCCATCATGCCTGATGCATGGATGTGGTGCGTTTTCTGTGAAGATACCATGCAGACATCAACAGCAGGACTGGAAACGTCGGGTCCAAATCGGTGTTGGGATTCATGGTGCAGCCCACTTTGGTGTCTTTGGATCCTGAACTGGAATCTTTGATGCCAGAACTGGAACTGGTTCCAGGTGGTGCGGTGGTTGTTGTTGATGGCGTTGGGTCTGCAAAACCTATTATTGACAATATGATGCCATTGCTTATTGCATCATCATCATTTGGGCCGCCGTCAACGAGTGCGATGGTTGCATTTTTTCTATTATTTTTGAATGAGACATCTTTACTGCTTTCAGACCATCCTTTTTTGGTATAGGTCCACAAAGTCAGATTATCCGGGATGGGGTCGGGAAATTGCAGTTCAATGGTCACCAGTTCACCTGTTTTTCTGGTTTTGATACCCAGTTTGATCATGCCAAACTCAATATTGAGTGGCTCCTGGTTTGTGCTGGTTGGGGTGCCCGTGGTTGGAGCAATGGTGGTTGTGGTAGTCGAACCGGTTGGCAGGGTTGAGTTGTTGGTCAACAGGCTTGGATGTTTTGGTGTCAGCTCAACCAGGTTGGCATCTCCAGATGGCATATATATTCCAATGGTGGTTCTTGCCTTGTTTGCTGCGTTGATCAGGTAGGCACCCGTGAAGTTATCCAAAAAGAGGGTGTTTTTGTTGACGTTGATGTTCAAGGTGGTTGGCGTGCCAGATAATTTTTTGTCATTCACCACATTCAATGTGATGCCAACAGGCGTGGCATTGCTTGGCGGGTTGGGTACGACAAAAGTCGGATTGGCTGATTGGGGATCCGATAGAATAAAGGCTTGTGGAGAGAACCTGGATGCCATGGATAGTGTTGATTCTGACCAGGTCCACAAATAGGATTGAATGGTACCACCAGGGCTGTAAGAATGGCTGGCATTCAAATAAACGGTATCACCGCCAATGGCTGTGGTCAAATCAGATGCTGGCACGGCAACAGGGGGGGAATCCATGTTGGATACATTAACGGTTACCTGTTTTTCTATGGAAAGGTTGTCTGGATCGGTGATGGTGAGGGTGAAATGTAAAGCAGTTGATGATACTGTGCCAGCCAGTATTGGTGTTTGGAAGATGACAGTGGAGACGTTGGTTGATGGTAACAGGGTGACCTGGTAAGAATCCTTGGGATCTTGTTTCCAAGAATATTTCAAAACTGCTGCATCAACCTTGTCATCAACGACATTGGCTGGAGCCAGCGTGATGGATGTGTTTTCAGGGGCTGTTTTGACGACAGCATTTCCTGAGTTGTCTTTGAGAGTCACATCGCCAACAGTAGGAGGTTGTGCCTCTTTTGTGACGATTTGGACTGTGAGTGTGCTGGCGTCGGATTTTCGATCAGCCGTATCCGTAACAATCAAAGTAAAAACATATTGGCCAGGAGGAACGTCTTTACCTATTTTTACCGATGAGGTTAACGTATTCGGGCTGCTGATGGTTATTTTATTGTCTGGAGTTGTGCCTTGATAGGTGGCAGGGGGCGACAGTGTCCATTCATTGGATTTGTATGTGGCTAATGAGGTCGTGCCATTCAACTCGATGGTGCCACCTTGTTGGATGATGGAATCTTTTTGAATCGTGATTATTTTTGGGGTGCCAGCGTCGGCGACAGGTTTATTGTTTCTTTTGACAGTGATGGTGATTTCCTGCGAGTTGATATTGTTGACAGGTACTGGCAAAGAGAGGTCTGAAATGGTCAGTTTGAACAGTAATGTGTATTCAGTGACCGTTGGATCATCAATGATGGGCGTGACAAATATAAGATTTTTGCTGGTGGTGTCAGCAAGTTTCAGTTTGTCCTTGAAGGTGGCAGGCGAGCTGTTGGTGATTTCCCATTTGTAACTGAGTTGAGTGCCTCCTGCGACATCTTTGGAGTCAGCTCCACTTAATGTGATGGGTACGCCTTCGGCAAACGTTTGTCCACCGCTTGGATTGACTGTTATGACGGTTATGGGTGCTGTTGTGCCTGTCAGATTGGTTTTTTGAATGGTTATTTCTTTTGTTGCGCTGTTGGAAGAGGTTATTGTTGTTGGGACTGAAGTCGTGGTGGTGGTGGTTCCTGGGACTGAAGTCGTGGTGGTGGTGGTTCCTGGGACTGAAGTCGTGCTGGTTGATGTGGTGGTGATTGAAGATGTGGTTGTATTGGTTTCTGTGACTGTCAATTGAATCGTGAGCAGGGCTGATGTTGCGGGTGCAACCAAAGTTGGTATAATAAAAGTAGTGGATTGGCTTGTTGGTGTGCTGAATGTAATTTCAGGATTGCAAGGTTGTGGCAGGCAGTTCCATGCATATGACAAGGCACCGCCACTTCCAGCAGTGGAACTGGATCCATCCAAGGTTACCTTGACGCCTTCTGAAAAGATGGGGCCAGCAGGGCTGATGGTGAATTTTGCGCTGGGTGCGGCAGAGGCTGAATGGCTGAAAAATAACGTTAAAATGCATAATAATTGAATGTTGAAATAATAAAAAAATTTTTTCATCTTATTGTCTCCCAAGTTTCATGAGGGCTTTGGTCGCGTTGACTGTATGATTTTAA
>JAMOBH010000054.1:0-22267 GCA_039908085.1 Magnetococcus sp. YQC-5
AATTGAATGATTGTCGAAGTCAGGAGGTATTCTTGGGCATACGCGCTTAATAATAGATCATTAATGTTTTTGTTGTCCGTGACAAAATTTTTGAATGCGGGATAAACAAATTTTTCTTCTTTTTTCAGATGCGTTTTCAGGAGATCGAACAGAGTCGAAAAAATTTTTTTTCCGGTATGCGTTTTGATTCCGACTTTATGGATGTCGTTTAATGACTCTTTGATGATTCCGTGTTCAATACGCAGAAGGTCAATCAATTCGATTATTTTGTCTGAGGGCGTATTCTGGGCGTGATCCAGAACCACATCATAATAGGGTTGGGTAGCAAGGGATGGGGGGGGCTGCAAAGTGTGATCCTTTTGACCCTTGTGCCAAGCTTCTTGGAAGTGCCGGGACATCCAATCTGAACAAGCGATCAGCACAAGCTCATCCAAGCTGATTTTATGGAGGTGTGCGACATAGGCCATACGTTCTTGCAGTTCGTCTGGAATACCCTGAATGGATAAGATTTTGGCCATGATTTGCTCCTTTTGACATCAGAATTCAGGTAGCATGTCTGATTGGTGGATTCAAGGTGGATATGTAGTGTATTTTGTATGTATGCAATAATTATGCCTTGATTTCTGGTTCAAATGGTGTCAACCATCCTGTGGGTGCTGCCACACTTGAGAGGAGATCTGGTTCAAATCTGGCAGGATCACATAATTTATTATAAATATAGGCATATATGAATTCTTTTATCTTGAATATATTATATAAATTATATAGTTATTAAAGTAAAGTTATGTGTCGGATCTTTTCCAGAGTGTGGCGATACCTTCAACCCCAGGTCTCAATGCCGGATCATCATGATTATATGGGGATTTTGAACAAAAAAAATTGCATCTGGCGTGATGGGGTTTTAAAATGCAAACAGTAGTTCATGCTGCCAGTTGCTCACGCCCTTGGTTGGATCCAAGGTCAAAGCTTTTGGTGGGTTCTGGGCGTGCGTTTGGCAGGCGAACCTGAATTCAAGTCTTAGGGCAAGTTGATATATAAGGAGCTGACACCATGAATGAAATGACGTTTGATTTTGATGGTATCATTCAGTTATTGGCCAAGAATCTGTATAGCGAAAAACGTATCTTTATCCGTGAGTTAATTCAGAATGCCCACGACTCTATTCTGTTGCGGCGCGCCAAGCAAAAAAGTGGATATACTGGCATCATCCATAGTCGAGGCGCGACCGGAAAAAATGCTGCTGATTGTACGAGACGACGGGTTGGGAATGAATACCGACAACCTGGAAAATTATCTCTCCCGCATTGGAAAAAGCGGAACTCAGGCAGAGGGCATCAATCTGGAGGCCGTCATTGGTCAGTTCGGCATCGGTTTTCTGTCGGCTTGCCAATGATTTAGACACCCGCATGCAGACAGTGTACTATGGAGGGAAAGTGGCCCAACGACAAGAACGGCTGGAGGAGATGGCCAAAGCTGTGCAACAGTCAGTGGGGATTCAGGCTTGGACAGTCGAAACAATAAACAATATCAACCCAGACTCAGGAGTGAGACATGCCCTATCAGGTACTTTTGTTGGACCCGGATCAACGGGATGCTGATTCTTTGATACGAGCGTTAAGAAATAATTTTGAGGAATTGGGGTTGGACCCGAATCAGGAGCTTGTCATTCTGGACGCAGCCCTTTTTTCTGACGAGTATCAACCGGCATTTCCCATCGTTGGTGTGTACTTGGCTCACGACTATTATTTTTTTGACCCAGACACGGAGTCAAGTTTGGCGCAATTGGCCCAATGCGGTGCTTCCTTCTTTCCAGTGACAAATGAACCAGGGACGTTTAAGTCCAATACACCGACCATTTTGCATGACTATAATGGGTTGTTCAGGAATCTTGACATCAACTGGCTGGCAACACTGGTCAGCAGAATTCTGGAAAGTTTTCACCTGCTGCGTACACGACGGAGGATCTTTATCAGCTACTTGCGCCGCCAGTCTCAAGGTATTGCCAATCAACTCTATCGTGCTTTCCATGAACGTACTTATGATGTTTTTATGGATGTACATGAGATTTTACCGGGAGAAAAGGTGCAGCAGACTCTGTTGCATCACTTGGTTGATTCTGATCTGCTCCTTTTTCTGGACACACCCGAATCCAGCCTCAGCCCATGGGTCACCAAGGAACTCGATACTGCCGAATTGAATGGTGTTGGTATTTACCAACTCATATGGCCGGCCATGAAAGCAGGTTCGAACTATTCGGGTCAGGATCTTTCTTGTATTACGCAACAGCGTTACATCGATGCAACAGCATTCCTCTTTGGAACAATTCTCTACAATGACCAAGATAGCTTGACGAATCAAATGATTGCTATTATCTTGGGTGAGTGCGAAGAACTACGGGCCAAAGTAACCAGAAACCGGTTCGAACGTATGGCTACGTATTGCCAGGACGAAGCTGCTCGGTTCAATCTTTCGGTGATCAACCAAGGAGTGGGCGTATTGGAGGTGCAACGAAATCGTCAATGCCTGGGGAGGATAAAACCCATTGGCGGTGTGCCTGTCAGTATGGATTATCAACGGTTTCATAATCCTGCTGACCCGATTGATCGCCGTCTCTTCTACCGTGACAGCGCGGTGGATCCGCAATGGAAGGAACATTTGATCTGGCTGGATAACTCCCTGCCACTCCGCACCGAAACCCAAGCAACCCTTGACCAGTGGTTGGGAGGTCTATAATGGATGCCGTATTCCTGTCTGCAAGTGTTCCTCAATTCAGGCCAAACAATGACCCCCGTTGGGCGAAAAATATCGACCCCTTGTCCTATCGGGAGGTGATCGCTGCCTTGGCTGAGGAAACCGCTAAACGAAACATCGCTCTGGTTTATGGAGGACATCCCTCCATCACCCGATTCCTGGCCAGTTTGAACACCCGCTTGCGGACTGGTACTATCTTCCTTTACCAATCGGCTTGGTTCCGAAAACACTTTCCGGTGGATAACCGTCTGGTCACTGATCATATCACAGTCACGGATTCGGTTAATGATGATATGAATCAAAGTTTGTCTTTGATGCGCAAAACTATGCTGTCTAATCATAATTTTGGCTTGGGTCTTTTTATGGGGGGGATGGGAGGTTTGGCAGAGGAGCTGGAGTTGTTTCACACCCTGCATCCCAAAGCACTGCTTTGGCCACTAAAAAAACTTGGAGGCCAAACCGCCACGTTGTTTGAACATTATATCGTCGATGACTCCATTAGTCAGGCAGAAAAAGAAGCAGTCTCACCGGGAGGACAAATTGCGCGGGTATTGGAGAGTTTTATAAAACCCCCCCCTGTTAGGCATCCCATAAAGGGCGTAAGTGAGAAAGTTCGTTCTCTTGATGGGGGTTGTTGTCAAAGCCACGCACAAAATATGACGCATACCAAAACGGGCGTATGTGTAACCTGCGGGCGGCCAATCTAAGATGCTTTAGTTTAAACACGTAAAGCTTGGTTCAAAAAAGGGTCCATGATGGTTGCGTAAAAATATAAACGTATTAATATTATAATTTTGCGTACCATGGAGTCTGAAAAGTGTCAAGCGGAGTTTGAAAGAAAAATGGAACGGGGAGGTGGGGCTGTTTGTTTCCAAGAGTGGGGTCGAGGCCACATCAAGGTCAGCAGGCAGTGGAAAGTCCAACCTTGGTTCCAGTTCCAAGCCCAGTAAAATGTTCCGCCCCCGGTATGGATTTCGGGGGCGTTTTTGTTTGTTACAGACGTTTTTGTAGTTCCTGCAACACCTGATCCATCGGCAGTCCGGCAGGGAGTTGAGAAGCCGCAAGAAAATCAGCCACCGCCGAATTGGTAAAGCGTCCGGCAAAGCCATCGACTCCATGGGGGTCATAACCCAGATAGGTCAGATAAAGCTGGACAGCGCGGACGGTCAGGTCAGGCAAGCCACGAGTCGCAAGGCGTTGGTATTCTGATGCCAATTTTGCATCGTATTGATTGATGGCGTAATTACTGCCATTGTATCCACGCGCAAAGGAGGCCCAGTCATGAATGGTCAGGGCGCGGGCCAGTTTGTTGTTCACGATGAATCGGGCCATGGCCATGAGTTGGGCATCTTCGTTTTCAACCATGGCATGGATCATGGCAGTGGCGTTTGGGTAATTGACAGAGGTGGCGTTGAATCCCATCACCTGACCGATGCCCCAGGAGGCACTTTCCAGGGCAGCTTCCCGATTCAATGCGATGGCTTCATTGAGGCGTGTGTATTGATTGGCCCCGCCATTTCCATAACCGCCCGGCGTGGGAGAGCTGATGCCAGGATGGGTGGCGTCGTATTGATGGTTGGTGCGTTTGGAGAAAATATGACGTTCGAATAGAATCTGGGGACGCCGGTCTGAAAGGAATCCTTTGCCAGAGGTTTCCACACGCAACACACTCCACACCTCGGCGGCTTTGACTTGCAGGAGGTCGCAAACATCGGCGATTCCATCGGACGACAGGGCCAAACCTTTTCCTGCAAAAGCAAGTGCTGACATGTTTTGATCTCCTGTTAACATAGTGTTAAAGTTTGCCGTTTGCAACCAAAGCATGACTCGTCACGCCATGAATGCAAAGAATTTGAATTTTTATTACCATGGCATTTAAAAAAAGTCAATAATTAATTTTTTTTGATGCTTTTTTTTTGGGTGGCCTGGATGGTGTCGCCTTGCCGGATCACCATGATGAAGATGGGGATTTCGCGCAACAAAACAATTGCATCCGGCCTGATGGGGTCGTATAGTACAGAAGGGTTCATGGTTCACCCATCACTCCCTTGCCCTTCCGGTTGTCAATAGCGTATTTTTCTTTAAATATCATGGATATGTCCAACCAAATCGCCATCTCTGAACTCTCAAGATCCGTCACCCAAAAAATTCTCGGCCAGGAGAAGCTGGTCAATCGTCTGGTCATCGCTTTGCTTGCGGATGGTCATCTCCTGGTGGAAGGTGCCCCAGGACTGGCCAAGACCCGTGCGGTCAAAACCCTGGCTGCCCATATCGAGGGGGAATTTCATCGGATACAATTCACCCCGGATCTTCTGCCCGCTGACCTGACCGGGACCGAAATTTTCCGTCCTCAGGATGCCTCGTTCCAGTTTCAGCCCGGACCGTTGTTTCACAACCTGATCCTGGCGGATGAGATCAATCGCGCCCCGGCCAAGGTCCAGTCCGCCTTGCTGGAGGCCATGGGCGAACGTCAGATCACGGTTGGTCCCAAAACCTATCCCTTGCCTCCTTTGTTTATGGTGATGGCCACACAAAATCCCATTGAGCAGGAAGGGACGCATCCTTTGCCAGAGGCCCAATTGGATCGTTTTTTGTTATTGGTCCGCATTGGTTATCCACAAGCCCAGGTGGAACGGGACATCCTCCGTTTGGTAAGGGCAGAGGCACTCCAGGAAGGAACTCATCAACGACTCTCCCCGGTAAAAAAGGTCACCACGGCAACCTTGCTGGCGGCCCGTCAGGAAGTCCTGGCCATGCATATGGCCGACAGCGTCGAGAATTATCTGTTGCATTTGATCCAGGCCTCCCGGACTCCGGAAAAATACGGCTCGGAGTTGGCCGGTATCGTTCAATATGGAGCCAGTCCACGGGCGACCATTGCCCTGGATCGTTGCGCCCGTGCCCATGCCTGGCTGGAAGGACGGGATTTCGTCACCCCGGATGATGTCCGCGCCCTGGCCCCGGATGTCCTGCGCCATCGCCTCATTTTGACCTTTGAAGCCGAGGCCCAGGGTCACACCTCGGACAGTTTTATCAACCAACTGTTGCAACGGGTACCTGCACCGTGATGGAGGAGGCGCGCAACGGGATTCTGCTTTCGGCTGAAGAGTTGATCGGCCTGCGTTATGCGGCCAAAGGTCTGCCTCCTGAACCCAGGCGTGCCCGATCCCTGCTGGAAGGGTCGTACCTTTCGCCTTTCAAGGGACGAGGCATGGAATTCTCGGAAACCCGTATCTATCAGGCCGGGGATGACATTCGTCACATGGAGTGGCGGGTTACGGCCCGGACTGGCAAACCCCATATCAAACTGTTTCGGGAGGAACGGGAACGGGCGGTGTTGATCTGGCTCGATTTTCGGCGTCCCATGTTTTTTGCTACACGGGGACGTTTCAAGGCCATTCAGGCTGCTCGTGCCGCTGCCGTGGCCGGTTGGGGTGCGGCCTGGCGCGGGGATCGCCTGGGTGGATTGATCTTTTCCGAGCAGGAAAATCGGGAATTGCGACCCCAACGCGGAGATCGGGCAGTCTTGAGCCTCATTCGGGAACTGATCCGCTTTCCGACCCCGGATCCCACTTCCCGGACCCAGGAGAATCCTTTGGCTCTCAATCAGGCCCTGGTGCGTTTGCGCCGGGTGGTCCTGCCGGGTAGCATGGTCTTTTTGTTCAGTGATTTTCGTGGGTTGACTCCAACGGATCAGACCCATTTGGTCCAGTTGGCGCGGCATAATGATCTTACTTTGTTTTTTCTCCATGACCCTCTGGAACGTTCCCTGCCTCCATCTGGCGGTCGCTATCCGGTGTCGTTTGGTCAAAGCTTGCCCAGGCTTTTGAATGTCAACAATCCCCGCATCAGGGCGGAATACGCCGCGCAGTTTCAGCGTCGTCTGGATCATCTCACCACGTTTTGTCGCAGTATCGGGGCACTTTTGATCTCCTGTTCCACAGATGAAGAATCCCCCTCTGCTCTGCGGCGTGGTTTCGGATTGACACCAAAATGAATCAAGCAGCTCCATTGGAATTGCGGGATATTCATCTCCCGGATCCAGTCTCCTGGTGGCCTCCGGCTCTGGGTTGGTGGCTCGTGATGCTGCTGTTCTTGTTTGTGCTTTTGGCGTGGGGTCTTTATCGTCTCTGGTCCCGGCGGTATCGGATCCAGAAAATCGCCTTGGCAGAACTGGAACAACTCTCCATGGCTTATCTCAAACATCAGGATGGGCAACGATTGACTGGAGAACTGTCTGCGTTGTTGCGCCGGGTTTGCCTGGTGCGTTATCCCCGGCATCAGGTGGCGGGTCTGGCGGGTGAGGCGTGGCTGGACTTTCTGGATCAGGGGGTGTCTGGCTCTTTGTTTTCCAAAGGTCCGGGACGTGTCTTGATCACGGCCCCTTTTCAGCGTCACACTCAGGTGCAAGTCGAGGAATTAATGAATCTGTGTCGCCAGTGGATCCGGGCAGCACCGAAGGAGGCTTTCAACCTGACATTTATGACAACAGGTCGTCATGCTCGATAACAATGGGCTTCACACAGGATGGGAGAGTCACGCATGACCGAATGGCTGCACGCCACAGATCCCCACGGAGTCTACGTCAAAACCGGGGAACGTACTGTTTTGCTTCAGGAAATCCGTGACCATTCCCGTCTGCACGGAGAGGCTCCGTATGCCGTGCCTGTGGTGCATATCATCCTTATGACCAGTGAGCGGCAGATTCGATTGGTGCAGCGAGGGGACAAACCAGAAAATCCCTATATGTGGGACAAGGCGGTTGGAGGGCATGTGGTATCCGACAGCCCAAAGTTGTCTCGTCAGGAGTTCGATGCCAATGCCCGCAAGGAGATGCGCGAGGAAATCGGCGTTGAGGATGTTGTGATGGCTGGGGACCATCTGGAGTATCATCGGTTGATTCAATCAGGGGCGTGTGATCTGCAACAGCAGGCTGTGATCCGCATGATCGATTATGACCCATGGCAAGGTGCCATCAGTCGTGTCCATGCTGGCCCTTCCTGGTTGAAAAGGCACAATGTGGTCGTGTATGCTGGACTCTTTGACGGCCCCTTTCGATTTCTGGATGGGGAGGCCAAAGATCATCGCCTGATCAGTCGGCATGAACTCATGGATGATCTTTTGGCCACTCCCTGGAAGTATGCCGATGGTGCCAGGGTTTTTATGCAGAAGTATTATCACTTTTTGCGTTAACCTGTTCAATAATCAAGCATACCGCCGGTGTGTGGGTGGTATCAGTGGATTTTCTTGACTATTATTGGGGGATTTGATAAATTTTAATATGGGATGGGAAATAACTTATTTAGACGAATCTGTAAGATTAGATATCGTCAATTGGCCAAAAAGCTTGCGGGCGGTTTATGCAAGGATTACGGAAAGGATGAAAATTCATGGACCGAATCTTGGTATGCCGTTTACCCGTGCCATGGGTGATGGGTTGTTCGAAATACGGGTAAAGGGTGCTGAAGGCATAGGTCGAGCATTTTTTTGTATTGTGATTGGTCGGAAAATTGTGGTTTTGTATGCCATCATCAAAAAGTCGGAGAAGACCCCGACCCGCGATTTGGAGACTGCCAGGGAGAGATTGAAAGAGGTGCTAAATGACAACCCATGATGAAATGATTATGGAATGGATGTCTGACCCAGAGTTCAAATCGGCATACGATGCCCTGGACGATGAATTCCGGTTGTTTGATGAATTGCTGGTGGCCCGCCAAAATGCCGGCATGACACAGAGCCAAGTGGCGGAGCAGATGGGAAGCAGCATACCCTCTGTGGCGCGTTTGGAGTCTGGGGGCGGAAAAATGAAACACTCTCCGTCCCTTTGCACACTGCGCCGCTATGCCGAAGCGGTTGGCTGCCGCCTGGAGATCAGGCTCGTACCACATGAAATGTGTCAGCCTTGACACTGCTGGAAGGAACCAATCATGCAAACAGAAGCGTTATGTCGTCAGATCGGTCGATGGTTTCAGACCCATAAAGATGAAAACCCCTTTGCCTTTGGCGAGGTCCATTTGCTGACCGATGAAGAGGAGGCCGACATTTTATTGATTATCGGCAAGCCGGAAGAGGAATGCAAAGATGAAGAAACTTATTGGAATCAATGGGAAGGCACCATCTATGACGCCCCCGTGACCTGGCTGTGGTTCCGGCTGGCCCATGAAGATGTGGATGAATGGCTTCGGGTGATTTATGACAAAGAGTCACACTCCATGAAGCGACAGATGCTGGAGTCGTTGTTGGAATTGTTCCAATTGATCGAAGAGAACGGTTTTGCCATTGATTGGGAGCCTGAAGAAGATGAAGCATTTCGTACACGTATTTATATCAACAGGGTACAGGAGAAAGTTTCATTTGAAACCGAACGGTGGCGCGGGTTGTTGGCCAAACATAAAGCGAATGGATTGTCATAAATAATTTTCGATGACAACCTCGTCGATCTGTTTAGGCAGCAGGAATTCATTCGCAAAGTCCCGGTAGACCCCAGAGGTCAGGAAAAGATTGAAGAGGACTGGATCAATTTGGTTGTTTTTCTTGAAATCTGAAAGAATTTTAATTGCTTCAGAGATTTTATTTAATTTTTTGTAGGGGCGGTCGGCTGCGGTGAGTGCCTCGAAGATATCGGCAATGGCCATGATTCGTGAGGGTATGGAAAGGTTTTCCTGGGTTATCCCCCGTGGATAGCCTGTGCCAGTCAGGGTCTCATGGTGGGCACCGGCGAACTCTGGCACTCTTTTCAAATTTTTGGGGAGCGGTAATTCTTCCAGCATCAAGATGGTTTGGATGACGTGTTCATTGACCTTGAACCGCTCTTCCTGGTTGAGTGTGCCGCGTTGAATGCTCAGATTGTACAATTCTCCGTTATTATAGAGATGCTCTGGCATTTGCAGTTTGAACCGATATTTTGCATCGAAACGTTGCGTATCCGTGCGTGGAAAAATGTGTTGCGGCTTGTCGGCGAGCAGTTTTTCTGGCGTGGGCGGGGAGGCGGACATTTCAGGAAAACGATTGCGTTCATCATGGGCAAGACCGAGGCGGTCGTCAAAGTGCCTCAACCACGTCTCTTCGGAGATGCGTTGCAAACGGTTCAAATTTTCTGCTGTCATGACTTCCCCGCCCAGATTGCATGTGGCAACAAAGGCGAAATCATTGATCAATTGGAGTTTTCGATCTTCGAAGCGTTGATTCACGGTATCAGCAGGTTCGCCTGAAGCCAGGGCTTCAACACGTATGATCATGGCATCGCGCAAAAGAACCTCAAAGCGCGTGCGTATCTCGTGGATGCGATTGTAGATGGTTTCCAGCTTGGTTGCCTTGTCCACGACATGCTCTGGCGTGATGACCTTGCCACAGTCATGCAACCATGCGGCTGTTGCAAATTCGCGCCATTCATCCTTGCTGTTGATTTTAAAGTTGGCAAGTTCTCCTTCGTTTACATTATGTGCTGCTTCGGCAAGCATGATGGCCAATTTCTGTACACGATTACAGTGATTGCCTGTGTAATGACTTTTAGTGTCAATGGCTTTGGCTATGAGTTGGATCAGGGCGTCCATCAAGTTTTGCTGCGCTTCGATCAGTTGAGTGTTGTCGAGCGCGACACAAGCCTGGGCTGCCATGGCCGTGACAAAACGGATAATTTCGGGATGAAATGGAATGATTTGTCCGGTCTTTGGATCCAGGGCGTTGATGAATTGCAGCACACCGATCACCTCACCTTCGCGGGGGGCCAGGGGTACGGTGAGCATGGAGACAGTACGGTAGGAAGTGTCGGCATCAAATTTTTTGGTCCCGGAGACATCGAAACGGGTTTCCAGATAGAGGTCATCGATGACTACAGGTTTATTATTCAAGGCGCAGGTTGTGGAAATGAAGCGTTTGTTCGGGGTGCCATCCGGGTTGTACAGAGGGATTTCAAAAGAGGGCAGGACATCGTCCTTGGTGCGCATGATGAGTTTCAAGGTTTTATGGTTGGTGGCCAAATAGAGAGTGGCAGCGTCGCAGTTGAGTAATTTTTTCCCTGCAAACAAGATTTTGTGCAAGAGTGCCATGCGGTCCTGCTCGCGTCCCAGGTCGAGTCCTATTCGAATCAGGTTTTCCAGTTTGTCTTGGGTTGTGGAGAGATCCTTGGTTCGGTGTTGCAACTCCTGGTCCAGATGCTTTTTGGTACGACGATGCAACAAGTAGCCTAACAATAAAGAAAATGTTACGAATATTAAAGTAATTTGAATGGTACGTTGGGCATTGGCATGAATGTTGGACATGAAATCATGCTGAGGGATTGCAACCCCAATGATCAGATCCAATCCAAACGCGTCTCGTATGGGGGTGAGTCGAACGTCGATTTCTTCATTGTTGATTACTATAGTTGTCAGTTGGGGTCTGATCAACTTCAGTGGGTCGCCGAATTGCTGACGCATGGTCAAGACGGTTTGCTTGATGATGGAATTTTGGGTTGTATCCCATGTCATGCGCTGAGGTTGATCCTGTGGCGTTGGCTGGGATAAGGGTTCCTGGGAGGATGTCGCGATGATTGCGCCGTCAGGTTCCAGGATGAAGGCCTGACCCGATGGAGTAATTGTTAGTGATTGCAAGAATGTACTGATTAATTGCAGATCCAAATCCACAGCGACCACCCCTTTGGCGATTTTGTCAGGGGTGCGAATGGCCTGAGAGGCGGTGATGCCCAAAATGCCATCCGTGAAGGTATAAACCGGACTCCAAACAGGGTCTTGTTGTTGGATGGCGGCGGTATACCAGGGACGTGTTCTTGGATCCCATTCAGTCTCTTTGATTGGGGTTGATCGATTGCCATGATTGTCTAAATGGTAAAAAATACGCTTGGGCGGGTTGAGAATGATTCTGGATTGATAGGAACCATCGTGTTCTTTGAGTACAGCACTGCCTCGGCCCTGTTCATCCGCATAATAGACACTCCGAATATTGAATTCACGGGTTTGATTGAATAATATTTGTTCTATGGCGTGAGGATCCCGATGTTCACCAATAAAATGACCCCACATTTTGGAGTTCATGGCGATCAGTTGGGGAGGGGTCTTGAAGAAATTCTGGACGTGCGATTGAATCCGATCACTGGTTTTTGTCATCACCTGTTCGGTGAAATCACGCACGGATTTTTGACCTGTGATGTAAGAGATATAACCAGACATGCCTCCGGCAACCAGGATAAGCATGCTGAACGATATGATAAATACTGTTAAAATTGGAAAGTTGCCTGTTTTTTTTATGGTCATGTCAACTAATCCGTTTTGGTTGTAAAATGATCGCTTGATGTTTTGCGATGGTGGGGGTTTCATAGTCATCATGATGCGAGATTATCTTATCACTTGAATTCATCAATATCAATGACCCTTCTCGAATCTGCTGTGTGCTGTGTGTTTGTGTGCTGTGTGATTTGCCATACCTGCCGGTCATTCGACACGGTTCTTGTATTAAAAAATATAATGATTTGAATGGATTGATGCTTGGCCCGTCTTTTGAATATTCTTTACAAATCATGGATTTCTTTTTTCAAGGGGCGTGGAGATGTCACGAGCATTATTCAGTCGTATCAGGAACCCTGTTGTGATGAGCTTGGCCTGTATCATGAGTCCTGCCACACTGGCCATGGCTGCGGAGCAGGCAGCACCATTCCTGCCTGAAGTCACCGTGACAGGTACGAGGGAAGGGGCACGGGTTTCTGAAACACCGGCCACTGTGGATGTGATCAAGGAACAAGTGATTCGTGACATGCATCCCACCCATCCCACCGAGATCATGGGCAAAGTCCCTGGGGTCTGGATCAACAAGGCCGGTGGGGAAGGGCATATGACCATGATTCGTCAACCTCTGACCACGAGTCCGGTGTATCTTTATCTGGAGGATGGCATTGCAACCCGTTCCACGGGATTTTTCAATCACAATGCCTTGTATGAGATCAACCTCCCCATGTCTGGCGGAATTGAGGTCAACAAAGGACCAGGAAGTGCCCTCTACGGTTCGGATGCCATTGGTGGGGTGGTCAATTCCCTCACTCGCAAGCCTCCAACCAAAATGGAAGTCGAAGGGAGTGGGGAGCTTGGTTCTTTTGGCTGGCAGAGGCTCTTGTTGACCGGAGGCAACCGTTTTGGGGATCATGGGGTGCGTGGTGATTTGAACCTGACCCATACCGATGGCTGGATTGATAAAACCGCCTTTGACCGACAAAGTGCCACCTTCCGTTGGGATCGGGCCATTGGCGACAGCGCGTTTCTGAAAACCATCGCGACCTTTTCCAATATTGATCAGGAAAGTTCAGGCTCTTCAAACATTACTAAAGATGATTTGCGTAACCAGCCTCGTCGAAACTATTCCCCAATCACCTTTCGTAAAGTTCAAGCTTTGCGCCTCTCTACGGCCTACGAACGGGAAAATGAAAACAGTTTATTGAGCATCACACCCTATTTCAGACATAATAATATGGATATCATGCCCAGTTGGTCCATGACTTATGACCAGACTGTTTATGACACGTTTAATGACTCTTATGGATTGATGCTCAAATATCGGCAGGACTTTCAGCCCTGGCGCACGCGCTTGATTCTTGGTTTGGATATGGATCACAGCCCAGGGGGACGGGAGGAGAACAGCATTACCACCACAGTTGCGCCGGGCACTACGGGTGATTCCAAGGTCTATAATGCGTATAGTATGGGGGCGCGGATTTATGAGTACGATGTGACTTATCAAGGCGTTTCACCTTACCTCCATGGGGAATTCTCGCCCATGGAGCGGTTGAGGATTACTGCCGGATTGCGTTATGACAGTATCAATTATAATTATGATAACAAGATGTCCAATGCACCCTTGACCGTGGCGACCACGATTGGGACCAAGGTGTATGGTCATGTGGATGATACCACCATTCGATATGGCCATTTCAGTCCCAAACTGGGGGCAACGTATGCCTTCACCGATTCCTTGAGCGGATTTGTCTCTTATAATCATGCCTTCCGGGCACCATCGGAGGGTCAGTTGTTCCGGCCTTCCTCCAGTACCACCCCAGCCAAGGCGCAGAGTGCCGCTCAGGCCGCATTGAATCTCAAGCCGGTCAAGGTGGAGAGTTATGAGGTGGGGTTGCGGAAAAAGGATGGCAAAGGATTGGATTATGAAATCTCTCTTTATCACATGACCAAGAAAGATGACATTCTCAGCTATCTGGATCCGGTGGATGCTGTCTCAAAGGTCACGAATGCAGGTCAGACCATTCACAAGGGCGTTGAAGTGGGCTTGGGGGTGGGCGTGGCAGAGGATTGGCATCTGGATACGGCACTCTCTTATGCCAAACATACTTATGATTATTGGCGTGAATCCGCTACTAAAATTTATGACGGCAAGGAGATGGCCTTGGCCCCGCGTGTCATCGGCAGTACCAGCGTGCGTTATGCCCCGGACCATGGGCAAAAAGGCAAAGGTGAGCTGGAGTGGGTGACTCTGGGGAGTTACTGGTTGGATCCGGCTAATACGAAACAGTACAGTGGCCATGACCTGTTTAATATTCGCGGGAGTTATCCCATCAAGCAGGATCTGGAGTTGTTTGGCAGTGTCACGAATCTGTTTGATAAACGTTATGCCGAGACCGGAGCTTTGAGTTTCGGCGGTAATGAGCTGTATGCCCCTGGCATGCCCCGTATGGCCTTCATGGGTCTTCAGGTCAAATGGTGATGATCCACATGGTAGGGTATGGGGACGAGAGCCACTCAATCGAAACCATTTCGGGATGTGAAGTGTTTTACTATTAGGGGTCCAGGGGGATTATCCCCCTGGTGGGGTCCAGGGGCGAAGCCCCTGGTGGGGTCCAGGGGCAAAGCCCCTGGTGGGGTCCAGGGGCGAAGCCCCTGGTGGGGTCCAGGGGCGAGAGCCACTAACCAACCATTCCAAAGATGGTCAGGGTTTATCAATCCATTTCATCAACATTTTCAAAATTGTCCCCACTTGAATGGAACGCCATGCTTGGCCGGAAAAAGGTGATCAAAATCGTGATGAAAATGATGCTGGTTGGCTGGTTTTGCATGTTTGGGTTTCTGCCATGGGCCATGGCAGCAGTCCAGGAGCTTCCCACCTGGACGCCTCATCCCGTGTTGCGCAAGGAGGTCAAGGGACGCAGTCAGGTTCGGATTGTTGATGTGAGTTCGAATCTCAAGGAGATTGACCTGTATCCCCCCTCGGTTGGGCGTGACCCGGCCCAGGCCAAGCTCACAATTCCCATGACCAAAGAGGGTGCGGCTCTCATGGTTCACAATGCCATGGGCAATTATCATTGGATTTCGGCCCAAAGCATGGATCAGAAAGAAGAATTCACCTGGGGGAGCGTCCATTTTTTTTCCATGCCCGGCCCCTCACCCTCTGTCATGTTGACGGTGCCAAAGTCCAGGCTGGAGATCATCCCTCAACCCCTGCCGCGAGAACATTCGACCTATCGGGCCGAGGAGACGTGGGCCTTTCTGGTCCGTTTTGATCAGCGCGCCTTGCCGAATGAACTCGTGACTTTCTACGCCCCCATGCAATTGGAACAAAGATTTTTTACGGATGATCAAGGGGTTGTTCTGGTGCGTTTTCCCTCATTTCCAACGCCAAAGGCCACTCAAACACCACCTGTCAAAACGCATCGTCGCCCGGTTCAGCCTTTTCAACTCGCTGTGGAGTGGCAAACGTCGGCAAAACGATTTGTCACCGTGTTTCAATATGAATACGGACCATCCCCCCTGTTCAATCGTCATCCCTTCCTGGGCTGGATGGTAGCCGGGTTGGGCATGGCCGGAGGGGTTTTGTTGTGGCGTCCACGTCAGGGGAGCAAGGCATGAATATCTCCTTGAGTCGGGTCCGCGTTTGGGTGCAGGCGGTATTGTTTGTGGTGACTGTTTACGGAGGTGTGGTTGTTGGTCCCTATGCGGCGGACAAAATTTCGACCGCCTTGCCAGCCCTCTCTTGCACCTATGACATGCAGAATGGGGCCTGGTGTGCGTTGCGGCCTTTTCAGCACCAGACATCCCATCAGATTGGCGACACTTTGGCCCGCACCAACTCTGCCAGTTGGGAATTATTAAAGCCCATTTTGTTGACCTTGGTGGGTTTTTTGACATTTTTTGTGGTCTTGAACAAAGCATTTTGCGCTTGGGTCTGTCCCTTGGGCAGC
This sequence comes from Magnetococcus sp. YQC-5, assembly GCA_039908085.1. Classification (GTDB taxonomy): domain Bacteria; phylum Pseudomonadota; class Magnetococcia; order Magnetococcales; family Magnetaquicoccaceae; genus Magnetaquiglobus. Next base: position 15,923 of record JAMOBH010000054.1, read on the forward strand.
ACACAGGAGTTTTTGTATGGAATTGGGCGGCGGTTGCGCATGGTCAGTCGGGTTGTGCCAGCACCTTGGTTGAAAGGTGTCCGTTCCATCAAGTGGATTGTGTTGCTGCTGTTTGTGTTTGTTCTCCCATTGGCCGCAGGGTTGGGTTGGCTTCCGGGTGCAGCGGCAGAGGCATGGTGTCGGGTTTGTCCGTCGCGGATCTTGACCACTCTGTTGACCGGCTCCGGGGAGCAGATGGCCCTGCCTACCGGCGATGTCGGAGATATCCTGTTTGGCCTGCTGGGGAATGGCCTCTTTGGATTCATGTTGACGGCTGCATTTGTGGTGCGACAGCCTTTTTGTCGCATCTGTCCGATGTTGGCCCTCAATGCCATTTTCAAGCGGATCGCCCCGTTGCGACTGACCAAGACGCCCCATCCTCATTGTGGCCGCTGTCGTTCGTGTCATGCGGCCTGTCCCATGGACATTCCAGAAATCGCTTCGATCCATGAAAAAGAGGTCTTTCATGACGACTGCACCTTGTGTGGTCGTTGTATTGAATTTTGTCCTCAAGAGCGGGTGTTGCATCTCAAGTGTGGTCCGATAACCCTGTATCATTCACGACCAGAGACGTTTCGTGCCCGCAGTCGTACCGAGTTGGCCAATGGTTCATTGCGGCATCAGGCGTCAGACTCTCGCAAGAGGATGCTTGCGAATGAATGAAGCGTTTGAGCTTGCGTTTCCGACGACCGCCTTGCTCGGTTTGACCATGGGGTTGACGGCGTGTACGGCTTATTGCCTGCCCTATTTTGGTTCCTGGGTATTGGGACACAATGCGACGCATCCCTGGCAGGATGCCGGATGGTTTCTGTTGGGGCGGGTGATGGCCTATGCGGTGCTGGGTTGGGCTGCTGCCGGTCTGGGCCAGGTGGTGATGAGTAGCGGTGCTGGGCAAGTCGGTCGTCTTGTGTTGTCCGGGGTGAGCGTATTGGTTGGTTTTGTTCTTTTGTTCAATCGGTTTCCAACACGCTCAGGAGTCTGCCCGCAGGCCCGGATGGGAAGCTGGTCCCCGATGCTGCTTGGCATGGCTGTCAGTCTGGTGCCGTGTCCTCCTTTGGCAGCTTTGCTGGCAGCCTGTTCTTTGACCGGAAATGCCATGATCGGTCTGCTGCATGGCGGGCTGTTTGGTTTGACGGCTTCTTTGGCTCCGGTGGTGTTGGTATCGTCCGTGCTGGGTCATGCTGGTCAGGCGATGCGGGGCCTTTTTCCTGGTATCGCTCCCTGGTTGCGACTGGGGGCTGGTGTGGCTTTGATTGCGTTGGCCTTGCGACCCTTTTTGGTGTGATGCCATGAGCTTGATGATCAAGGGTGGGGTTGCGTTCGGCATCTCTCTGGTGTGGCATGGTGTGATCATCATGATGGTGTTGCATTTGAAATCTGCTTTCACAGTGCAGCCACCCCGGCCATTGGTGCATTTTGAGATGGCCACCATACCTCATTCGGCTCCACATCCATTGGAGCCTCCCCCGGTGGTCAGGCTGCCTCCCCCCCAATCCCTGCCATCTGAACCAGAACAGGTTGTCAAAGAGGTTGTCAAAGAGGTTGTTCTGCCGACAGAAAAAACATCCGAACCAGAACAGGTTGTCAAAAAGGGTGTCAAAAAGCCTGTTCCGCCAACAGCGGAAAAAAAAGCTCCAGTACAAAAGCCGGTCAAGGTCCGCAAGGAACCTCAATCCAGGTCGGTGCCGTCTGTTCCGGCAGAGGCCGCACCTGCGCTTTCTTCTGTAGGGGATGTTATGCCACCTCCAAGGAGTGTCACGACACCTCCGGCACCTCAGGTTGATACGTATCGGCCCCCAGACGTTCAGGCTGCATATACGACTAATCCAAAGCCCGTTTATCCACCCTCTGCCCGACGTATGGGATACGAGGGGACGGTGCTGTTGAAGGTCGAGATCACAGAGTCGGGTGGAGTGGCACGGGTGACGATAGCAACGGGTTCTGGTTTTGATGCGTTGGATCGGGCGGCCTTGACGGCTGTGAACCAATGGCGGTTTGTTCCAGCGCAACGCAATGGCCAGCCCATGGCGGCAACGGTGACCGTGCCGATTCGATTTCAATTGCAGACAGAATAATGAAGGATTTTTGTTGATTTCTTGCTTAAGGAGTTGATTATGGAGAATTCCATATCTTGGATGGCCTGGTGGGTCAACGGGGATGGGGTGGTGAAGGGGATTTTTATGACCTTGACTGCACTGTCAGTGATTGGCTGGACGATCCTGTTGTACAAGTGGGGGCAATTGAATCGGTTGCTTGGGCAGGAACGCCGCGTGCGGTGCGTTTTGGACCAACAACAACCTGTGGAGGTTGCCCAAACCCTGTTGGGTGGGATTGTGATCTTGTATCCGGGTCGATTGGAGGCGTATTGGGAAGTTCGAGTGGCCCATGCGGTTCGGGAAAAGCGGGTGGATCTGGAAAGCGGCTTGACGTTTTTGGCTTCCATTGGTGTTTCCACGCCGTTTATCGGTTTGCTGGGTACGGTGTGGGGGATCATGCACGCCTTGGCGGGATTGGGTCATCATGCTTCGCTCTCATTGGATCTGGTGGCCGGACCTGTGGCCGAGGCTCTGGTGGCCACAGCCGCTGGATTGTTCGCCGCCATTCCGGCATCGGTGGGTTACAACATGCTGATTCGACGCTTGCGGCGTTTGATGACCATGGCTGAGGGCAATTTGTTAAGGTTGTTGGTCTTGGCCGAAGGAGGTGCTCATGGCCGGCGGGATGTTTGAACAAGATGGGGAGGATCGCCCCTTGGCGGAAATCAATGTGACACCTTTGGTGGATGTGATGTTGGTCTTGTTGGTTATTTTCATCATTTTGGCACCTGCCATGGCCAATTCCCTGCGGGTTACGCTACCACGGGCCAACGGAGCAAACACCGTGTCGTCAACGCCTTTGACGGTGATTCTGCATGCGGATGGCAGCACGGCCATTGGTGAGGAGACCCTGGAGACAGAAAAGCTGGCCGAACGTCTGCATGCAGCCAGTCAGCGCGACCCGGAGATGCTCTTGCGTATTGACGGGGATGGGGCCACTCCGTATCAAAAAGTGGCTCAATTGCTCTCTTTGGCCCAAAACAACGGTATCCGCAAGATTGCGTTCACGACCCAGGCGCAATAGATGTTATATTGTTTGGATTTTTTTCGTTGCATTGTGTGGGTTGTTCGGGATAAAATAGAGCTGTTTATTAATGCAAAATTGCGTTCATGTGATAGAGGAGAACACCATGGCTCAAACATATACTGCCGTAATCAAACGAGTAGATGAATGGTGGGTGGGTTGGATTGCAGAAATTTCAGGTATCAATTGCCAGGAAACTACACGTGAGCAATTACTTAAAACTTTGGAAATTACGTTGCGTGAGGCTATCGCATTCAATCGTCGTGAAGTTCTGATGATGGTGGGGTCTGATTACTGCGAAGAGTCTATTGTCTTGTAAATCAAAGTGAATTATTTCATCGTTTTCAATCTGAATGTTGCATATTGCTGCGAGAAGGAAAACGTCATTCAGGGTGCTGGAATCGACGCAGGCACCTTGAGCGTGTGATTTTTTTTTTATTTTTTATTGCTTGTTTGGTACTGTATAATCACGACACGACCAAGTCGATAAAATTATTCCGATGTTGGAATGTGACGGGTGTATATATAATCGCCAGCAGAAAAATCAAGCGGGAATGACTCCATGAATTACCCCGTTGCTATCCACAAGGATGCGGATTCGGATTACGGCGTGACTGTTCCAGACCTGCCGGGTTGTTTTTCAGCCGCCAAGACGCTGGAAGAGGTCGTGTTCATGGCGCAGGATGCTATTGTGACCCATCTGGAAGGAGTGCTGCTGGATGGAGACCCGATCCCTGCACCGCGTCCCTTGGAGGAACATCAAGCGCATCCCGATTTTGCAGGAACTCTCTGGATGTTGGTTTCCGTGGAATAACAAGGCTTTTGCAATGAATCGTGCCCCAACCAACGAAACGCCATGAGTACATTCTGGATCATCGGCATTATTTTCAATGTGACCTTGACGGGTCTTGTGATCTATTGGTTGTTGGGATGTCGCGCCAAGGGGGATACCAGTCAGGATGAATGATATGTGGTGTTTCTTATCAAAACGATTTCCATACTGATTGAACCTGGTGGAAAAATTCTCTCTGTTGATTCCTTTGTTGTTGGCCTTGTCCAGTCTGTTGCACTGTTTGGGGATGTGCGGCGGTATTGTGGGGGCGATGACATTTCACATCTCTTCTGCCACGGATCGGGCAACTTGGCCTTTTTTGCTGGCGGCCAACATTGGGCGGTTGATCAGTTATTCGGTGGCTGGGGGTCTGGTTGCGATATTCGGACGGACCTTGTTTTCGACTTTGTCGCCAAGCTATGGACATACGTTATTACAAGGTTTTGCCGGATTGATTCTGGTTGGTAATGGGTTGTTTCTGATGGGTCGTTTTCCTGAGATGCACCGCATCGAGGGATTGGGTGCCCATCTTTGGCGCGGATTGGAGCCGTTGGCCAGACGGTGCATGACCCCTCGGACGTGGTTGCAGGCCGTATTGTTTGGCATGGTGTGGGGCTGGTTTCCTTGTTCGCTGGTGTATGGGGCACTGTTATGGAGTAGTGCTTCGTGTTCGGCGTTGTCAGGTGCGGTGGTGATGTTTTTGTTTGGGGTGGGGACGCTTCCGGTCATGGTGTCGGCTGGGTGGTTGGCTGGATATTTGGTGCGGTTTGGGGGAATCTCCCGCTTCGGGCGGATGACGGCGGTGCTGGTATTGGGTATTGGAATTTTCAACTTGATTTTGTTGGGGTGGAAGGTGCATAATCCTCATTGGCATGAAATCACCAACATCGTCAATTGTATGATTCCTCCATGAAAAATATACCTTTAATCGAAATGATGGGGTCATCCCCGGCATTTGTTTCTGTATTGCGGGCGTCACGACTGGTGGCGGTGACTGGAGCCACGGTATTGATCCAGGGTGAATCGGGGGTTGGCAAGGAGTTGCTGGCCCGTTTTATTCACGAGAGCAGTCGGCGGGCCAAAGGGGTGTTTGTGCCGGTCAATTGCGCCGCGCTGTCGGAAACGTTGGTGGAAAGCGAACTGTTTGGTCATACCAAAGGGGCGTTTACCGGTGCGGTGTCGGAAAGAAGCGGTCGCATTGCCGCAGCCAATGGCGGGACATTGTTTCTGGATGAAATCGGCGACATGCCGTTGGCCATTCAGGCCAAGATGTTGCGTTTTCTGGAAAATGGGGAGTGTCAGCCGTTGGGGCAGGAACAGCCCCGACGTGTGGATGTGCGGGTGATTGCTGCCACCAATCGGGATCTGTCAACCCTGGTGGCGCATGGTCGGTTTCGTGGGGATCTTTATTATCGCTTGCAGGTGGTCCCGTTGGTACTGCCTCCCTTGCGGGAGCGTGGCCATGACGTGGAACTGCTGGCGATTGCTTTTTTGCGCTATTTTGCCACATTGCATCATGTGGCTCTTCCGGTTTTGTCTCGTTTGGCCTTGGAAGTGCTGCGTTGTCATTCCTGGCCTGGGAATATCCGGGAGTTGCGCAATTTGTGTGAACGAGGCGTGATTTTTCATGCGGGTCAGGAGATCGGGGCAGAGTTTGTTCAATCTCAACTGGCCGCCCACGCACCTGCTGTAATGACTGGGGAGGGGACGTGTTCTGTTCCGTCTTCCGCGCTCTCGTTGCCCTCTGGTGGAGTCAGTCTGGATATTCTGGAACGTGATTTGATCCGTGCCGCTTTGGACCGGACTCATGGCAATCGCACTCATGCGGCAAAATTGCTGGATTTGACCCGCGATACCTTGCTCTACCGCATGAAGAAACATGCATTGCGTTGACAAACAAACGGTTTGCTTGTTTTGTCATGAGTTTGTCTTTGTGCTTGCCAACGCACTCAGGCGTGTAATGACTTCGGCATTCTGGTCATGAATTTCCCTGAAATTCACCAGACATGGGATCTGGGACAGGGATGCCAAGATCCTCCATAGCCAAAATAGCTGATTTCAACGCATCCATGCCGTTCTCGATGGCTTCGGCCACTGTTTCACCATCCGAGAAACATACATTAAAATCAGGGAATGAGATCAGATATCCTCCACCCTCTTCCTGTGTCATTGGCCTGACCTCAAAAGGATAATCTTCAAGTTTATGCATGCTGATTGTTTCCTTTTGCAAACTTGACAAATTCTTTTATGTAGTGCCTGGCAGAAAAAGCCGATTTTTTTGACATCTCCCATCCTAATACATGCTCGCGGATGCAAAATTGAGACAAATCTCGTCAAAGAGAGTCAGCGAGAAC
>JAMOBH010000399.1:0-4587 GCA_039908085.1 Magnetococcus sp. YQC-5
CAAGAAGCCGAGCAATTAATAAATTCTGGTCCATAGGGAACCTTGAACCACGATTTGGATTTCTCTGTCAAGGCTTTGTTTGCAGATGACCTACCTGGGCAGTTACAATTTTCAAAGAGATGGTCGCCGCAACAATTCCGCTGAAAGTGCCGCTGGAATCGTTGAGACGGCGTGAAAGTACCAATAACCACTGCTGGGTACCATGCGAATAAATGGGTGACGAGATCACCAAACCAGCATTGGGCTGGTCTCGATGCCTCATAAAAAAGTCATAGTCGGAGATTTTTTCCAGTATGAGAGCATCGGCAACCCCTCCCCAGATCAGCGTGCCTTGAGCGTTGATGGCACCAAGGTCTGCAAGCATTTGCAAGATAGGTTTCAATCTGTATAATTTCGATTTCCATTTATTGCTCAATGAATGATTTTTATCATCGTAATCATCGACCATGGATCGCAAAGAAAGGTCTGTGCTTGCAAAAATGATGGAAATTTCTCTTTCCAACATGAGAGCCAGATTCTGTGTGACAATTTCGGCACTCTCAACATGTGTGCGAAAACTTACATTAAGTATAAAGACCGCCCAGCCTGCCACCAACAGATTGAGCAGAAATACTCCAAACCAAAGGCGGAGAATAAAACGTTTTGATTTCATTGCTCACCCCCCCTGATGGGCCATGATCAATCTTATAGGAATTATTAAAAATATAAGTTTATAGTAGCGTGACTTGGTATTAAAAACGGGCAGGCCAATTCAACCTGATTCGGTCAAGCAAACATGCGACGAAGAGAGTTTGATTTTATATTTTGTGTTGTTTACAAATCCATTTGTTGACTTGATTGATCAGTTCCGCCTTCTGGTTGCGGATAGGCTCTTGGGTGACCCAGTCCACCAGCGCAGCTTGCAGATCTCTCAACCAGGGGCCTGGTTTTTGGCGCACCATATCCAGGATCTCCCCGCCAGAGAGGGCCAGATCATTGGGTCTGAGTCGCTGTTCGGCCTGACGCAAGGCGTGACAACGGTTGCGAATTTCCTGAAACTTCAACTCCTCCGCCACTTTTTCAGCTTCGGAAATATTGGGATTGGCCGCAGTAACAGCCTGCAACAGACGAAAAACACCTTCCATGGGGATGTGATCTTGCAAAAATCGCTTCAATTGACGATCAGAAGGTGTCGTGGTACTGCTCAAATTGCGCAGCAAGGCTAGAATGCGTCGTGTACGACGTTTGGAAAACTGAAAGTACTCAAGACGTTTATTGATCTGGGTCAGATTGGTTTCCATGTAATCCATGGAAGCGTGCTTCAAAAGACCGACTCCTCCCAGCAGGGTTGCCCAACGCAGATCCAACAGAGAGATCTCTTCACCATCCGCAGGGGATGTGATGGCCAATGTGGCATCCAGGACCTGCTTCCATGACTCCTCAAGGCCTGGATTGGCATTCATGGATTTCATGACCCCCAGATGAGGCAGGATCTGCCAACCCAGAGGTGAGGCAAACAGTTCACGCAGCAGATTTTGTGATTCCTCGTCAGCCAGAGCCAAAGAGAGGATGCGATCCATTTCTGTGCGAATCAGATCGGGCTGTACGCCTTCCAGGGAGATGTGTTCGATCAGATGCAAGTCTTTCTGATTCGGAGGCCTGTTCAATTGCATGGCAAAACGGAAAAAAATCAAGGCACGCAAGGGTTGCATTCGCAGGGTGACCATCCCGTTGACCAGACGGATTTCACCGCCAAGCAGATCCTTGCGACCTTCGAACGGATCAATCAAAGGGCCATGGGGCCAGGTATAGGCCATGGCATTGACAGTCACATCCCGGTGCAACAGATCCTCTTCCAGGGTGGCTGGATGATTGGGACGATTTTTGAAAGTGGCAATATCCAATATGCGGGGATGCGTCCACTCTTTGAGGGGCATCAGAAGGCTGTTATGCTTGTTGCCCATGATCACATCATGATCCCCCCGCATCAGTCGTTTGCGGCATTCGGTGAGCGGTCGGGCCACCAGAATTTCCAGGGTATTGGGTAATGGCTTGCCCTGAATACCACACAGGGGGGCTTCTCCGACAAGATGGATCGGCCCGATCAGCCGATTGATATCGTCCAGGAGGTTCCTTATGAAAGGCGCGAATGCGTTGGGAAAAGATGGAATCATGGCGTCCTTGAAGGGTTCAAGTCAAGATACCATAAATCGATTGGATCATGGCGTCAATGGCCAGGAAGCAATGGGCATACCCATGATCGTATTGACTATGGGATGTCGAGTCAATCAATTCGAAAGTGCCACCATGGGACAGGGTGGAACAGGACGCGGATTTCGTCTGGTGGATGCAGGCCAGCCAGCGGCATTGGTGGTGATCAATACCTGTTCGGTCACCAGCGAGAGTGATCGTCAGGCACGACAATTGATCCGCCGTGCTGTGCGGGATTATCCTGATTCCCGCATTGTTGTGACCGGCTGTTATGCCCAACGCGCACCAGAAATCCTGGCAGATCTTCCCGGCGTGGATCTGGTGCTGGGAAACGGCGAAAAATCCCGCTTGTGGGAACTGCTGGCTGAAATGCCCCCCATGCCGCACCATCCGGTGCCAGGGGAGGATGCCACCAGTCGCGTGCGGGTTGGCAACATCGCTGATCTGACCGAAATGCCGGACTCCATTTTCCTGGATCATTTCGGAGATCGCACCCGTGCTTTTCTCCACGCCCAGGATGGCTGTGACCGGGCTTGTACCTACTGCCTGATCCCGCACGTGCGGGGGCCGAGTCGTTCGGTTCCGGTTGCACGGGTCATGGAGCAGGCGCGACGCTTCATTGCATCCGGTTATGAAGAGATCGTCTTGACTGGCGTGGATCTCGGTGCTTATGGCCGGGATCTTGATGGGGCATGCTCTCTGGCCAGCCTGGTTCGGGAGCTGCTGGGACTGCCTGGTTTGGGCAGACTGCGGATCTCCTCGGTGGATCCGCTGGATCTGGATGAGGCATGGATCGGGTTGTTGGCGGATTCGGATCGACTGTGTGGTTATTTGCATCTGTCGATTCAATCCGGGGATGACGGGGTGCGCAAGCGCATGGGTCGTGGCCGGGGGCGTCAGGAAGTCATGCGGCAGATTGCCCGCATCCGTGCCGCACGACCAGATGTGGTTCTTGGAGCTGACTTTATTGTTGGTTTTCCATCCGAAACCGAGGCTGCGTTTGCTCAAACCCTGGAGCTGATCGCCGAGGCTGGTTTGTCTTTGTTGCATGTTTTTCCCTACTCTGCGCGTCCCAAGACTGTGGCGGCATCCTGGTCGCGTACCCTTGGGATTCCGGCGGATCAGATTCGTACACGTGCCCAGATGGTACGTCAAGCCGGAGCGACTCAATGGGCCGAAGTGGCCAAGTTGCATTTGGGGCGTCAAGAGTTGGTGCTGGTGGAGAGCGTGGAAGCAGGCTGGGGCATTGGCAAGACCGATGGTTTTCTTGACATGCGGTTTCCACAAGCTTCTGTTGAGTGGCGCGGGTGTTTGCTGCCGGTGACGACCGTTGGGTTGGATGCGGAAAAACAGACCTTGATCGGGCGTGTGAACGACGAATGGGTTGGCTGATGGGGTAAAGTTATCCACAAGGTTATCCACAGGTCCTGTGGATAACATGTGGATGAATCGTGGAAAAATGCAATTAAAGATACTCCCGGATGCCTTCACGAAAGGAGAGGGGGGTGATGGCAAAATGGTCCCAAGGGAAGGGTTTGGTCAACACGTTATCTTCGCGGGCCATGATCATTTGATCCACAGTCAGGGGTGGACGGACCATGACTCGTTCCAGGAACCAAGCCTGGGTGGTCAGCAACATGAAAGGAAGATGGATTTTCATTCGACGTTTACCCATGACATCAAGAATGGCATCCATCACTTCATTGAATGAAAGTTGTTCGTTTCCACCTATTTCCAAGGTTGCACCACTGGTAGTGGGGTCGTTGAGGGTACGGACCAAGCAGTGTACGACATCTTCCACCCAGACGGGTTGCATGCGTGCAACGCCTTTGCCAAGGATGGGCACCACAGGAGAAAAGCGGGCCATGTTGGCGAACTGGTTGGTAAAGTCATCCAGGGGACCAAAGATGACCGAAGGCCGAAAAATGGTATAATTCAGCTGGCTGGTGCGGATGATCTCTTCGGCCCGCCATTTGGTTTGATGATAGGAGCTGGCGGCATTGGCCCTGGTTCCAAGGGCACTTACGTAAATGAAACGTGTCACGCCTGATTGTTTGGCGGCCTCCACGAGATGGCGCGTCCCATCGACGTGGACACGCTGGAACGTTTGCAAGCCCGTCTCCACCAGAATCCCCACGAGATGAATGACTTGGCTGATGCCCTCCATGGCAGCGGCCACGACTTTGGGATCGGCGATATCACCGCGAAACAATTCGATTTCTTTGGGAAAGGCTGGATCTCTGGCCTGTCCGGGATGGCGGACCAGTCCGCGAATGGTATCGGGCTTGTGGCCATCCCGGACAGGCCAGAGATCCAGCCTTTCCCAAAGAAATCGAATTGTTTCGCGGTGATATCGCCGATCCCAAAGTCGTGGCCGCTGCCATGGAGGGCATCAGC
>JAMOBH010000055.1:0-22187 GCA_039908085.1 Magnetococcus sp. YQC-5
GGGGGTCTGGGGGATTCATCCCCCAGGGTTTTGCTTTTGACTTTGACTTTTTGCCCGAAAGATTTGGGGCAAAGTACGATTCCAAACAAAGAAATCCAAATTTAACGACGATCCAAAATAACCTATTCCAAAAGGAAACAAACAATGAACAATTTGAAAATGGGACACAAACTCGGACTTGGTTTCGGTCTGGTACTTCTTCTGACCCTCTTTGTCGCCCTCACCAGTTACAATGGCTTTACCGGTTTGGCACACCGTATGGACATCAACAAGGATATGAGCCAGATCAGTGACAAATTGACCGATGTCATTCAAGCGGAAAAAAACTTCATCATTCGTAAAGACATGAAATATACAGAACAAAATCACGAAGCTGTCGAGGCGATCAAAAAACAGGCACTGAGTGACCGGGATCAATTCCACGATCCGGCTGAAAAAGCACAAATGGACGAAATCGTGGCAGATATGACTGCCTATAGCAAAGAATTTACTGATGTAAAGGAAATCAACAAAAAAATCGACGCAGCCGTGACCAGAATCAGAGAAATTGCACAAATACTAAACAACGAAGTGATCACTTTGCAAACAGATCAAGAGAAAAAATTCAAAGAACAGATCGCCCAACTGGCTGATCAAGCCACGAGTGACAAGGCAGCCTTTGCTGAAAAAACCGCCAATCTGGAAAGCCGGGCGAGCAAAGTGGCAAAATCAGCACAAATTCGCATCAACTTCAAAGATGCCCGTATTGCCGAGAAAGAACTCATCCTGACCCATGGCAAGGACGAGAAACAACTCAAGCGCAACCAGGATGGCATGATTGCAGCACTCAAAATAGCCCAGGAGATGCTGCCAACTTTCAAAGCTCAAGCCAATATTGATCAAACCAACAAGGTCATCAACAACATCGAAAGCTATCAAAAAGAGATGAATTTCATTCTTGAAGCTTTTAAAGAGCAAGCCAAGGCCGATCAGGATATGGTCACCGCACGCCGGAAGGCGGACGCAGCGATCAGCAAGACAATAGAAGATCAACAGAAACTGGCAGAAGCACTTTCTGCTTCTACCATACGGCTCATTGCAGGCTCCAGCACGGGGGCTGTATTGATCGGATTGCTGATTGCGTGGTTGATCACCCGCGCCATTCGCAAACCCCTGGGTGGCGAACCGCAAGCCATGGCCGATGTAGTCCAAGCCGTCTCCATGGGGGATCTGAGCCTGGATATTCAGGTGGAAGCCGGGGATCAAACCTCCCTGAATGCCGCGATGGCCCGTATGGTGCATGCATTGCGAGGAGTCGGAACCACCATGGAACGGCTGGCTCTGGGTGATCTGAATCAGGAAATCCAGGAGCGATCCGAAAAGGACACCATGCTCAATGCCTTGAAGAGTTTGATCAAGGCTGAACGGAATGTAGCCGCCACCATCGAACGTCTGGCCCAGGGTGATTTGAACCAGCAAGTTCTGGAGCGTTCTGACAAGGATACCATGCTCATCGCCTTGAAACAATTGATCAAAGCTGAACAGGGGGTTGTGACAACCATGCAGCGTCTTGCTCAGGGTGATTTGAAGCAGGAGGTTTCTGAACGCTCTGCAAGCGACACGTTGCTCATTTCATTGAAACAGCTGATCCAGGCTGAACGGAACGTGGCCGAAATCGCTAGCAAATTGGCAGAGGGCGACCTGCGTGTGGAGGTGAAGACACGTTCCCCGGAAGACGCCCTGATGACCTCTCTGGGGTCCATGATCCAACGGGTCAGTCAGGTGGTCGCGGAAATTCAGGCCGGATCCACCAATGTTGCGGCAGGGAGCGAGGAAATGAGTGCCACCTCCAACCAAATGGCCCAGGGGGCCTCGGAACAGGCGGCCAGTGTCGAGGAATCAACGGCTGCCATGGAAGAAATGGCCGCGAGCATTTCACAGAACGCAGACAATGCCAAACAAACCGAAGCCATCGCGTTGCGGGCGGCCAAAGACGCCAAGGAATCCGGGATCGCTGTCACTGGTACGGTCAATGCCATGAAGGAGATCGCCGGGAAGATTTCCATCATCGAGGAAATCGCCCGCCAGACCGATCTGTTGGCTTTGAATGCGGCCATTGAGGCGGCACGGGCCGGGGATCAGGGACGCGGTTTCGCGGTGGTGGCCTCCGAGGTGCGCAAACTGGCCGAGCGCAGTCAGGCGGCAGCGGCTGAGATCAATGACATGTCCACCAAGAGTACGGCTGTGGCCGAACGGGCCGGGGAATTGTTGACCAAGCTGGTCCCGGATATTCAAAAGACAGCGGAACTGGTGCAGGAGATTGCTGCTTCCAGTCGTGAACAAAGCAGCGGTGCGGATCAAGTCAACCAGGCTTTGCAACAATTGGATCAAGTGGTCCAACAAAATGCGGCGGCCTCTGAACAACTCGCCTCCACCTCCGAGGAACTCTCTGCCCAGGCTGAAGTGCTGCAAGAGGTGATCACCTTTTTCAAGATCAATGCCACCACAACTGTCGAGGGTAGTCACTCGCCACGCAACCAAAAAACCCGCATGGCGGCCTCCCATGGGTCTGTCGGCTCTGGAAAGTCGTTACGCACCCAAAACAAACGTGGCCAGTTGATGATCGGACACAAGACCCAGTCCCAAAAATCAGGGCTGCATGCAGCAGAACACCAAGGTACGATTCTGAATATGGAACTGCACCCAGTCGATGACGACCAGGGTTTTGAAAAATTCTAACAGGGGGATCCAAACATGCATGACATCGGAGATAAAAAACAAAAAACGGCTCAAACGCATCGTGTTCTGACTTTGACCCTGGATTCGGAGTTGTACGCATTGGATATCTTTTCTGTGCGGGAAATCCTGGATGTCAGCCAGATCACCCGGATTCCCCAGGCACAAGAGTGCATGCTTGGGGTGGTCAATCTGAGGGGTAACGCAGTGCCTGTGATGGATCTGCGCCTCCGCTTCGGGCTGTCAAGCGGACAACGGACCGTCAACAGTCGGATCATCATCATGGAATTGCTCAACGGCCAGGATACGCATCTGATCGGGGCCATGGCCGATTCAGTCAAGGAGGTTATGGAACTGGATCCAGCCCAAGTGGCTCCCCCACCCCGCATGGGAACACGTGCGCCCATTGATTTCATCACCGGGATTTGCCGACATCAGGAAAAGTTCATCATCCTGTTGGACGCATCCAAGGTCTTTTCCATGGAAGATCTGGCTGACGCTGCCATGGCTACGAAACTGGCTCAAGACGAAATCAGTGTGTAACAAAAAAGACCTTGGGGGGAGGAGAACCGCCCCCCAAGGTCTTGATGTAAAAATTATTAAAAAAAAGAGGGGGTCTGGGGGATTCATCCCCCAGGGTTTTGACTTTTGCCCGAAGGGCATTAAACCCTGACCATCATGGGATGGTTAGATTAGTGGCTCTCGCCCCAAACCCCACCAGGGGGATAATCCCCCTGGACCCCTGATAGTCAGAAAATTTACACCTCCCGAAATGGTTGCGGTTTATTTCAAAAAACAAATCACCCCGGCTCAAGAGGATCCCAAACAGTCGCAGTCCAGTGCCACAAAAAAAGTCCTGTCACTTCGACGCATTAAACACCCCTTCCGGGAACCATCTGCCCATCCACCACCACAACAACAACCCTGGAATGGCTGCCAAGGTTGTCAACAAAAAGAACGTGGCCCAGGAGACGTGATCCGCAAGCCACCCCCCTGACGAGGCCAACAAGGTGCGACCAAAGGCCATGAAAGAGGAAAGCAACGCATATTGAGTGGCCGTATACGCCACATTGCACAGCCTGGAAAGATAGGCCACAAACGCCGAAGTACCCATGCCACCCGCGATGTTTTCCAACGCGATGGTTACGATCAACATCTCCATGGAGTGACCCATCCAGGCGAGCAGGACAAACATGAGATTGGAAACCATTTGCAACACCCCGCAATACCAGAGTGCCCGCATGATGCCCAACCGTTCCGTCAAAATCCCGCCAGCAAGCCCGCCGAGCAACACCGCCCCCAAACCGAACAATTTGGTCACATTGGCAATTTCGATTTTGGAAAACCCCATCTCCACATAAAACGGCCCACTCATGACTCCGGCCAGGGCATCACCAAATTTGTACATCAGGATGAACAACAACGTCAGCGCCCATCCCCGCCGCCCCATGAACTCGGCAAAAGGGGCGATCACGGCCCCGGAAATCCAGGCCAGAACTGCGCCTTTCCACCCGGCACAGCCTGGACGAGCAGCCAAAAAAGCCTGCATGAAGATTTCCTGTTTCCTCGAAGCCATACTCGTCTGTCGTTCCGGTTCGGGATTCCATAGGATGGTGATCAATCCCACGCTCATCAAGGCGGCCATGATGGCATACGCCACGAACCACCCCCAAAACGTGGCCAGATACAACACACCTGCTCCAGACATCAACATGCCCAGCCGATATCCCAACACGCTCACGGCTGCTCCATGGCCATAGAGTCGTTCCTCCAGACTTTCCACCCGATAGGCATCGATCACGATGTCTTGAGTGGCTGACCAGAACGCCACCGCAAACGTCAGGATTCCGGTCCAGTATGGATCCCGTACTGGATCACTGGCTCCCAGAGTGACGATAAAAACCATCAAAGCCAATTGGGTCAGCACAGCCCAGCCCCGCCGTTGTCCCAGGCGACGTGTCAAATAATAGATCGGCATCCGGTCCACCAATGGGGACCACAAAAACTTGAAGGTATACGGGGTTCCAGCCAAGGCAAACAAGGCAATGGAGGTCTTGCTCACCCCCAATTCAGCCAACCACAAGGCAAGGGTTCCAACGGTCAATGCCAATGGCAGGCCACTGGAAAATCCCAGCAACAAAATGACCATGACCCTTGGTTCAAAATAAAGGGCCAATGCGTGCTTCCAACGAAACAGAAAGTCAAAGAATGGGGAATGTGCCATGAGCGAAAGGGCCTGCCACGTCAACCGGAACAAACTGTCAGGAAGGTATACCAGGGATGATGATGACCCCTGATTGTATTTGCAATGAAACGACAAACCATCATCAACAGATGGAGGTTTCAACTCTCCTGGCAGGAGTGAACGAGCTGCGTTCGATGTCGGAGCCGGGAGTGTCGATTTACCTCATGGGCATGAAATGCATGGCTCAATCATGGCAAGGATGAGGGAGAGTCTTGCAGGAGGCATGCGAACCCATGGCAACCTGGGCTTGCGACCCGTGAGGTCTGCACAGGAAACGGAATAATCCGTCCTGGCAGACCGACCATCACAGATCAGCACTTAATGACTGGAAGCTGCCTTGGAGATGGGCATCTGATTGCCTTCCGAGGGAGTTCCTTCATCCTGGGCACCCTCCTGAATACCGCCAACCCGTGGACTGCATCCGCTGTAACGGGTTGGATCCAGGCCCACGGCTTTCACCCGTTCCTTGATAACCAGAGCCACGCCATGGCCGGTCAGTGGTTGGCCAGACAAACGTCCATGACGATTGATTCCCTGAAACACCCCACCGCTGGTAATCCCGGAGATATTCAACCAGGTCTGCAAGGCCAGTACCGGGCAAATCGACTCTGGACCATTGGGGATCATGACGATCCGACCGGTATTCAACGTCAATTCCATGCCTCCGGTTTTTTCTCTCAGGTTTTCCACGGTCAAGCCGGTCAGTTCGGACCTCCGCAAGCCCCCGGTAAAGCCAACCAGAATGAGTGCTTTGTCCCGCAGATCCTTGAGTCGATCTCCCATGGCATTGACCACATCAGACGTTTGTGACGCAGTCAAGGGTGCCACGCGACGCTGTTCGCGGCCATGTTTTTGCTTGATGCCCCTGAGAACCGTGTTGACCAACTCGGTTTTGGTGGGATCCGTCAAGCCTTGGGCTGAATGGGCCTTGCCCAAAGAGACCCGCCAACGCGCCAAAGTGGCAAATTTATGGCTGTTCGCATGTTCTACAAGATAAGTCGCCACCATTTTTTCTGGTGCTGGAATGGCTCCACCCCAGTCAATAAAACGACGCAAATCACCCCAATAAGCCGCCCGGGTGGCATCTGTCAGGGCGGACGCCTGAGCAAATGCCATGACTTGCGGATTGAGTGGATTCTCTTCTTGTATGTTGAGGGGAAAATCGCCCATCAGCAAGACTCCTATGCTTTCCGATAACGCTATACATAATACCAACCGCCCATGAGTTTGACGCAGGGTGACTGAAAAATCCCATCATTTCAGAGACTCTTTGCGTAGCAAGCAGCCGACCGCGATTTTTCAGTCAACCCCATGTCGAACATTAGTATTTTAGCAATTATCAGGCCAAAGTCTCACGTGACTGTTAAAACGCTCCCAATCCAGGTAAGAATCCACATCCCAGTGGCCTGGGATTTCTGCCCAAGACCACCCCAATCGCCTCATGACACTGCGTGTGACCTCTGCCACCTCCCTGGTTCCCCAGGGGATATCACAGAACAATTCCTTTGCATGACACCGCACACCCAACAGGACATAACCGCCATCCTCTGCTGGTATCAATACAGCGGAATGGTTGGCCAATGCGGCTTCCGCGATATCCAAAGCCGCGCCATCCACGGAAACGGCATCGCCGCCCAACAAAAAAACCCCCCCTGCTTCAGCCAAACCAGCCTGGACAATGCCATCCAGCACCTCCCCCAAATCCCCACTGGGTTGGGTCCGGCGTTGCTCAGGGAGGGCCAACGTATGAAACAAAGGAGAGGTGGTATCTGGTTTCCCCCACAGTCGAAACAAACGACTGGTCTTGGGTGTCATACTCCAAGCACGGGCCATACCCGCGACATGTGTCAAGAGAGCAGCATGTGCCAAAGCCGCCCCTTCGGTGCCCAATTCAGGGATCAAACGGGTCTTGGCTTGACCGGGAATCGGTGCCCGACCCAATACATTGAGGGAAAGTTGTGCCACTTCAGACTTGCAATACACCTACAAAACTAAAATAACAAAATATAAAAAAACTTTTAAGTTTTTACCTTTAAAGCATAAAGAGAAACCACCTTAATCTCCTTGATTTGACATAAAGGTTTTCCAGGTTTTTCCAGAGTGACGAATTCATCGGCAGTACCACGCAAAGCTGCACTAACATGCAAGGCATCAACCGGAGAAAGGTCATATCGTGCTGCCAATTCTTCTGCCTGTTGAATCAGAAAATCGTCGATGGATACATATTCTTGACATCGATCCAAAAAATGTTGCATGAACGCAACTTCATGCAAAAAACCATAAAAACGTGGCTTAGGCAAAGTTTCCAGTCGTATAAAAGCACTGCCAATAAAATACCGACTGGCATCATCCAGAATAGCCAAAGCGCGGGTAGCGGTATCCAAATCACTCTGAAATGCGGCGATAAGAATATTAGAATCGACGTATGTACGCTTAATCATTTTCACCTCTGCGATGGCGTACTATAGCCAACACTTCATCCTGATTCAACAATTTCATGCCATTTGCAATAGCCTGCTTGCGTATTTTCCACAAGCCATGACCAAGGTCGGTCTGAGGCTGAAATCCATGGGCCACTTCAGGCGCAGTCAGCTCTGGAATAAGCCGCACAGTACCGACAGGAAATGCATCTGGTAACACCGCGCTTAAGAGATGGTCAGCAGAGATACCTGTTTCCAAGGCGTGTTTTGACATCACCAACCTTCTTTAACGATATTTTTAATATTTACAACCAAAACCCATACGAATCATTTCATTATTATCCCAACTCAACCCGACTCTCGACTTTTCATAAAGGCCCGGACGGTTTTCATGAATTCTGGCAACTTGTGCAGGCAATTGATCTGAGCCATATTTTCGCGGTGCGGCACTCCCCACCATCCAGAGCAGGTGGCTCCAGCCGGGACATCCCCGGCCACCCCAGTGGCCGCAGCCACGCGCGCCCCCCGCCCCACCGTGACATGAGGAACCACACCAGCCTGACCGGCCAATACCACACCATCCTCAATCCGACACGAGCCGGCGATCCCGACCTGACTGACAATGAGACAGGCTCGACCGATATGAACATTGTGAGCAATCTGGACCAGATTATCGATTTTGGTTCCGGCCCCGATCACGGTTTCGCCAAAACGGGCACGATCCACGGTCGTCCCGCTACCGATCTCCACATCGTCTTCGATGCGCACAATCCCAAGATGGGGAATTTTTCGATGCTCACCGGCCACAAATTCATAGCCAAAACCGTCACCACCAATCACGGCATTGGATTGAATCACACATCGCGCCCCGATCACACACCGATCATGGATCACCGCCCCCGCAAAAATCATGGTATGATCGCCAATGACCACACCGGGTCCGATCACGGCCAATGGACCAACCGCCACCCCTTCACCCAACCGGGCCGTCTCATCGATCATGGCCGAGACGTGGATGCCTGTCATGGATAACACCCGCCCCCCCAAAAATTGAGCGACCTGGGCTGCATCCAAGGCCGGAGTCTGACTGACCAGGACCGGCAAACCCGTCTCTTCCCGGACTTCTGCGACCAATTCAGGCGGAACCAGCAGCGCGGACGCCTTGCGAGCCTCGGCCAACCATTTCCGTCCAACCACAAAAGAAAGATCCCCAGTCCCGGCGTGTTCCAGAGGGGCAACTCTGGAAATTTCCGCATCGCCACCGCATGGCTCCAATGACAAACGTTGGGCAATTTC
Source organism: Magnetococcus sp. YQC-5 (assembly GCA_039908085.1). Taxonomy (GTDB): domain Bacteria; phylum Pseudomonadota; class Magnetococcia; order Magnetococcales; family Magnetaquicoccaceae; genus Magnetaquiglobus. The sequence continues at coordinate 8,677 of JAMOBH010000055.1, forward strand.
AGTCAATTTCATAAGGATATCAATCCCCTAACATGTCTTCAACCCGGATCATTGCCGGATGATGATTCGTACATGATCTTGAACCAATCCACTCGATTTTTTTCCTGAAGTTCAATAAATCAATCCCCTTGTCGTGTTGCGCTCACACTCAAGGCTGAGTAATGATACGCACCTCGTCTTGGGCAAAGCCACTCGTCTTTTTGCCCAAATCCAACACCAGATTGCGCAGTTTATTTTCGTTGCCCCAAATCGGATTGTCAGCCGGAGGTAAAGTCAAAGGGGATGCAGTCAGCACAGCCCAAACTTTGCCAGCTCCAAAAGGAGGAAGCACCTTCAAATGAATGCCCATGTCTGGGGTGGGAATCGTCAAGGTGGAACCAGGGTGAAGACGCCAAGGAGGACGACCTGCCTGTGGGATCAACTGGAAAATCGTCCCATCTGAATCAAAATTAATCACCGTGAGATAGCCCTGTTGTTGGGCTGACACCTGAAATTGAATTTCTTCACCCGCATGAAAGATGGCATCTTTTTGACCATTGGCGGTTGTCAACTGGACCTGCCAACCGGCTACAGGTTGTTTTGGTTCCACAAGGGCTGGAACGGAAGCTGGTACAGGTACGGACGCAGGAACGGGTACAGACGCGGGAACGGGTACAGACGCAGGAACGGATACTGAAGTTGAAACAGGAACCGATGATGAAACCCCGACCGGTGTTCCTGGTTCAGGCATGGAATGTCGTTTCCACAGCAAGACGCCACCACCCACCCCACAAACAACAACCAGCCCCAACACAATCCCCAGCATTTTTCCTTTGCCTGTTTTGCCAGCAGACCTGGCAGATGCCGTTGCCTGCTGGACTGTCTGCACTCCGGTAATGGTGGAGAGCCATTCGGCCACATTCCTGGGTCGTTCCAGCGGATTCATTTTCAAGGACCAGTCAATGGCATTCAACAGTTCTGGGGCGTATTTCCCCTTGCCAATCTGGACTGCAGGCACCAAAGGATCTGGAGCATTGGTCATCACCAGACGACTGCGATCAAAAGAGGCAACCGGTCTTTTACCTGAAATGGCATGATACATCACCGCACCCATGGCATAGATGTCCGTCCATGGTCCCTGATTGCTGCCATCACTGGAATATTGTTCAAGAGGGGCATAACCAGGGGTCAACAGGGCAGTCATGGTATTGGATTCATTCTCGACCACCGTAGGCCGGGCTGAACCGAAATCCAACAGCACCGGAATGCCATCCTTGGAACGCACCAGGATGTTGGCTGGCTTGATATCCCGATGGATCACCCCCTCCTTGTGGAGTGCCTGCAATCCTTCCATCAAGGGTTTCATGATGGCCAACAATTGATCCTGGGAAAGGATGTCCTCTCGTTTCAAAAGTGCGGCGAGACTCTCCCCCTCTTCAAAATCCATGGCCAGATAAACGGTGTTGCTGTCTTCAAAAAAGGTCAGCACCCGAACCAGATTGGGATGACTGAAACGGGCCAACAAACGGGCTTCATCCAGAAAACGCGACCGGAATTTTTCAAAATGCGAATGATCCCCAGGGGATCGGGGCATGACCGTATTCTCGGAGCGATTCCGATAGGCCAATTGACTGGGAAGATATTCCTTGATGGCAACATGACGCTCAAGACGGACATCAAAAGCCTTATATGTGATCCCAAACCCACCCTGTCCCAGGATGCCATCGATCCGATAACCGCCCAGCATGACACCAAACGGCAAAGCCTCTCCGATGAACTCACCCTCATTCTTGACCGGGGGAGGCATCAGCCTGGTGGCTAACGGATCCTCGCCTGCTTCCTCATTTTCATGGGCATGAAGCGTGGCGACATCACTATTGGATGAATTCATACACCCTCCTTTTCTGGATCAACCATTATGACACGTTTGACTTGAAATGGATTACAAAGGCTGGATCATACCCAGGAATCCTCTGGCCTGATTGAGATCGTAACCTTTAAAACGCCACTTCCGGCTTTTTTTATATTTCCTAAAGCAGCGGTGCCCCTTACAGAGTTACAGGAGCGACAAATGACGCAGAACCGTGGTCAGCCTGGGATCCTCTTTGGCCCATTCTCGCAACGCCAGGAGAACTCGATTCAACAAATTGGAAACCTCCTGAACAAACTCCTGATTGGTTTTGATTGCTCTGGCATTTTGGATGATTTGTTCCTCCAATGGTTTCATCATGGTACGACGATCCCATAAAATGAACCCGATGAAGGCGATAATAACGCCCAATAACGATCCAAACAAAGTCAGAACCAAATGATTAAGATCGTCAATACGTTTTCCCAGGGAGACGCCCAGATCGTCGATTCTCTTGTTAATCGACTGATTGATCTCATCAATACGTTTATTGATATCGTCGAAACGTTTATTGATATCGTCGAAACGTTTATTGACATCATCGAAACGTTTATTGACATCATCGAAACGTTTATTGATATCATCGAAACGTTTATTGGCATCATCAAAACGTTGATTCAATTTTTCTTGACCTGCCTTGAGCGTGACGAGATCCTGAATGATCTCACGATCACTGATACGCGGTGCGACATCAACAGCGTAGGCGGTCTCACTCCAAAACATCATGACAAGGTTTGGCCAAGCCAAAAAAAGCAACCAAACCAATGACCATGCCCTGATTCTCATGTCAATCATCGAACCATCTCCTTGCCATGGAAAAAAACAGGCCTGTCGTCCTAAGTTTTTGTATTAGAGCATATCTTCGACCTGAAGGCAATCATACTCTTCCATAAAAACCTGCAAACAGAATCCTCTTGCAGCCCGACAAAAAACGAGAGCCAACGATTTAAGAGTACATGAATGCCAAAATAACACGACGAGTGAGGGTACGTCCATAGAGTTCATTGGGATGCTGCGTGCCTGTGCCATCCAGTTCCAAAGAGGGCCGATGGCAACCGGCTGGCACTGAAATGGCGTCTGTCTTTAAAGATACAAACGGATTGCTTGGAATCGTGTTTTCGCGTACTTTCTCCCCCAGAAATCCGTCACAAACAACGTGATGCCACCATGCCAAACCACCCCCTTCCAAAGATATTCTCAGGAACAAAAAAATGAACTATTCAGAAATACTCCATGCATTGCAAAACGCCAGCCTGTTCGATTTGTATCGTCTGCGGGTGGGCATTGATGGCTTGTTGGAACAACCGGAGCGTCTGCGCCAGATCAAGAGCCACCTGCATCCTGGCCTTGCAATTACCTATTTCAGCGGGAAAGAAAATAAATTGGTGAATGCCGTGGTGGAAGAGGTGCAAAGAACCTGTATTTATGTACGCAACAAAGAGGACGGCAAACGGTGGAGCGTCCCTCTGTACGCAGTCAACCTGGAGGGGGTGGATACGGACATTCATCCCGCATCTGGACAGAGAGGATTGGATAAAAATCAGTTGAAGGTCGGCGAATCCATTGGATTTCATGATCGCAACCACCGGGAGCTGTACGGAACCATCGTCCAACTCAACCAGAAAACAGCCTCCATCTTGACACGCGAAGGGGCGCGTTGGCGCGTTGCCTACAGCCTGCTGTTCAAGGTCATGGATGGTCAGGGTGAACAAGAACCCGATGTCAGATGGATCGAGGCAACGTTGCTATCGTAAGTCATCAGATACAACCAGACCCCTCTGACACCATTCAAATACATGGTACAAAAAATGCATACTAATTCCAGCCACACGAGGTCAACCATCAGCCACGCTTGAGGATAGCCATGTCAAATTCGATTTATGCCACACCTCTGTATCAACCCATTCAATCGTTCCCGAAACCCGTTCCCGTTTCACAGAACGCATCGAATGCCAAAAGCACGGTTCAACAGGGCGTGTCGTTTGACCAATGCCTGACTCAAGCAGAAAAAGACTTTATTGCCGCTCAGTTACAACAAACGAAATGGGCGCGCTAAAAAAACAGGGACCGCACCCAAACAAAATGATTTGTTTGGGTTGCGACAGAACCGATTGCAGGCTTGGCACCCCCCGCCATACCAGCCTTTAATCCTCACCGAATCTCAACAAAAAAAATCCACGGCCCATCACCGACGCCCCAATCAAACAGGCACAAGTCAAACCTGTTTCAAATGGCTCTTCAGTGACATCCGTGGATATCGATTGGGCTGCGACATGACGCCAGCCCCCCCCCCCTAGCTTTATTGTCAAATCTTCAACCCGTGCGACCCAAGGCATTATTATAAGCGTTCCTGGCCAATTCAGTACGATAATGGCCGACAACTGGTTGGGCAATATAGTTGAAAAACATCTTATGAGTGCCCTGTTGAATCATTCTCTGTTCCAGATCCATGTTCCGCGCCAATTGGGGTGGAATGGCCGACTTGTTTGGTTGCTCTTTCTTGGGCGGATCGGAGAGATCAAGCGGATCTGGTTCGCTTTGCGGTATCATCTGGAGAGTCGGATCGTTGACAGGTGTGGTCAGTTGATCGTCTGGCGTCAAAACATCCTGCAAGACGTGTTCAAAATCCGTGTGAAGGGGCTTGTACCCATTGAGTTGGTTCGCCTTCTGCCACGGCAATCCGGCACTGGTCTCATTGAGAGGAGCAACAATCTCTGTGAGCCGCTGCCTTAAGTTCAACAAGTTGGCTTTGAAGGCTCCAGGTGATCCAATCAATCCCAATTCAGAAAAGGCATCAGACACGGTCATTCTCCTGTCAAACTCTTGACGTAATAGCAACATATAAACCACCATGTCACTATAAAGAGCAGTTCCCGTGCCTGATTTTTACCAATCCACGCCAAATTCCTTTTTGCTGGCTTTATTATAGTACATCAACAAATTGTTGGCGAATTCGTCAACGGACATCCCCTGCAACGCGACATAATCCTTGATATTATTCTTGATGATTTCAATATTTCCTGTTTTGGCCAACAGGACATAATACAAAACCAGTAAAGAAGAACCCTTATGAATAAAGCTTACAGTTGTTTTTGCTGGATCTCCAAAAATGTTTCTAATCATCTTCAGGATGGTATTTTTGTGAAAGACCAACTCTTCCCGCATACGATCCTCTCTGCTGATGGCAATGCGCAGATAGACGTCAGCCAACGAGGAGACAAAATTATCTTTATAGACCAATTTTGTTTCATAGTGATCGGCAATGGCCCGATCCAATTCCCGCACCAAACCATCATTGAGAATAAATTGTTCGATTTTTTGCATGAACTCAGCCCGTTGTGCCGGATCCACCATCGGCAGGGTATCAGGTGGCAGCGGTGTTTCCTTGGGGGTGTTGACCACCATCTCCATGGGGTCTGGACGGACCCGTTCACTTTGAGACAGAATCTGCTCCTTGATCCGCACCAACTCGTCATCGGCCATTTTGAGCAGGTAGGATATTTGCGCCAACTTGTTCACATTTTGTCCAGGGACATTCATGCGGTTGATCAAAACATCAAACATCCCTTTCACTTCTGACCAGGAGTGTTGCAACACGGTCCTGATTTCCAGTTCGGCCTTGAGGGAAACAAAACGCTGATATTCCACGCGACCATATTGGTCTGGCAACAACATGATGGAAAAACGACGCGCATTGATCCCAAACCGATCCTGATCCGGCGAATGCGTGCCAGACAAAAAACTATCATTAAGCATGAATTCCTTTTTGACCAAACTGACCGCCATGTCAATGTCGTCGGAAAAATAGACGACCACACGAACTGTAATCAGATTCTCAATATCTCTCAGCCTGCTGTAATAGCCCCCTTTTTCCATCAAAAGTTTTTTCAATGCCCCTCTGGACATGATATCACCAGTAATGGCACTAACAGGTAATGTCGTTTTGTTGAACACTTCGCCCAGATTGATCAACAATCTTTCATTATATGATTTATATAAATCGAAATTTTCATCGTACTGGTCCAACATCACCACCAGATTCTGGGCATGCAACAGAGGATTTCGCGGTATCATAGGTGCATCAATCATCATCAGTATCATCTAAGCAGATTGAGAACGTTTCATGCCATTCAAGCCAGCCATCTCCATATGGTACAAGTGTTGCTCATACCAACACAAGCAAACAATCGATCCAGCGACGAAATATTCCTGCCAGATCCTGATCGATTGAGCGGGATGGCTTGACCAGCCCACCCTCTACCCATCTGGGATTCCGACGCATGCAACGACTGCCAAAACTGTCACTTACCCATAAAATCCTCTTCTGGCTATTGACAGGATTTGTGATCAATATTTATTTTCTGGTCATCATCTCAGAAGCGGAACTGGAAAAGGCCATGCTGGATCAGACCTACAAACAGGCGGAAAGTTACCTGTTGGGCCTCTCCTTGCAACTGGAAATGATGCCACCCGACACATCACCAGAACAATACCGTGCGATCCTGCTCAAGGGCTTCTCCTCTGAGCGTCATGGGTTTCTCCATTTTTCCCCCATCGAAATCTATCTCTACTCATCTACTGGACAGGTCATCAGCCACACCAAACCAGGTTACCACCCGGACAAACCCATGGATGGGGTATATGGCCAAGTCATTCGAGAAAAAAAACCAGTTTCGTCATCTGACACATCTTCAATTATTGAAAACAGGGAAAAAAATACACACCCAACCATTGATATCATCGTCCCGGTTCGACTGGGGGGCGACGAGGTCAACGCCGGTCTGGAAGCGGAATTGGATCTGGAAAAACTCCTGCACCAAATCACCCTGAACGATGATGCCTACGAAAAGCGCATTCTTCTATTGACATCCTTCACCGGGTCTCTGCTGTTTCTTTTTGTCTGGTGGCTCTTGCACCTGCTGGCCATTCGCCACATCAACCGTTTCTCGAACACCATGCTTGATTTTGGCTCAGGTACTTTGGCAAGACGGATCCCCCTGCCACTGCCCAACGATGAAATCGGTGACCTGGGGCGCGCCATGAATGCCATGGCAGACAATATCAGTCTTTTGATGCAAGAACAAGAAAACAACTACTTGCAAACATTACAAGCCATGAGCAAGGCCCTGGCAGCCAAGGATGCCTATACCCAAAGCCATTCCGCCCGTGTGGCCAAATATGCCGTCCTGTTGGGCAAGCATCTTGGTCTGTCTGAAGAAAAACTGAATATCTTGCAAAAGGGTGCCTTGATGCACGACCTGGGCAAAATCGGTGTCCCGGATGCCATTCTCAACAAACCAGGATCCTTGACCGATGAAGAATTCGCCATCATGCGCAGTCATGCCCAATATACCGCTACCATCATGCGTCCATTGCACCATTTCCATGAATTTCTGGAAATCGCTGCCTGGCATCATGAACACTGGGATGGCACAGGGTATCCCGATGGTTTGAGCGGAGAAGAAATCCCACTGCTGGCCCGCATCGTTTCCATCGCCGACACCTGGGACGCCATGACCGGCGACCGGGTTTATCGCAAGGGCATGCCTGTGGATAAAGCCTTGTCCATCCTTGAAAAAGAGTGGAACTGGGGACAATGGGATCCACAATTGGTCAAAATATTCATCGCCATGATCCGACAGGAGGAGATCTGAATGCACTCACGCAAATTCCTGTTCTTTGGCATGTGGTGTGGCCTGTTGATGCTGCCCAGTGTCGATACCTGGGCGGATAATCCGAGCGTCAGCCATGCAGAAAAAGGCTTGAAAGCACAATCACAAGGAAAAACCACTGAAGCCATCCAGTGGTACACCCGCGCCTTGAGATTACCTCATCGACTGCCACGCCTCACCCTGGCCGCTGTCCATGGGGGACGATGCCAATTGTTATTCGCCCAAAGTGCCCAACACCAATCTCCCCGTTTGCTCAATCGCGCCCTGCATGATTGCGACCAGGCACTCTTGTTGAAATCCAACCATGCCCCCTGGTATATCATTCGGGGTCGGGCACGGGCCATCCGGGGGGAATGGGATCAGGCTGCCGAAGAGATCTCCATGGCCATTCTGCTGCGTCCTGAAGATGCCTTTCTGCATCTGGACCGGGCCAGGATTTATAAAAATTTCAATCAAATCAAAGAATCATTGCTGGATTATGACACCTTTTTGCAGCATCAACCGGATCACCACACCGGACTTTTGGAACGAGGCTCTCTGCTGCTCATCAACCAAGACCCCCAACGCGCCCTGAAGGATTTTTCACACGCCAAGACCCTCCACCCCAAACATGGCGAAACCCTGCGCCTGCGCGCCGAAGCCCTGATCGCCCTGGAACGCCTGCCAGAAGCCATGACCGAACTGGACTTGTCCATCACCGCCGACCCGAACAACCCCGAATCCCGACTCCAACGCGGATCTTTGCGGGCGTCACAACGTCTTTATCAACTGGCTGCCGAGGATTTTCGCAATGCCGTTGCCATGGCCCCGGACAATCCAGCCATGCAAGCCAATCTGGGCCTGATCCATTTTCTGCAAGGACATTTTCAAGAGGCTGAACAGGTCTTTCAACAAGCTGTCCAACTGCAACCGGACGACCCCCATGCTTTACTCTGGCGGTATGTCGCCAGCCGACGCGCAAACAAACAGGAACCTCTCCCCTCCCCGCCCTCTTCGCTCAACCAGGCGTGGCCATGGCCTTTGTTTGCCTTGTTGCAGGAACAACTGACCCCAGAAGAGACCTGGAACGCTGCCAACAATCAGCCAGATCCCAAAATCAAACCAGCCGCAACTGCTGAAGCCCTATTTTTTATTGCTCAATACCACCTCATGCGCGATAATCATCCAGATGCCAGAATCTGGCTGGGACGTATCCTCTCTGCTCCAAAAAACGATGAGGTCGTAACCCGCCTCATCGCCGAAGAAGAGATGAAACGTCTGGACACAACCCAGGCCATGACCCGATCCAATACGACCAAAACATCAGGCAAAAAGCCTCCCCATTAAAAACATGACCAGACATTATACACCAAAAGAATAATTATCAATGACATTAATTACCGATCAAGATAGTGTTGATGCCTTGTTTGATATTGAGCATGTCCAGGTATTGATGGACAGCTTTTGTGACGCACTGGGCATCTCCGCGTCCATAATCGATATTCATGGTAAAATACTTGTAGCCTCACGATGGAAGCGTATTTGTACTGATTTTCACCGCAAAGAGAAGCGCAGCAACGCTTGCTGTGTCAAGAGCGACACCGAACTGGCACTCAAGTTACAAGAGGGGAAGACCTATTCGATCTACAGTTGTGGCAATGGCCTGATCGAATGCGCCTCCCCCATTATCATCAATAATCACCATATAGCCAATATTTTTATCGGTCAATTTCTTCTCACCCCTCCTGTCAAAGAGTACTTTATTGCCAATGCCAGACAATATGACTACGATATTGATGCATACATGATCACTTTGGATGAAGTTCCGATCCTGAAAGAGACCAGGTTGCAAATTGGCTTAAATTTTTTGACCAGTCTTGCAAAAATTATAGTTTTGCATGCTCTGGATCGTTTGGAAGCGCGTCATCAAATCACCGTCGCAGCACACGCCCAAGCCGATTTGTTGCGCCAACAGAATGAACTGGAACAGTTGATTGCGGAGCGCACCCAAAAATTGAATGATATGGTGGAAATCCTGAGGGAGAGAGAACATCTTCTGCAGGAGGCCAAAAAATTGGCGGAAGATTCTGATCGAACAAAAAGTGAATTCATTGCAAGCATGAGTCATGAAATTCGCACCCCCATGAATGCCGTGATCGGGTTGACCGATTTGGCACTCAAATCCAACTCCATGTCAAAAATGAATGATTATTTACACAAAATTGACAATGCCTCCCATTCATTGATGTTCATCATCAATAATATCTTGGATTTTTCCAAAAGCGAAGCCGGACAAATGAAACTGGATTCGGTTGAGTTCTATATCCATGATATTTTTGATCATATTGCAGACTTGTTCGGCAGACAGACGGTTGACAAGGGGATTGAAATGATTTTTTCCATCTCCGGGAACATATGCAACACGATGTTTGGAGATTACAGACGTCTAGAACAAGTATTATCCAATCTGGTTCACAACGCCATCAAGTTCACGGAACGGGGTTTCATTGAAATTTCCATGCATTCCAGCACAAAAAAGACGGGACCGACTCAACTGACATTTTCTGTTCAAGATTCTGGTATAGGCATCAATCCTGATCTTATAGAACAACTATTTAATCCATTTGTTCAGGCTGACAGTTCCACAACGCGAAAATATGGTGGAACCGGACTGGGTTTGAGCATCTGTAAACGATTGGTGGAATTGATGGGGGGCCGTATATGGGCAGAAAGTACGCCAGGTCAAGGCACTGTTTTTTATTTTACCGTCGTCTTTGAATGCCGCCCAGATATTGTTGAACACACCATGCGGATTCCAAAATGCCTGCATCATCCAAAAATCCTGGCGGTCGATCATTCTCCACGCATTTGGAAGGGCATGGAAACCGTCCTGAATACATTAAATTTTTCAATGACCGTGGTGGATTCCATACAAAACGCCTTGATTGAAGTACTTTCATTCGGCAAGAAAGGCAAGCCTTATGACATTGTGATCATAAACTGGCACATATTGGAAAAAGATGAAATTAAAATCATCAAAAAGATGACAGGTCGCGACCCGGATAGTACCCCTCCCAGAAAAATCCCAAAAATTATTCTTTTGAGTCCGTCTGACAAAAACGATCTCACAGATGCCATGCATCAAGCCGGGGTATCTGCCTTGCTCCAAACGCCGATTACCGGGTCGCACTTGATCGGATCCATTATGAGGATGTACGGTGAGAGCGTTACCGATATGCTCCACAACAGCCATTCAAATGAAAATCAGATGGTTGCAAAACAGTTCGCTGGCAGACGGATCTTGTTGGTTGAGGACAACGATGCCAACCAACAGGTAACGAAAGAACAGCTGGAGATGGCTAAATTGCTGGTCGAAATTGCCAGCAATGGCCATGAAGCCATTAGAAAGATCCATCAACACCCTTTTGATGCGGTGTTGATGGATCTGGAAATGCCGATCATGGATGGCTATACAGCCACTCGCATCATAAGACAGAACCCACAATTTGAAAAATTACCCATCATTGCCATGACCGCCCATGCCATGGACGCTGTGCGTCAAAAGTGTCTGGATGCGGGCATGAACGCCTATTTGGCCAAACCCCTTTTGCCGGAGCCTCTCTATACGGAACTGGCCCGATGGATTGGTCCAGTGAAAGCTTTGCAAGCTGAAACAGAGGTGGGGATGGATGGGAATGACATTCTGCTCCCGGACTTGCCTGGTGTGGATGTAACGAAAGGGTTAACCCATCTCAATGGCAATCGCACATCGTACAAAAAATTGTTGATACGTTTTTACGAACAGCAACGCTATATTGCAGATGAAATCAAAGAGGCTTGTGAAGGCAACGATCTGCAAAAAGCGGCTCGACTGGCCCATTCCATCAAGGGAGTGGCTGGCACTCTGGGGGCTGATGATTTGCAACATGCATCCTATGCCTTGGAAGAAGCCATAAGACATGGAACCCCACAGGAACGATCCTATTGGATTGAAAAATTTGACGCACTCTTGGAGCCTGTCATGAATGCCATAGCACCTGTCGCGCTCACGGATGTCATTCAGGTCACTCCAGTACGTGCAGAGATCATCATTGATCCCGAATATCTGACTCCCCTGTTGACAGAACTGGTTGATTTATTGAAGGATGGCATTTCAGAAACCGATGCACTGATGGCGGCACTCAAAGAACAACTGCAAACCACACCTGCCGCACACATTTTTCAAGATTTGCAAAAATATGTTTATGGTTATGATTATTTTAAAGCATTGGCTACAGTCAATACAATCGCCAATATATTGAAAATACCACTTGACAAGGACTAGACGATGGACGATACGTTGATTCAATCTAAAGTTTTGATCGTTGATGATATGCGTGAGAACATCGATGTATTACGCAATATATTAGGGGATTATGTCCGTATGGTAGCACTCAACGGAACCCAGGCCATAGGTATTGCGACATCCAAAAATCCACCTGATCTGATTTTGTTGGATATCATGATGCCGGATATGGATGGTTACGAAGTATGCAGACAATTGAAAGCACATCCAAACACTGTGGATATCCCGGTGATTTTTCTGACAGCCAAGACATCGGTTCCAGATGAATCCAAAGGGTTTGCATTGGGAGCGGTTGATTATATCACCAAACCCATCAGTCCACCGATTGTATTGGCCAGGGTCAAAACCCATCTGCAATTGAAACACAGCATGGAAACCCTGAAAATTCAAAATACGACTATCAATCAACAATATACAGAACTGGCCGAAGCCTCGAAATTTCGAGAAGATGTCAAATACATTATGCAACAGGATCTCAAAACACCCTTGAATGAAATTATCAGTGGAATCAATAGCATTTATATGTCTCGCAGACCGAGCGAACAAGAGGCCAATCAGTTTTATACGATTTTGAAGTCAGCCAATCAACTGCTCACCATGATCAACGCTTCGATTGAAATGTATAAAATAGAACACAAAGACTATGTCCTTCAACCAAAACCAATCAATTTATTGCCGATCATTCTTGATATTATAAAATTTGAAGATAAAAAATTAAAAATGAATGCAACCACAATCAAAATCCTTCTGAACGGTCGATCCCCACAGTTGGGGGAAAACTATTTTGTCCTCGGAGAGGAACTGCTTTATTACTCCATGCTGACCAATTTGATACAATGTGCGTCAGATGCTTCTGACAGCAAAGAATCCATTCTGATCTTTCTTGAAGGCAGTGATCCCTCCATCTTGAAGATCAGTTACAAAACCAAAACCCCATTAACCAATAATGATGATTTTTTTCAAAAATATCTCTCTAATGGTGATCATAAACGACTTGGCCCTTATACAGCCAAAATGATTGCAGAAATCCAGAATGGCACAATTCAAATAGAAACATCAAACAAAAATATTATCAACATAATTATACGCTTGCCAACAGCTTGGCTTGAAGGTATTAATTTATATCGTTAAAAATAATCATATCAGGAGTTTGGTATGGACGACCAGGTATCGAAGAAAAAAATTTTGATCGTTGATGATTTAAGACAAAACATCGACGTTCTTCGAGACATATTTTCTGATTATGTGCGAATGGTGGCCCTGGATGGTGAACAGGCCATCAAAATCGCGACATCAAAAAATCCCCCAGATTTAATTCTTTTGGATGTCATGATGCCCGGCTTGGACGGCTTCGAGGTTTGCAAAAGACTGAAGGAAGATCCAAGAACCAATGATATTCCTATTATTTTTGTTACAGCCAAAAAGGAGGCCACGGATGAAGCTTTTGGTCTTTCATTGGGAGCCATTGATTATATCATAAAGCCATTTAATGTAGATGTCATTCAGAACCGAGTCAAAAATCATTTGCTGCAAAAAAATTATCAGGACAGATTAAAAAAACACATCCAGGAACTGACAGCACAGATCGAGTCCCTCAAAAAATCAGGCCAAGCTGACTGAAAAAAAA